>JAUSNJ010000148.1 GCA_030645355.1 Rhodoferax sp. | reverse complement strand
AACCAGCCGCCGGCAAACAGCTTCATCAAGTTAGAGGCAAAGAAAGCCAAGTCCACTACGAAGAAAATACAAGTTGCAGCCAGGCACAGCCAGAGCGGGTATTTCCAGGCGTGGCGAATCACGAAAAAGGTCAAGATGGTCGTGATCAGCATGTCCAGCGTGACGGCAATGCCGTAAGCCGCCGCCAGATTACTCGACGAACGGAACATCACCACGGCCAACACGATGGTCACAAACAGGCCCCAGTTGACCATTGGCATGTAGATTTGGCCGGTGTCGCGCACGCTGGTGTGCTGGATATTCAGGCGCGGCAGATAGCCAAGCTGGATCACCTGCTTGGTGACGCTGAATGCGCCGGTAATGAGCGCCTGGGACGCAATCACCGTGGCCATGGTGGCCAAGGCCACCAGCGGCATCAGTGCCCAGTCCGGTGCCATCATGAAGAACGGGTTCTTCACGGCTGCAGGGTTGTCGAGCAGCAGCGCTCCCTGGCCGAAATAGTTGAGTGTGAGCGCTGGCATGACAACGGCAAACCAGGCCAGCCGGATCGGCTTTTTGCCAAAGTGCCCCATGTCCGCGTACAGCGCCTCGCCACCGGTCACGCACAGCACCACCGCGCCCAGAATGATGAAAGTGGTGCCCGGCTGGTTCCACATGAAGTTCAGCGCGTACAGGGGATTGATGGCCAGCAGGATGCTGGGCCGATCGGCAATGTGCACCGCCCCCAGAATGGCGATGCAGGCAAACCAGACCAGAGTGATGGGCCCAAAGAACTTGCCAATGCCGCTGGTGCCATGCTTCTGCACCATGAACAGGCACAGCAGAATGGCCAGGGTGAGCGGGATGATGAAACGGTGCAGCGTGGGCGAAATAACCTCCAAGCCCTCCACCGCTGACAACACGGAGATGGCCGGCGTAATGACACCATCCCCATAAAACAGGCAGGTACCGAAAATGCCCACCAGCAGCAACACACGCCGCAATTCCGGCCGGTCCTTGACCGACTGAGACGCCAGCGCCAGCATGGCAACCAGCCCGCCCTCGCCGTGGTTGTCCGCCCGCAGCACCAGCGTCACGTACTTCAGGGAAACGATGACCGTCAGGGTCCAGAAGAAGATGGACAGGATGCCATAGACGTTATCGGGGGTGAAAGGCACGTGGCCGGAGCCAAAAACCTCCTTGACTGCGTACAGAACACTGGTTCCGATATCACCGTATACGACGCCAATGGCGCCCAGCGTAAGCGCCGAGAGAGACGATTTGGATGCTGCTGACACAAATTGACCCGACGACACGTTGCGCGGGTTCCATTCCGTTTGGGATCGCTATTTTGCGCCAGTGCCCCCGGCTTGCAAGCGCCTTTTGACGGATATCACGGGAAATTGCGGACATGTTGCAGCGCAACAACTGGATACAAAAAAAAGGGGCCAGCGCACCCGCGCTGGCCCCTTTTTTGGCGGCAATGCCTTAGAAGGCCGCCTTGAATTGCACCCCAAAGGTGCGCGGATCGTTGATGAAACCGGTCAGATTATTGAAGTCAATACCACCGGTCACGCGGATCTGGTTGGTGATATTGCGTCCAAAAATGGCCGCTTCGTACTTGCCGTTGCCCCAGTTGTAGCCCACGCGCAGACCGCCTTCGAGCAGGTCCCGGCCGGTGAACTCGGCCGAGCGGTACAGGAAAAAGTTGGTTTCGCTGCGGTAGGCCCAGTCGGTGTAGATGAAGTACTCAGCGCCATCGGCGGCGGGGATGCCGTAGCGAGCCGTCACGTTGGCAATCCACTTCGGCGCGTTGGGCAGCGGGTTGCCGTCAATCAGCGCCTGTCCAGCCGCATTCTTGGCATTCAGCACGGTGCACTGGGCACACACACCCACAGCCAGGCTGGCGTCGTTGATCTGGGTGTTGTTGTAGCTACCGCCAAAGGTCACCAGGAAGTTCGGTGTGACATAGGCATCGAAGTTGACCTCAACGCCATCGCCCGATGCGTTCTTGGCGTTCAGCAGGCGCACCGCATTGCTGGTACCACCCACGGCCGTCAGTTGCTGGTCCTTGACGTCGTAATGGAACACGCTGATCGATGTACGGGCCCGCTTGTTCAGCAGGTCGGCCTTGTAGCCGGCTTCATAGGAGATGGTGGTCTCCGGATCGGCCTGGTTCAGCGGACCAAAGGGGCCGGCGGGCTGGATACTGGCACCCCGGAAGCCGGTGGCGATGCGGCCAAACAGGTTGCTGTCCTTGTCCAGCTTGTAGGTCGCACCGATGTCCCAGTTGACCATGCTGTTGTCCGAAGTAGATCCCAGGCCCTTGCTGGTGTTGGTGGGATTGGGGTCACCCGCTGGCAGGGGTTGGGTGGCCAGATCCTTCTTGTCCTGGGTGTAGCGCAGGCCACCGCGCAACTTCAGCACATCGCTCACCGCATAGGTCACGCCGCCGAACAGGGCATAGGTGTCGTTGGTCTGGTCGGACTTGAGCACCGCACCCGACTGGGCGTTGTTGCCCAGAGTGTTGTAGGTGTAGCTGTCGAAGCCCAGCTTTTCCTTGAACAGGTAGGCGCCGGCTTGCCAGGACAGCGGCCCCTTGCTCTTGGACTCCACGCGGACTTCCTGAGTCACCTGCTGGTGGTCGCGCACGCCGGCGGCGCTCTCGGACGGGAACGGAATCAGGCCAGGCCCGCCACCCGAGGGCAGGAACGCAGCGCCGTAGCCACCGTCAATGTCGCCGCGGCTGTACGCGTTGACGGTCTCATAGCCGGTGATGGAGTAGACGTTGACATCGGCCAGCGACCACTTCAGTTTCAAACTCGCTCCCTTGTTGTTCAGGTTCTGGGTATTCAAACCGTCGGTCTGGATCCGGCTCGGATCAAATCCATCGACCAGGTCGTTTGTGCCCTTCTTGATAATGTTGGCACGAAACAGGCGTGCGCTGCCATTGAGGTCACGGCCGTGGACACCGATCAGGGCGCTGAAAATGCCACCGTCATCGTAGGCCGCCTGCACACGCAGGGCCCGGTCATCGTAGCCTTCGAGGTTCTTGGTCGCGCTCTTGTCATTGGTCACCCAGTTGTCGCGGTGCTGCACCTGCGCCGAAATGCGGGCGTTCCAGGCGCCGGACAGGGGCAGGTTGAAAGCGGATTCCAGTGCCGCCGTGCCGTAGGTGCCGTAGGACGCATTGAAATAGCCGTCGGTGGTCTTGGAGGGCTTCACCGAGTCAATCTTGACCACGCCCGCGGGCGTGTTGCGGCCAAACAGCGTGCCCTGGGGACCGGCCAGCACCTCGATGCGGTTCACGTCAAAGACCGGGAAGCCCTTGAGAATGGGGTTTTCCTGCACGATGTCGTCATAAATCAGCGACACCGGTTGCGACGCGTTGGAGCGGAAGTCGGTATTGCCGTAGCCCCGGATATAGAAGCGCGGAAAGGCGCGGCCAAACGACGATTCAATATTCAGGCTGGGGACGCGACCGGACAGCATGCGGATGTCCTGTCCGCCGGTGTTCAGGGTGTCGAGCTTCTCGCCCGATAGCGTGGAAATGGAACTGGGCACATCCTTGATGTTCTCTGTGCGGCGCTCGGCAGTGACGGTGACGGCCTGCAGGGTTCCGGCCTGGACTGCGGGTTCAGCCGGGGCAACCGTTTGTGCCGTGGAATAGGCCATTGGCCACAGCAGTGACATACCGAGCAGCAAACGGGTGGGTTTGAATAGTGGTTTCATGTTGATCCATTGGTTTGAAGGATTGACGGGGGTCAAGGACGCGCAGCAAGTATCGCGCCAATGCGGGTCAATCCTGTTCAAACGGTCAACATTCCCGCTGGGCTGTCGCGGCCATGCCACGCGCGTGGCAACGCCGCATCGCCCCGTAACACCTCAGTCGTAATGTTCGGCGTCGGGGTCCGTGGCTTCCAGCTCGTAGCTGGCAGCCAGCATGGCCAGGCGCCCGATCACCCCATACATGTAAAAGCGGTTGGGGGCGCTGGCCCCCGGCTTGATGCCAGGCTGAGGTAAGTGCGTACTCTCGGCGAACGCCAATGGCACAAAGCTGGAACCCGGTGCATTCAGGTTCTCGTCGACCTTGCGCTGGGCGTGCACCCGGTAGAAACCGCCCACCACGTAGCGGTCCATCATGTAGACCACCGGTTCGGCCACCGCATCGTTGACGCGCTCGCAGGTCAGCACCCCTTCCTGGATCAGCACGTCAAACAGGGGGCTGCCGCCCTTGGAAGGGGCCACGCCATCGCGCACCACTTGAAGGCGCGCCGACTCCAGGTCCTTGGCATCGCGCACCGTCAGCACGCCCATGCGTGGGTCGCTGTTGTCGGCCTTGACCACGACAAAGGGCTTTTCCTTGATGCCGTATTCCTTGTGCTTCTTGCGGATTTTGGCCAGTAGCGCGTCGACCCGCACAGTCAGGTCCTGCACACCCGCCTCGGTTGAAAAATCCACCTGGGCGCACTTGTCAAACAGGGGGTTGATCAGCCAATGGTCCACGCCGATGAGCTTGCCAAAGCGCTTGGAGACTTCCTCAAAGCACTTGAAATGCACGCTCTTGCGGCGCGTAGCCCAACCCGCCTGCAAGGGCGGTAGCAGGTACTGCTCATGCAAGTCTTCCAGGATGCCCGGCACACCGGCGCTCAGGTCGTTGTTGAGCAGAATCGTGCAGGGGTCAAAGTCCTTGACGCCAATGCGCCCCTTGTTGCGCACCACCGGCTCCAGCGTGATGGATTCCCCGTCGGGCAGGGCGATGGTGACGCTCTTCTTGACGTCCGGGCTGATGGAGCCAATGCGCACATTCAGGCCAGCCATGTGGAACACGCGGCGCAGTTGCGCCAGATTGCTCAGGTAAAAAGTGCTGTGGGCATGGTTCTCGGGCACGATCAACAGGTTGCGTGCCTCGGGGCAGATCTTTTCGATCGATGCCATGGCCGCCTGCACGGCCAGCGGCAGCATGGCCGGCGTCAGGATGTTCCAGCCGTTGGGGAACAGGTTGGTGTCTACCGGAGCCAGCTTGTATCCGGCATTGCGCACATCGACCGAGCTGTAAAAAGGCGGCGTATGCTCCATCCACTCCAGCCGGAACCAGCGCTCGATGGCGGGCATGGAATCCAGTATGCGCTGTTCCAGTTCATTGATGGGGCCAGTCAGGGCGGTAACGAGATGGGGAACCATGCGGCCTACTTGAAGGAAGTGAAGGGAAAGGGCAATTCTAGGACGTGGGGGTCAAATTGCCCGTTACAAGACCACATCGCAATTTTGCGGCCCCCGGCGTCAGACGCGCACTTCTCCGTCACCCAGCACCACGTATTTCAGCGAGGTCAGGCCCTCGATACCCACCGGGCCGCGGGCATGGAATTTGTCGGTGCTGATGCCAATCTCCGCCCCCAGCCCGTACTCAAAGCCATCGGCAAAGCGGGTGCTGGTGTTGACCATGACACTGGCCGAATCCACCTCGCGCAGGAAGCGCTGGGCGTGCATATGGTCGCGGGTCAGGATGGCGTCGGTGTGGTGGCTGCTGTACTGGTTGATGTGGGCAATCGCCGCGTCCAGCCCGTCAACCACCTTGATGCTGATGATGGGCGCCAGATACTCCTCGTACCAGTCGCTCTCTTGCGCAGCGACCAGACTCGCCGTTACTCCTGATTTAATAGCAGTACTTGCTGATTCCACGAGGGCTAGCGGCTCATTTCGCTTAAGAATTTGCAGCGCCTCGGCATCACAGCGCATCTCCACGCCCTTGGCCGCGTAAACGGCGCCGATCAGCGGCAAAAACGTAGCGGCCACACCGCGCGCCACCAGCAGGCTCTCGGCTGCGTTGCAGGGGCTGTATTTGCTGGTCTTGGCGTTGTCGGCCACCTTGACGGCCATGGCCAGGTCGCAGGGGTCGTCCACATAGACATGGCAGTTGCCGTCGAGGTGCTTGATGACCGGCACCTTGGCGTCACGGCTGATGCGCTCGATCAACCCCTTGCCACCACGCGGGATGATGACGTCCACGTACTGCGGCATGGTGATCAGTTGCCCGACGACCGCGCGGTCCGTGGTCTGAACCAGTTGCACGGCATCGGCTGGAAGCCCACTCTCGGTCAGCGCCTGTTGCACCAGTTTGGCCAGCGCCTTGTTGGATTCAATCGCCTCGGATCCGCCGCGCAGAATGCAGGCGTTGCCGCTCTTGATGGACAGGCTGGCCGCCTCAATCGTCACGTTGGGGCGGCTCTCGAAAATCATGCCGAACACGCCAATGGGTACACGCATCTGCCCCACACGGATGCCGCTGGGCTGCTGCTTCATGCCGATGATCTCGCCTATCACATCGGCCATCGCCGCCAGTTGCTCGCAACCTTGGGCACAGGTTTCCAGCACTTTGGGCGTGAGCTTGAGCCGGTCTACCATCGGCGCGGCCAACCCCGCGGCCGTGGCACGGTCAATATCCCTGGCGTTGTCGATCTGCAGCGCCTGCGTGTTCTCGCGCAGCAGTGCCGCCAGTTTGCGAAGTGCTATGTTTTTGGTAGCTGACGGCGCAGCAGCCATGAGGGCTGATGCCACTTTTGCCTTGGAACCCAGAGCCAGGGCGTAGTCGGGGGTGGAAGTCGCGTTCATGGGGGGATTTTGGCAGATTGAAAGTTCCGTGGGGCTTATGCATCGCTCGTCTTTCGCGAGGCCTATGCCAGAGACCCGCTAGCGAACAGACCGCCCAGCCGGAGCCTGCGCGCACAACCCGCACAGCTGCAACGCCAACCTGTGCAATGCCTGCCAGCCGCTGTGCGGCCAGTCGGGCTGCTTCAGGCCTTTGATAATGCCGTCGACCACATGGGCCGACTGCAACAACTCAGCCAGCGTGGTCACCGAAAGGCGCGGCAGCACGCGCTCGAACAGGCGCTCCTTGGCACCCCAGACACGCTGTTCGCGCAGGGCCATGGGCAACGGACGCCCCAGGGCCATCGCATCCTTGACGCGCTTAAGAGCACGGATGTCTTCGCTCAGCGTGTAGTGCACCAGCACTTCGGCCTCGCCCTCGGCCTGCAGGCCATCCAGCATGCGCTGCACGCGCAGCGCCTGGCCGGCCAGCACCGCTTCGCTGAGCTTGAACACGTCATACCGAGCCACGTTCATCACCGCGCTTTCAACCTCGTCAAACGTCAACACGCCGCCACCCGCGCCGTCCACCGGAAACAGCAGGCCCAGCTTCTGGATCTCCTGGTGGGCCGCCAGCAGATTGCCCTCCACCCGGTCGGCAAAGAACTGCAGCGTGCGCTGGCCCTCTTCGCCCGGCGCCACGCGCTGCCCTTGTACCGACAGGCGTTGCGCAATCCACTGCGGCAACGCGTTGCGTTCAACCGGCTGTACCTCCAGGGTCACACCAAAACTCTCAAGCGCGGCAAACCAGGCGCTGGACTTGGTCATCTTGTCCAGGCGCGGCAGCATGACGATGGTCAGCGTGGAATCGTTGTCTTGGGCAATCTCGGCCAGTTGCTGCAGCGCGACGCTGCCGTCCTTCCCAGGTTTGCCGGAGGGAATGCGCACTTCGACGATTTGTTTGTCGGCAAACAGGCTCAGCGAGCCGCCCGCCGCCAGCACCTCGCTCCAGTCAAAGTGGGCCCCGGCCACGGTGTGCGCGGTGCGCTCGGTAAAACCCTGCTGGCGGGCCGCGGCCCGGATGGCGTCCAGCGCCTCTTGCTGCAACAAGGGTTCGTCGCCGTGCAGCGTGTACAGGCTTTTGAGTCCCCGCGCGAGGTGGTTCCCGAGTTGGTTGGCCGCAAGTTGCATGAGGCAAGTTTAGCGTGGCCCCAAACGTGCGGGCCGGGCGCGCCTGCCCTGCTTGCCCTGCTCTATGCAGCCAGCGCGAGTTCCCGCAAGTCAGGAGCCAGCGCGGCGCACACCAATTGCATCGCAGCCTGCGCCGTGCGTCCGCCAAAGTCGCGCAGCGGGTTGTACTCGGCCAGTTCCATGGCCACGAAGTCGGCGTCGTGTCCACTTCCCGCTAAGACATGGACTGCATCGGCCAGGCGGATACCGGTCTCCACCGGTGTGCCGGTGCCGGGAGCATCCAGCGGGTCCAGGCCATCCAGATCCAGCGTGAGTCCCCAGCCCGCCGTATTGCGTTTGACAATTGCGCGCGCCTCTGCAAAGCAAGCAGCAAAGCTGCGGTCCAGCACTTCCTCCATGGTCATCACGCGCACATCGAGTGCCGCCAGCAACTCGGCTTCGGCGGGCTCGTAGCTGCGCGCACCAATCACCACGACATGGGCCGGCAAGAGCTTGCCGCGCCAGCCATACAGACCCGCCATACCTTCAGAGCCATGACCCAGGAGTGCCGCCAGCGGCATACCGTGGGGAGCCTGGCTGTCCGACGTCTGCGGTGTGTGTGCGTCCAGGTGGGCGTCGATCCAGATCAGGCCCAATGCACCCTCAGGTCGCAAGAACTGGGCAACAGCACTCCAGGTTCCTGCAGCACAGGAGTGGTCGCCACCCACCACCAAGGGCTGGTGGCCCTGGCGCAACGCCCGCTCAACCGACATGGCCAGCTGGCGCGAAAAGGCTTCAATGGCATCCAGCCGACTGCTGGCGTGCTGGGGCTGCGCCGTGACGCTATCGCCCCAGGTGATCACCCGGCCCGTTGTCGCCAAGGCTTGAACCACGCCGCGCTCCCGTAGCGCCTGCGCTCCCCACTTGCAACCGCCATCGCTGGCGCCCTCGCCCACTTCGGCACCGATCAAGTGCAATACCTTGGATGTCATGCTGCTTTGCGCAGGGGGAGGCGCGCCGCCGTGGCGCAGCCAAACAAATCTTTGGGATCGCGAAGCGTGGGCACCAGATCGACGGTGCTGCCGATGCCGAGCTTCTGCGACAGTTGGTGGATGTAACGCAGAGCCGAAAGGTCCTCCAGCGCAAACCCGACGGAGTCAAACAGCGTCACCTGGGCAGCGTCATCGCGGCCCGCGGCGGTGCCCGCCAACACTTGCCACAATGCGTGGGTCTGGAAGTCCGCCGCCATCTGCTGCAACTCGCCCTCTACCCGGGTCTGTGGCTCATACTCCACGAACACCTTGGAGCGCAGCAGGATGCTGGGTTGCAGTTCTGTCTTGCCAGGGCAGTCACCGCCCACGGCGTTCAGGTGCATTCCAGACTCAACGAGATCGTCGGTCAGAATCGTCGCATTGGTTTTGTCAGCGGTGACGGTGGTCACGATATCGGCGCCCCGCACCGCTTCCCGAATCGACGCTGCGCGCACGATCTTCAACTCACCAGATTTGTTAAAGGGTGCCAGGTTGCCGACGAGCTTGTCGGTGGCTGCGCCGTCCACATCAAACACCCGTAACTCCCGGATGCCGAGTTGGGTCATGAAGGCGATGGCCTGAAACTCGCTTTGCGATCCGTTTCCAATGAGCGCCATGCTCTTGCTGTCGGATCGTGCCAATGCCTTGGCCGCTACGACCGACGTGGCCGCTGTGCGCATAGCCGTGGTGATGGTCAGTTCGCTGAGCAGCGTTGGGAAGCCGGTCGCCACATCGGCCAGCACGCCAAATGCCATGACGGTCGTGAGGCCCTGCAATGGGTTCCTGGGGTGACCATTGACGTACTTGAAGGCATACAAGGCATCGTCCGAAACTGGCATCAGTTCAATGACGCCGTTGACTGAGTGATTCGCGGCGCGGGGTGATTTGTCGAAGTCGTCCCAGCGCAAAAAGTCTTCCCGAATGCAGTCGGCCATCTCGGCCATCATGCGCGCCGCACCGTGGTGCATTACCAGGTGCTGCATGTCTGCTATGTCAATGTAGCGCGTCATATTGAAGTCTCCTCAAGCGTTTTGGACTAGGGCCTGGAGAGGTCAGCATCGGAAATCGCAGTCGCGATTTCCACTCCCCTTGCGTGCAAGAAGTTTAGGTTTTTACCTGTCACGGGAGTCGCCGTTGTTGCTTGTCGTTTCAGCGGATACCGCCTGCTTTTCCGGCGTTAAATTCCGAATCGGAAGCAGGGGCAGAATGTTCCTTGAACCGCAATGGCTTTCAGTGGAGAGGCATTACTAAACCCTCAAAGGGTGCGCAAAAAACTGGCACAGAAACGAAATTTGGGTCATAATTGCTGCACTGCAACATTTCTTAAAGGATCCACCATGTTCAAGAACACTCCCTTCGAAGCTATGGCTAAAACAATGGCCGAGTCGGCTCCCAAGTTCACGCCTGCAGCTATGCAGGATGCAATCAAGCCCGCACAGGACAACTTGAAGGCGTGGGCCGATCTGGCGCAGAACCAGGCACGTGAAGCGCAAGCCGCGCTGACCGAGACCGTGGAAGCCATCAAGGGCATCAAGGACCCACAGGCTGCCTTTGAAATCATGAAGGCATCTGCCGAAGCTGGCGCCGCGATGTTTGCCAAAAACCTGAAAGACGCGACCGCTCTGAGCTTCGGTCAATTCCACAGCACCGTCGATGCCATTGAAAAAGCGCATCCTGCGCCTGAAGCATTCTCGGCCGTTGCCAAGAATCTGAAGGCTGCTGCGTCAACCGCAGAGAGCGCTCTGGACACCGCTATGGAAAAGAGCGCATCGATGGCAGCTTCGGTCGCGCCCGCGTCCAAAGCCAAGAAGACTCGCTAAAGCGTGGCCCGCAACGGGCCAGCCAACACGCCGCGCACCCACGGCTGAACTAAAAGACCCGGCCCTCGTGCCGGGTCTTTTAGTTTGCCTCCTCCCCTCCCTCCTCTGTCCATGCGCGCCATCACGGCGCTATTTCAGACTGTTCGACAAGAATGCCCTGAGCCGCTCGCTGCGCGGACGCAGCAACACCTCGTTGGGTTCACCCTGCTCCTCGATTTGACCCTTGTGCAGAAACACCACCTTGTTGCTGACCTCGCGCGCGAAACCCATTTCATGGGTCACCACAATCATGGTGCGGCCCTCTTCAGCCACCGTGCGCATCACGCGTAACACCTCGCCCACCAGCTCGGGGTCCAGCGCCGAGGTCGGCTCATCAAACAGCATGACCTTGGGCTCCATCGCCAAGGCCCTGGCAATGGCAACCCGCTGTTGCTCACCGCCCGAAAGATGGGCCGGAAACGCGTCCTTGCGGTGGTAGACACCCACACGCTGCAGATAGGCGTTGGCGCGCTCGATTGCCTCGGCCTTGCTCAGACCTAAGGCGTGGATGGGCGCCTCGATGACATTCTCCAGCGCAGTCATGTGTGCCCACAAATTGAAATGCTGAAACACCATGGACACCTCCGAGCGCAGGCGCTGCAGTTGGGCCTGACTGCTGACCTTCAGGGTTCCGAGCTTGTCGGGCACCAGATTCAGTTCGTCGCCATCGAGCACAATGCGCCCGGCATTGGGTTGCTCCAGCAGATTCAGGCAACGCAAGAATGTGCTCTTTCCGGAGCCACTGGAACCGATCATGGAGATGACGTCGCCCTTTTGCGCGGTAACGCTCACGCCCTTGAGCACTTCATTCGTGCCGAAGCGTTTGCAAATATCCAATCCTTGCAGGATGGTGGTGGGAGCCATGTGACTGTCTTTCGTAGTGGGTTGCTGCCGCTCACGGGCTCAGCAGCTTGCCGGTGCGGGCCAATGAGGTGCCGGCAATCTTGGCCAGGCGTTTGCCAGGAACGGCCCAGCGGGAGCCGCAGCGGGCATACAACAGCCCGTCTGACTTGCAGCGCAGTTGCGTCACATTGCCGGTCAGGGCATCCACCACATCGGCGATCACATCGCCACCCACCACGCGCTCACCGGGGTTGCGGTGGAACACCACCACGCCGGCGTGGGGTGCAGTGATCGGCTCGGAGCCAGACAACGGAGTAGGCACGCACTGCGCGCCTCGCGGCGAGTCCGGGGCACCGGAGATGACTCCTTGTTGCGCCAAGAACGCGCAGATGCCCTGGGCGTCCTGCTCAGCCAGTGCATGGTTGGTATCAGATTCGCCGCGCAGTTCAACCGTGGCACCAAAGCACGCCAGGGCGATGGGAAACCCGGGCAGCATCTTCTGCAGGTCGAACCAGGGTCGGGTGCATGCTTCATCGAAGGGCGAGTCGCCCGACTCGGTGGCCAGCAAGACGGCCCGCGCTCCCAGTGCCGCGCCGAGTTGCTCCGCTGTGGCGGACTGTGGCGTCAGCGCGTACAGGTGCATCACCGCGTCGGTGTCGCAGTGCAGGTCCAGCACCACGTCGGCGTCCACGGCCAGTTTCAACAGCTGCTTCTTCAGGTCCTGCGTCGGGGTCGCCGCGATCTGGCTTTCAACCGCCGCCAGCATGGCCGCACGAATGCTGCGCGTGTTACGTTCAACATCTTGTGAAAGCTGGGGGCTTACCACCTCAACCACCTTGGCTGCAAGCTCGGGGTAACCACGGTTGAAGTTGCCCCCATCGCGTACATCAAAACGCCCCTGGTGCTGACCAAACAGGTGCTGACCCAGACCAATCGGGTTAGCGAACGGCACCAGCACCACTTCACCGCATACGGTGCCATCGGCCTGCGCCTGTTCCAGCAATTGCGCCAATTGGTGGGCTACCAGGATGGCTGGCACCTCATCGGCATGCAGTGCGCTCTGGATATAGACCTTGGGCCGGGCACCGGGGGTGCCGAAGCGCAGGACTTGTAGCGATTGCCTGGTGCCCGGAGAGCCGCTCAGGAGATCAATAATTTGGATTTGCATGGGGAGTCGCCAAAGGCTTTGTGGTTATCTGAGGTTTGCTCTGCGTTTGCTGGGGATGGAGGTGACGCAGGAAGCGTCGTTCCAGCAACTTGAAGATGCCTACCAAGGTGAAAGTCAAAACAAAGTAGATGGCCGCCGCCACACCGAATGATTCAGTCACTAGCAGGTTGTTGGCATACACGTCGCGCGCCACGCGAGTGATGTCGACCAGCGTCACAGTGCTAGCAATCGCCGTCGCGTGCATCAGACCCACGACTTCGTTGCTGTACTGCGGCAAGGCACGGCGCAGCGCACTGGGCAGCAAGATGCGCCGGTACAGCGTGAAACCGCTGAGTCCGTAGCTGCGTGCGGCTTCTATTTCGCCGTGGTTGGTGGCTTTGAGGGCCCCGGCAAAGATCTCGGTGGTGTAGGCGGTGGAGTTGAGCGTGAACGCCAGCCAGGCGCAAAACCACGCGTTCTTCAGCAGCACCCAGGCGACACTCTCGCGCACCGCTTCAAACTGGGCCAGGCCGTGGTACAGGATGAACAACTGCACCAGCAGCGGCGTGCCGCGCAGGACATAGGTGTACAACCAGACCGACTTGGAAATCCAGAGGTTGGCCGATACGCGCGCCACGGCCAGTGGAACCGCCAGCACGAAAGAACTCAGCAGGCTAACGACCAGCAGAACCAATGTGGTGCGAATGCCCTCCACGTAGAGTGGCAGGCTGTCAAGAATGAGTTGCCACTGCACGTTAGAACTGCACTTTCTTCACGCCCAGGCTGAAACGCACTTCCAGGCGGGACAGGGCAAAAATGGAGACGCTGGTCAACGTCAGGTAGATCAGCGCCACAGCCACATAGAAAGTAAACGGTGCGCGGGTGGATGCTGCAGCCAGCCCGGCCCGATGCACCATGTCGTCCAGCCCGATGATGGACACCAGAGCCGAGGCCTTGATCATGATCAGCCAGTTGTTGGCAAACCCGGGAATGGCATGGCGCACCATTTGTGGCAACACGATGCGCCACCACACCAGCCGGCGCGGCATAGCAAAGGCCAGTGCTGCCTCGGCTTGCCCTTTGGGCACGGCCAGGATGGCGCCACGGAACGTTTCGGTCAGGTAAGCGCCGAAGATGAAGCCGATCGTCAGGACACCAGCCAGAAAGGGTGGCACATCGATATAGTCCCAGCCTTGCACCTCAGCCAGCTTGTTGATGCCGATCTGGCCGCCGTAAAAGATCAGCAGCATCAGCACCAGTTCGGGCATGCCCCGAATCAAGGTGGTGTAAACCTCTGCACTCCAACGGGCCGCACGCGAGCCAGACAATTTGGCGGCCGCACCGACCAGCCCGAATACACAGGCGATCGCCAGGGAAAGGGCCGAGACGCGCAGCGTCAGGCCCAGCCCTTCAAGAATGGCTGGCAAATATCCGTAGAGCACAGTGAAACCCAAATGCTATGAAAATGAGAGCTACTAGCCCAATTAACACGAAGGCTAGTAGCACGTTTTGCCAACAGCTTGTCAGCAGGGACCCAAGTTGGTTCTATTTGAACGCGTAGTTCACACTGACAAACGCACTGCGGCCGCGGGGGTCGGTGTAGGTTGGGTCATAGCCTGCCAGAAAGTAGTAGGCCTGGTTGGAGAACGGTGGCGCCGTATTGAGCAGGTTCAGCACCCCAGCACGTACCTTGAGCGCCTTGGTGATAGCGTAGCTGCCTGTCAGGTCCCACAGCGAATAGGCATCCACATCACGCGACGCCAACAGTTTGTTGGTGGTCGGGTCATAGGTAGTGTTCTGATCGGTGTAGCTCGACGAGTACTGGTTGGCCAACGTCAGGCTATACGCCCCCATGTCCCAGCCAAAGCTGATGCGGTGGCGCCATTTCTGGATCACCTGGTCATTCAGGAACAGGCCCAGGTTGCTGCGTGTCGGCTCCTTGGGTCCGAACTGACGGTCGTAATTGAGCACCAGCGTGCCGCTCATGCCGACGCTGAAACGTCCCATGTCGGTGGCTGCACCAAGATAGTCCGCCCCAAAGTCCAGCCCCGAGGTGTCCAGCGCGCCCTGATTTTCCTTCTTCAGAATGATGTTGGTGATAAAGCCGTCCGCATCACGCTGGATGTAGCTGCCGTTGTAGGCGGCGGTGTTGCCGACGATTATCTGCTCACCCAGAGTACTGATGACGTCCGTCTTGCGGATGTTCCAGTAGTCCACACTGAAGTTGAAGTTCTTGCTGGCCTCCATCACAAAGCCCAGCGAGAACTGTTGCGACTTCTCCGGCTTGAGGTTGGGGTTGGAGCGGCGCTCCACGGGCCACTGGTCGGTGCAGCTGTCGATGCTGCCACCGCTCTTCACACAATCCGGGTCGGTCAGGAAGCTCGATGCTGAACCGAAGGTGGTCGGCCCTTTCAGATCATTGAGCGAGGGGGCACGAAAACCCGTACCTGCCGATCCACGCACCAGTAGGTCCTTCTGCGGTTGCCAGCGCACGCCGAATTTTGGATTAGTGCTGCTGCCGGCGTCGTTGTAGTTGTCTGAGCGCAGTGCAAACTGCAATTCCAGTTGCTTGGTCACTGGCGCGTTGACTTCGGCAAACACGGAGCTGATCTGGCGGCTGTCGTCAGTCGCCTTCAAGGCCGTACTGGAGCCGGCCAGCAATCCGGTGTCACGGTCTCCTCCGATGTTGTTGGACAACAGCAGCGCAGAAGGCGTAAATGTGGCATTTTCGTTGCGCAATTCGGCACCAATGGCCAGCGCGAGATCACCGCCATCGAGCGGCATCAGCGCCTTCGATATCTTGCCATCCAGGCTGGTGGTAACGCCCTTGGAGGAGCGGGCCTCATCGTTGACCTTGATACTGCGGATCAGATCCAGACCGGCCTGTCCGGAGGGGCCAAACGCGTTAATCGTGCCGTTCAAAACAGCGGCCTCATATTTGTCGAAGAACACGTAGCCGTCGACATACTTGTCAACCGCGCGATTTTCTGCGCGCGACACGGCGACGTCGTAGTCCCAGCCTGCGACGATGCCGTTGGCACCAACCACCATGCGCTGCCCGGTACTGGTCACTTCATTGGTGCGGTTACCCGCTTCGGTCATGCGCAACTGGATGCGGTTGACTGTGCTGGGCAAACCAGAGCCGGTCAAGGCGGTACGGTAAGCGCTTGGCAGGTTGGCAACGGGAAAGGAGCTGATGTTCTGCGGGTTGGGACTCAATCGGTAGGTGCTATTGGCCCGACTGCTCATGACCTCGGCAAACAACTGGTGATCTTGTGCCGCCTGCACCGTCGCACGGCCCAGGAAGCTGTTCTTGGTGGACTCAGGGTATATCTCGGTATCCCGCATGTAGTCGTAGCTGCAACCGTATTTTCCGCCGTAGCTGTTGGGAGCAAAAACGCTGGCAGGCGCGTTGCAATTTGGTGCAGAGGGATTGACCAATGTGCTGCGCACATAGGGTGCCGTGGCCGGCAATAAACCTGCCTTTTGCATGGCGGCCCATTGATCCGCCGAACGGATTCGCATGTTGGCGGGATAGGGCTTGCTGGACATCAGTGCTGGCAGCAGGTCGGCCAAAGGCCGATCCTGGATGAACTGGCGCTGACTAGAACGCAGCGCATCGAGTTTTTGCAGATCCAGAACGCCCATGACGTTGAAGCCGTTCTTGGCCAGATCGCCATAGCCGCCGCTCAGGCTGAGCGTTTTTTTGCCAGCGCCGCCTTCCTGGGTGTTGGCAATCGAGGTACTGGCGTCGATTCCCTGGTAGTCCTTGCGGGTGATGAAGTTGATGACTCCTCCAATGGCATCGGTGCCGTAGATGGCAGATGCGCCGTCCTTCAGCACTTCCACGCGCTGAATCGCGCCGGCGGGGATGTTGTTCAGGTCGACCCCAGCGTTGTCACCCGGGGTTGCAAAGTTGGCCAAGCGCCTGCCGTTGAGCAGGACCAGTGTGGACGACACACCCAGGCCGCGCAGGTTGGCGCCATTGAAGCCGCGTTGGCCCGATGTACCGTCGGTGATGCTGGCGCCGTCCGTAAGAGGTGCCGTGTTGGCGCTGATGGATTTGAGAATCTCCGCCGCGGTCGAGGCGCCGCTTTTATCGATGTCCTCTCGCCTGATGATCTGAACTGGCAGCGCCGTCTCGGCGTCTACCCGTTTGATGGAGGTGCCGGTCACTTCGACGCGCTCGAGTCTGCTTGCGTCACTGGATTGGGCCAATGCGCTCTGGCTGGCGAATACTGCCAGCATCAACGCAGCTGCGTGTGCGCTAGGACGCAACACAAAGACGCCTTTGACGCTGCTTTGGATGGATGTGTTTTTCATGGGGGCCTTGGATTGATGGTTTGGTATTGAGGCTGGGATTGCGGCCTATTCGCCGCGGATGTTGACGTCGAAGTACTTGTCGTTGATGCTCTTGTAGACACCGTTGGCAGTTATGGTTTTCAGCGCTGCATTGACTTTGGTGCGCAGCGTCTCTTCGCCCTTGCGCATGGCAATCCCGGTGCCGCCGGCTTTGTTTCCGCTGGGGTTGATGGGCGGGCCCACCTTGCTGAAGGTTTTGCCTTCGGGCGATTTCAAAAATGCACTGGTCGCGGCCAGTGATGAGCCAAAGGCTAAGTCGCCCCGCGCTGCGGCCAGCTCCATCGTGACGTCTGCCTCCTTGGCGACCTGCAGGACCTGGCTTTCCTTGTAGTTGTCTGCAACGTACCTGGCGCGCGGTGTGTTGCGGGTGACGATGATGGTCTTGCCCTTCAACGCTACCGGGCTGATATCTTTGAACGCACCCGTCTTGGCAACAAAGGTGGACGGGATGTCGTAGTAGGAGTCGCTGAAGTCCGCCACCTTGAGGCGCTCTTCGGAGATCGTCATCGAGGCCACGATCATGTCGAACTTGCGGGCGTTGAGGGCCGGCATCATGCCATCCCATTCCTGCGAGACCAGGGTGCACTCAGCCTTCAAGGTAGCGCAAATGGCATTGGCAATGTCGATATCAAAACCAGAGAACTTGCCATCGGTCCCCATTTGGGAAAATGGAGGATAGTTGGCCTCTACACCGATGCGGATTTTGGCCCAGCCGGGGGCTTGGGCCTGTGCGAGCGAAGTCAGCCCGAATCCGGCGATGACTGCGAGCGCAAGGGTCAGTTTGCGAGACATGGAGACTCCAAAAAGGGAAAAAAAAGAAACCGTTCCGAACTAGGAAAGCGCAATGTACGATTATTTTCATATTGTGTCTATATGAAAATATAGGGACAAACCCTGCACGCTAGCCGCAACAATTTCGTCAATAATCCCGTTTTCGCTGTTTTCTTTGAAACTTGCTTACAGATATTGGCGAATTGAAAATTTTCATTTTCAACATGCCGACCCATTCTCTGCACACGCCGAACGCTCCGAATGCCCCTCTTCCCACGGTCAAACCCGAACTGGCTATGCCAATTCGCAACCTATGGCATCTTGGCGCTGGCCGCAGGCCATAGCGCGCATGCCAATCCCGCCCGGCTCCTGTCCAACTTGGTCATCGGCGGTGCGGAGCGGCGTTGCTCCAGCTTTAGCGGCGCAGGGCAAAGCCGGGACTGCACCGCCGATTGGGACACCATCCTGGCGCAAGACCCGGCGTTCATAGGCCTCACACGCAACGACATCAATTTTGAAGCCGACTACCCTGCGCCCACGTTCCGCTATGCACTGACAACGGCCAGCCTTGATGCATTGCGCCAGATGCCCGCGGCACTGTTCGACGCGTCACGCAAAGCGATCGTGTTGTCACAACTAGCCCGTGTCCTGCAGGAGTCTGGTGCGCAGCAAGGCCTGGCCTGGGACGCCGTGGACCGGATGCTTCAAAACCCCACGCAGTCACCCCTGACCCAAATGACACTTGCCGAAGGCGCCCTCCTGCGCTCTGCGCTGGTTGAACGGGGTCCACGGCCTACGCGAAAAGTACAGGCGCGCTCGATCCGGTTTTCGTCGAACCGCGCGAGTGTGGCCATTTCGACCGAGTTTGTCGCTGCCGCGCGGGCTGTGAACGGTGGCAAGACCCCACTCATAGGCGTGGTGACCGCATCGGCCGCACCCCACCCATTTGTTGACCGCGACATCAATGTCTTTGCACTGCAATCAGCCGGCGCCGAGGTGGTGTATCTACCGCTGGAGGGTGGCTTTCGCCAGGCGCTGGACGCTAATGACTGCGGCAACTTGCGCTATTACTACGACAGCTATTCCAACACCAACCCTCAGCAGGTCATCTACCACGCCGATCTGGTGTTTCCTGATCTGGCACAACAGCAGCTAGCGTTCTGCGCCAACCACGGCCAGCTGCTCAACGTCACTTTGAACCAGTTGAGTGGCATCTATTTCTCTGGCGGCAACCAGGCCCGCCACCTGGAAAGCCTGGTTGGCAAAGACGCTGCGGGCAACTACACGCTACCCAGTGCCCAGTTCACGATCCTGCAACAGCGCCATGCACAGGGCAAATTGGTCGTGGCGGGCACCAGTGCCGGCAACCACATCCAGGGTGGAGGGCTGTGGCGCGGCAAACCCGTGCCCATGATCGGCGGAGGCGATTCTTATGACGTGTTGCGCAGTGGCTTCAAACTGGGGCGAGGGCCCGCAGGGGACGCGCCGGAGCTGGGGCAGTCGGAGCAAACCACCACCTATGCCCCAGCGCTCTACCCACACGGGGGCTTGGGGGTCTTCCGCTTTGGGGTGCTTGACTCCCACTTCTCCAAGCGCGCCCGCGAGGCACGTCTGGTCCGTGCCACACACGAAGGCGCCATGGACTATGGATTTGGAGTCGATGAAAACACGGCTCTGCTGGTGAGCCAGGAGGATGCAGAGGGCACCACGCACTTTTCAGTGCTCGGTGCGGGTGGGGTGTTCATTGCGGACATCCGCGCAGCCACCGCTGCCACCGACCCGCACCGCGGCTTCTCCATCGTGGGCGTGCGGACCCACTACTTGCTGCCTGGCGATCGTGCCAGCATCACTTCTGCGGGTGACTTGGTGATCAACCTGTCAACCAGCGTTCCCCTACTGCCGCCGTCCGACACGCGGCCCCTGGTCACGCAGGACCGCGTACTCGACTATGGAGCATCCAACTTCCTGAATCTCGCCACGACCATGGCACACACGGGTGCACTGCGAGGCCTTGGCAGCACGCAAAACAGCACCGATCCGCGCAGCAGGCAAACAGAGCCCTATTACAGTGCAACTCTGTCACGGGACAGCCGCACAGAATTTCGAGGCGCCACAGCACCAGAAGACAAAGGTGTGGCAAGGGCCTCGTACACTGGCTTGCTGGTCCGGTTTGCCCCCTGCGAGGGTTCCTGCATGGTGTCGGCGGTGCCCTCCAAGCTGCCGCAATGACGGTTGCTTCCCGCAATCATTGCTAGACTGCCTTTCCATGACCACTGACTCAGCCCCTGTAATTCCTCCTCATTCCAATCCAGCCATCGATACTGCATTCGCGCAATCGCCACTGGGTTTCAAGCTGCGTGCGGTATTGACCGAGGGGCGGGGGACCAACGTCGCCATCGCCGACTTCTTGTTGCGCAACCCGGTGCGCGCAACCGCCTGGGGCATCGAAGAACTTGCCGCCAACACCCAAACGTCAACCGCCACACTCAGCCGTTTTGCCCGCACGTTGGGATTCAATGGTTTTGCGGCCTTGCGCAGCGGTATGGCCGATGAGTTGCAACACGCGCTGCAACCGGTGTTTCAGCCTGTCGACAAGTTGCGCAATGCCCTGCAGCGCAAGGGGGAAACCGCCAGCAGCAGCAACCCCATCATCGCGGAGAGCCTGGAGGCCAGCGTCAGCAATTTTCAGGCGGCTGCATCCGGGCTCAACCCGTTGATGTTGATTGCCATTGCCCACAAGATTCTGGCGGCTGACACCGTGTACACGCTGGGCTTTGGCATCAGCGCGCATTTGTCAGCCATGTTGGCACTTGACCTGCAGCCTTTCTGCCGCCAGGCCATCAACGTGGTTGAATTTGGTGGAACCGAGGTGGCCGCCGGACGGTTGATGAATATTGGTCCCAAGGATTTGCTGATCTCCATATCCTTCCCACGCTACGCCAGCGACGCGGTCATGCTGACCCGCTACGCGCGCGACCGCTGTGCCCATGTCATCGCGCTCACCGACTCCATGGCCTCTCCGCTGGTGCACTGGTCCCACGATGTGCTGGTTGCACCAGCCACGCACCCGGTGTTATCGAGCAGCTACACAGCAGCGCTGATGGTGATCGAGGCGCTGGTAACCAGCCTAATGGTCAGTGGAGACAACCAGGTGGCACAGGCCGAAAAGCTGACCGACGCAATTTCTGCCTACCTGTACACCGACAAACCCGGCAGCGACAGCGGTACGGATCGCCCACCCAAGCGAATCGTTCGCGGATAAACCGGTTCAGACTGGCGCGCGCACCGTGAGCGGGAAACCGGCAAACTCCTTGATGGTCTGCAGTTCGGTGCTGGTGACCACCTTGTCAATGCATAGCGCCACGTCGTCCAGCCATGCGCTGGTCAAGTCCCGGTAGTGGGCCAGGTCACGGCACGAAAGGCGCACCAGATAGTCGTAGCGCCCGCTTACCAGGTAGCACGCAACCACTTCCGGGCAAGCGACCATGGCCTGCTCAAACCGTTTCACGGTGGTTTGGCGCTGGTCTTTGAGCGCCACTTCAGCAAATACAGCCACATGCTCTCCCAGCGCCGAGCGATGCAGCATGGCCCGATAGCCCTGGATAAGCCCTTCGGCCTCCAGCCGGTGCACCCGGTTCAGCGTGGCGCGCGCCGACAAGTTGACCCGCTCGGAGAGGGCCTGTGCGCTCATGCGGCCATCCTGCTGGAGTAATTCCAACAGTGTGCGATCCACGCGGTCGAGCTCCATGTTCAGAGCGGGTCCAGCGTCTTGATGGCCGCCAGACGCCGTAGCAGCTGCTGCAGGATATCGCTCTGCATATCGCGAAACAGCAGCACTTCCTCCGCCTCTTTGGCCAACACGGCCGACTCGTTGAAGCTGATATCGCGCTGCTGGGCAATTTCGGTCGGTGCAATCAGTTCACGTCCGTCGGGCAGTCGCATGCGAAACATCAGCCGGATCTTGAGTTGGAACTCCCGCACTTGCCCCGAGGCGTTGACACCCACCACGCTCTTCTCGCGCACTTCCTGCAGGATGTCGACAATGACCTCGGGCGGTGCTGAGCCCCGCACGGAAACTATCGGCACGATGGCATTGCCAAAGTAGCGGATCAGGTCGGCCGCCACCAGCCCGTTCTTCTCGGGTGTGACCGCCAGCGTTTGAAAGGCAAAGGTCTGGCTGCTGCGCAGCTTGAAACCACAGCCCGCCAGGACCGCCGCCGCCAGGCTGGCACCCAGTACGGAGCGGCGCTGCATCACCGGGCCAGCTTCAGATAACCACATTGACCAGTCGCCCAGGTACGATGATCACGCGCTTGACGGGCGCACCCGCCGCGAACTGCACAAAGGTCTCGTTGGCCAGGGTCAGGATCTCAATGGTTTCCTTGGATGCGCCAGCTGGCACCATCACCGAACCGCGCAACCTGCCGTTCACTTGCAGCATGAGTTCTATCTCATCCTGCTCCAGCGCCGACGGGTCCACTTGCGGCCACGGTGCGTCCAGCAGGTCACTACTGGCCTTGGCATAGCCCAGCTCACTCCACAGCGCATGGGCGATGTGGGGTGTGGCCGGGTACAGCACGCGCAGCAACAGCGAGAAGCCTTCCAATACGGCAACCAAACCACCATCCGATTCCAGTGCCTTGAAGTCTTCCAGTGCGTTGATCATCTTCATGGCACCCGAGACCACGGTGTTGTACTGCATGCGCTGGTAGTCGTAGTCCACCTGCTTGAGCACTGCATGCATCTCGCGCCGCAAATCCTTGGCCGGCTTGCTGAACTGCATGGATTTCAGGCCGCCAGCCCTCGTCAAATCGGCAGTAGCAGCTACTAAATTCATAGCAGACAACTTGACGCCAAAGTTCCAGACGCGGCGCAGGAATCGGTAGCTGCCTTCCACGGCCGCGTCGTTCCACTCCAGTGTGGCCTCGGGCGGCGCAGTGAACATGGTGTACAAACGGGCCGTGTCAGCGCCGTATTTGCCAATCAACTCCTGCGGGTCCACGCCATTGTTCTTGGACTTGGACATGGTGCCCACGCCCTCGTAGTCGATGGGCGTGCCCACCGGCAGATCACCGACGACCTTGGTCAGCCTGGCGCCAATGATCTTGCCCGCTTCATCGAACACGTGCTCCACGTCCGCCGGCCAGAAATACTCCTTGCCGCCTTTCTCGCCCTTGCGGGAGTAGATGTGGTTCAGCACCATGCCCTGCGTGAGCAGCTTGGTGAAGGGCTCATCCACGGTGACCAGGCCCAGGTCGCGCATGACCTTGGTCCAGAAGCGCGCGTACAGGAGGTGCAGGATGGCGTGCTCGATGCCGCCGATGTACTGGTCCATGCCGCTACCGCCCTTGGCGTGCGTCTGGTCCCGCATCCAGTAAGCCGTGCCCGCACCCACCATGGCGTCGTCGTTCCTGGGATCGCAATAGCGCATGAAATACCAGGAACTGTCCACGAAGGTGTCCATGGTGTCAGTTTCGCGCCGCGCGGCCTGGCCGCATACCGGGCAGACCACACCGGCATGAAAGCCTTCGTGCTTGTGCAGCGGGTTGCCAGAGCCGTCGGGCACACAGTCCTGTGGCAACACCACGGGCAGGTCTTTCTCGGGCACCGGCACGGCGCCGTGCTCAGCGCAATGGATGATGGGAATCGGCGTGCCCCAGTAGCGCTGTCGGCTGACACCCCAGTCGCGCAGGCGCCACGTGGTCTTCTTCTCGCCCAGGCCCTTGTGCTGCAGGGCCGCCGCCACGGCATCCACCGCATCGGCGCAGGACAGACCACTGAAGACATCCGAGTTGACGGTGACGCCACGCTGTTTGTCGCCATACCAGTCCTGCCACTGTGCGTGGTCATAGGTGAGACCGTCGATGTGGACCACGTCATCAATGTGCAGGCCGTATTTCTTGGCGAACGCAAAGTCGCGCTCGTCGTGCGCGGGCACGCCCATGACCGCGCCATCGCCATAGCCCATCAGCACGTAGTTGCCGACCCAGACATCGACCGGGTCGTTGGTCAGGGGGTGGATGACCTTCAGGCCCGTGGGCATTCCCAGCTTTTCCTTGACGGCCAATTCGGCCTCGGTGGTACCACCGGCCTTGCACTCTTCAATGAAGGCGGCCAGCCGGGGGTTGGTGCGCGCCGCATGCACGGCCAGCGGATGCTCCGGGGCCACCGCGCAAAAGGTGACGCCCATGATGGTGTCGGCACGGGTCGTGAAAACATACATGCGGCCACCGTCAATCGGCTTGCCGTCTGCGCCCTTGATATCGTGCGTGAACGCAAAGCGCACGCCGCTGGACTTGCCAATCCAGTTTTCCTGCATCAGCTTGACGCGCTCGGGCCAGCCCGGCAGACCGGTTTGCACCTGGTCGAGCAGTTCTTGCGCGTAGTCGGTGATCTTCAGGTAGTAGCCGGGGATTTCGCGCTTTTCGACAGTCGCGCCGGTGCGCCAGCCTTTGCCGTCGATCACCTGCTCATTGGCCAGCACAGTCTGGTCCACCGGGTCCCAGTTGACGACCTGGGTCTTGCGGTAGGCAATGCCTTTTTCCAACATCTTCAGGAATAGCCACTGGTTCCATTTGTAATAGGAAGGGTCGCAGGTTGCAACCTCGCGACTCCAGTCGATGGCCAGGCCCATGGCTTGCATCTGGCCCTTCATGTAGGCGATGTTTTCGTAGGTCCATTTGGCAGGGGGCACGCCATTCTTCAGCGCGGCATTTTCGGCCGGCAGGCCAAAGGCATCCCAGCCCATGGGCATCAGCACGTTGTGGCCGTTCATGCGCAGGTAGCGCGCCAGCATGTCATTGATGGTGTAGTTGCGCACATGGCCCATGTGCAGCTTGCCGCTGGGGTAGGGCAGCATGGAGCATGCGTAGAACTTCTTCTTCAGATGGCCTTGCGCATCACGCGCATCTTCGGTCACACGGTAGGCGTTCTGACCATTCCACAGCGGTTGCGCCCAGTGGTCTTGTGCCGCTTTTTCGATGTCCAGGTGTTGGTATTTGTCTTGCATGGGTGAGGGGCGACTAAGCGCCGACTGTAGGAGAGCCTGAGGGGATTTTAGGCGCTGCGCGACTCAGTGCGCGGCCACCGTCGCGTCTGCCACGAATCCAATGCGGTGCAAACCGGCCAAGTGGGCCTGTCCCATGACTTCCACGACGCGACCGTAGGGCACGGCAGCGTCTGCCCTCAGGCGAACTTCAGTATCGGGTTGGCGCTCCGCAGCATGGCGCAAGGCAGCCGACACGGCTTGCGCGTCCAGCGGCCGGTCGTCGACATACACCTGCCCCGAGCGGTCCAAGGTGATGGCGATGAATTTGGGCGCTTCCAGCGCCGCGGCGCCATCTGCCTTGGGCAGGTCTACCTTGACCGCGCTGACCAGCAAGGGCGCTGTAATGATGAAAATCACCACCAGAACCAGCATGACGTCCACCAGCGGCGTCATATTGATTTCGCTCATGGGCTGCGGACCCGGTGTGCGTTCGAGACGACCAAAAGACATGGTGTTACATCGCCCCCACGCTTGTCACTGCGTAATGAGTAGTTCACGCAGATCGCGGGCAAACCCTTCCAGGTCCGCTTCGATGCGCCCGATGTAGCGGCCCAGCACGTTGTAGCCCAGCACCGCCGGAATGGCCACGGTCAGCCCCGCGGCGGTCATGATCAGCGATTCGCCCACCGGGCCGGCAATCTTGTCGATGCTGATCTGGCCCGCACCCGAAATCCCGATCAGCGCATGGTAGATGCCCCATACCGTGCCCAGCAGTCCCACAAAGGGCGCGGTGGACCCCACGGTGGCCAGCAGGACTTGACCGGCCTGCAGCTTGAGCAGCACGGTGTGCAAGGCGTCGCGCAGCAAGCGCGTCAGCTGCTGCGATTTGTCACCGGCGCCGGCCAGCGTGCCCGCCGTTTCGACCTGGCTGGCCTCGACTAGGGGTGCCACCAGCACTTCCCGGTCAAAGGTCCGCACCGACTGCAAACCCGCCACCAGCGACGGCGCCTGCCAGAAAGCGGCCGTGCTGCGGGCCACATCGCGGTGAGCGCGCAGCAGCAGCCACGCCTTCCACAGAATGACGACCCAGCTGCCCACCGACATCACCAGCAGGACCAACGCAACGCCAACGCTGACTGCGTCACCCTGGCGCAGCAGGTCGAATGCGTTCACCGCAATCCCAGCACGTCAAACATGTCAAACAGCCCTGTCTTACGTCCGGCGAGAAACCGCACCGCGCGCAGGCTGCCCTGGGCGTAGGTAGCCCGGCTGGAGGACTTGTGGCTGATTTCAATGCGCTCGCCGATACCGGCGAACAGCACCGTATGGTCCCCCACGATGTCGCCGCCACGAATGGTGGCGAAGCCGATCGAGGACGGATCGCGCTCGCCGGTAACGCCTTCACGGGCATACACAGCGCAGTCTTTCAAGTCGCGCCCCAGCGCATCGGCGATCACCTCGCCCATTTTCAGGGCAGTGCCCGATGGCGCGTCGACCTTGTGGCGGTGGTGGGCTTCAATGATTTCGATGTCATACCCGGTGGACAGCGCCTTGGCGGCCATCTCCAGCAGCTTGAGCGTGACATTGACACCGACACTCATGTTCGGCGCCATGACAATGGCCATGTCCCGGGCGATGGCGGCAATTTCCGCCTTTTGCGTCTCGGTAAAACCGGTGGTCCCGATAACTGCAGCCACACCTAACTCGCGGCACACCTTAAGGTGCGCCAACGTGCCCTCGGGGCGGGTGAAGTCGATCAAGGCGCCGGCCGATTGCAGGCCCAGTCGCAGGTCCGACGTAATCGCCACGCCCGCCGGTTTGCCGGAAAACGCGCCAGCATCCTGGCCCACGGCCGGGCTTCCCGCCATGTCCAGCGCACCCGACAACAGGCAATCATCTGCAGCCCTAATCGCCTCCACCAGCATCTGCCCCATGCGTCCCGACGCACCTGCCACCGCAATTCTGTGGGTCATGTCTGTGTTCTCTACTGTTTCAAGCCTATGGACGCGCTGCCTCGAGGGGAGGATAGTCGGTCGACGTTGTGGCCACGGCGGCGGATGCATTTGCGGGCTTGCTCGGCAAGGGGAACTTCTTCAGAGTCTCTTCAGAGGCCTCCATCACAGGCACCGAGCCCGGCAAGGACGGTGACTTGAGGGTTGCGACAAATTCGGCCTCACTGGGCAGGCCATCCGCTTCGGTGCGCTCCAACACATCGTTCTTGAAGAAAACCGTTACCTTGCGGGATTGCGGTTGGGCGCCCTGCTGTTTGAGGGTGAACACATAATCCCAGCGGTCTGCATGGAACACGCTGGTCAACAAGGCCGTACCCAGAATATCCCGGACCTGCCCACGCTGCATACCGGGTTTGAGGATGGCCAATTGTTCGCGGGTCACCACGTTGCCCTGTACGACGTCGATCCGGTAGGGGGAGATAATCCCGGCCACCCGGTTGCTTGCTCCATCAAAGCTGCTACAGCCCGCAAGCCCCACGAATGCGAGTGCGACCAGGGTCAGGCTAGGGCTTCGGCATGGAATGTCGGACATGGATGGTTACGCAAGATATGATCGGGCGATTGTAGCGGTTGGGCCTTGCCAACCTCCTGAGCGCTCCCGGCGGAAAGATGCCCATGACCAACATCGATGAACTGAAAAACACCGGACTCAAGGCCACCATACCGCGCCTGAAAATACTCGAAGTGTTTCAGCGCAGCACGCAGCGCCACCTCACGGCGGAAGATGTCTTTCGGGTGTTGCTGCAGGACCGCTCGGACGTGGGACTGGCGACGGTGTATCGGGTGCTTACCCAGTTTGAGCAGGCCAGCATTCTGAGCCGCAGCCATTTCGAGAGCGGCAAGGCGGTCTACGAACTCAATGAAGGCCAGCACCACGACCACCTGGTGTGCCTGGATTGCGGCAAGGTCGAGGAATTTTATGATCCGCAAATTGAGGAGCGCCAGCACGCGGTCGCCAAGGCCATGGGGTTTGCCTTTACCGACCACGCGTTGAGCCTGTATGCCAAATGCACCAAAACCGACTGTACCAACCGCGCCGACATGGTAAAACAGCGCGGTTAGCTTCCCTGCGCCATGGCTTTGCGGTGGCGTTCGACAAACTCCTGGTAGGTGTCGATCCCACGTAATTGCAGAATCGTGTTGCGCACCGCAGCCTCGACCAGCACAGCAATGTTGCGCCCGGCGACCACCTGAATCACCACCTTGCGCACCGGGATACCCAGTATGTCCTGGGTCAACGGCTCATAGGGAATGCGTTCGTACTCGCGCTCCAGCGTTTCACGGCGCACCAGGTGCACGATGAGCTTAAGCCGCATTTTGCGGCGCACTGCCGTCTCGCCAAAAATGCCACGGATATCCAGCAGCCCAATGCCGCGGACTTCCAGCAGGTTTTGCAGCAGTTCGGGGCAGCGTCCTTCGATCGTTGTCTGGTTGATGCGGTACAGATCCACGGCATCGTCTGCCACCAGCCCATTGCCGCGGGAAATCAACTCAAGACCCAGCTCGCTTTTGCCCAGGCCCGACTCACCGGTAATCAACACGCCCAAACCCAGAATATCCATGAACACGCCGTGCATGGACGAGCGGTCGGCAAAGTGCTTGGACAAGTACGCACGCAGCACGTCAATGACAAATGCCGAGGATTCCTGGGTCGCAAACATCGGAATCTGGGCACGCTCACACATCGACAACAGTGCCTGGGGCGCCTGTTGGCCGTCAGCCAGCACCAGTACCGGCGGCTCCAGTGTCACGATGCGGGAAATACGACGCGCGCAATCGTCGGGCGTGGCGCTGGTGATGTAGGCAATCTCCCGCTCACCGAGTATCTGCACGCGGTAGGGGTGGATGTAGTTGAGATAGCCCACGAGGTCTGCGCCGGAACGGGCGGCCCGCACAGCAACCTCGTCAAAGCGGCGCTCGGAGGCCCCTAGACCCGCCACCCATTCCCAGTGCAGACGCCCGCGAAATTCTTCGAACAGGACGTCGGCGCTGACAACAGTGGGTTTCACAAGGAAATAGGGGAATGGTTCGAATCAGGCCACCTGGGCCGATTGCCAGCCTGCAATCAGGGCGTGCAGTTGCAAGGCGTCGGTGCTAGCCAACATCCGTTCACGCAACTCCGCATCGCTGAGCAATTCGGCGATCTCCGAGAGGATTTCCAGATGCTTTTGTGTGGCAGCTTCAGGGACCAGCAAGAAGATCAACAGGCCCACGACCTGATCATCCGGAGCGTCAAAACCTATGGGGTTGGCCAGTTGGAACACGGCGGCCATCGGCGCCTTCAGGCCCTTGATACGCCCATGCGGGATCGCAACCCCATGACCCAGACCAGTGGAGCCCAGCCGTTCACGTGAAAACAGGCTGTCCGTCACCAGGGCGCGGCTGAGGCCATGCAAATTCTCGAACAACAGGCCGGCTTCTTCAAAAGCCCGCTTCTTGCTGGTCACTTCGACGTGCGCGAGCACTTGTTCAGGCGACAGGATACTGGCGAGACGGTTCATGGTGTGGACGGATTATGCACAAAAAAACCGCCCGATGAACGGGCGGCTGCTTTGGTGAGGATGGCCAAAGTTTGGCTACATCAAACGTTTGGGAGCCTCATGGTGATGGTCTTGTAGCCTGTCCTTGTGGCGCACCACCTGGCGATCCAGCTTGTCCACCAACTCATCCACTGCGGCATACAGGTCTTCGTGCGAGCTTTCGGCAAACATGTCATTGCCCTTCACGTGGATATTGCATTCGGCACGTTGCCGTCGTTCCTTTTCCTTTTGCTTCTCAACTGTCAGGAGTACCTTGACATCGACCACCTGGTCAAAATGCCGCATGATTCGATCTAGCTTGGTCGTGACATAACTACGCAGGGCCGGTGTAACTTCCAGATGGTGACCGCTGATCGTCAAATTCATAAAAAGCCTCCAATTGCTCTCGGGTTAAAAATCTTGCCAGCACAAGCTGCAAGAACAGAAACCAAAAAATATCGAAAATTTGATTGCTGTGAAATCACTATGCGCCCGAACCTTGGGAAATGCAACGCCTTTTTTGGTGCCGCACTGCAACAATTTGTTGCCGCTCAGATAGGTGCTTTGGGGGGCCGCACAAGCCCCTTGCACAGTGCGATAATTTAAAAAGCACGACTTCTGGAGAGCCTTCCTTGGACAACTACCCCCGACGGTAGCTTTCATATTTAATTGGGGTCAGATTCCAATTATTCGAAAGCTTCTGCGACACACAATGGTTCGTACTGAACGATTGGAATCTGACCCCGATTGAATCGCCATGCTGAATATTTTTACGCTCGCCAACGGACGCCTCTTTCAGGAGGAGATCGAGTCCCTGGAAGAGCTCTCCCAATTTCAACCCATCTGGGTAGACCTCGAGTCACCCACCGTTGAAGAAAAGCGCTGGGTCAAGCAGTACTACGGCCTCTCCATTCCGGAAGATGCCATGGACGAGGACATCGAAGAGTCCGCGCGTTTCTATGAGGAAGACAATGGTGAATTGCACATCCGCAGCGACTTTCTGATTGCGGATGACGATGAGCCCCGCACGGTACGGGTGGCTTTCATCCTGAATCTCGTCAACGATGAACTCAAGAGCAAGGGCGTGCTGTTCTCCATCCACGACGAGGATGTCCCGGTCTTTCGCCTCTTGCGCATGCGCGCGCGCCGTGCGCCGGGCCTCATTGAAGATGCCAAAGAGGTTTTGTTGAAGCTGTTTGACGCCGATGCGGAGTACTCCGCCGACACGCTGGAAGGCATCTACGACGAACTGGAGAAGGTCAGCACCAAAGTGCTCTCGGGCGACGTCACCGACGCGCTGGCCAGTGAAGTGCTGGGCGCCATTGCCCGCCACGAAGACATGAACGGCCGTATCCGGCGCAACGTGATGGATACCCGCCGCGCCGTGAGCTTCATGATGCGCAGCAAGATGCTCAACGGCGAACAGTTCGAGGAAGCACGCCAGATCCTGCGCGATATCGACTCGCTGGATTCGCACACGGCGTTTCTGTTTGACAAGATCAACTTCTTGATGGACGCCACGGTCGGTTGCATCAACATCAACCAGAACAAAATCATCAAGATCTTCTCGGTCGCCAGCGTGGCGCTGCTGCCGCCGACTCTGATTGCCAGCATCTATGGCATGAACTTCAAGTTCATGCCCGAGCTGGATTGGTCACTGGGCTACCCGTACGCACTGGCATTGATGGTCGCAAGTGCGCTGGTTCCGATGTGGTACTTCCGCAAGCGCGGCTGGCTGCAATAGCCAGCCAGCCAGCAGACACAGCTTGGCACATGAAGGTCGACGGCCACCCTTACCGCACGATTTGGCTCAAGCCAGGTAACCCACGCGTCGTGCAAGTCATTAACCAGGTCAAATTGCCCCATGAATTTGCTGTGGACGATCTGTCGTGTCTGGAAGATGTCAGCCGAGCCATCCGCGACATGACCGTGCGTGGCGCCGGCCTGATTGGCGCATGCGCGGGCTATGGCATGTACCTCGCCGCACTGGAGGCGCCAGACGCTGACCTTTCTGGCTACCTGGCTCGCGCCGGATCAAACCTCAAGGCTACCCGGCCGACCGCCGCAAACCTGGCCTGGGCGGTTGACCGTATGCAGCGCACCATCGACACCGGGACCTCACCTGCGCACCAGCGGCTGATCGCCTTGGAGACGGCCTGCGCCATCGCCGATGAAGATGTTGCCCACTGTCGCGCGATCGGCAATCATGGCCTGCCCCTCATCGCAGATATTTCGCGCAGCAGGCACGGCCAAGTCGTCAACATCCTGACCCATTGCAACGCCGGTTGGCTGGCGTTTGTCGACATCGGGTCCGCGACGGCGCCAATCTATGCCGCACACGATGCGGGCATTGCGGTACACGTCTGGGTCGACGAAACCCGCCCCAGAAACCAGGGCGCCAGCCTCACCGCCTGGGAGCTGGGGCAACACGGCGTGCCCCACACGCTGATTGCCGACAATGCCGGAGGCCATCTGATGCAACATGGCCTGGTCGACATGGTCATCACAGGTGCTGACCGGGTCACCCGCAACGGTGATGTGGCCAACAAGATCGGCACCTACCTCAAAGCGTTGGCGGCCCGTGACAACCAGATCCCCATGTACGTGGCGCTGCCTTCATCCACGTTCGACTTCGGCCTGCGCGATGGCATCACCAACATTCCCATCGAGGAGCGTGACCCCGGCGAACTGCGCTTCGTCCAGGGGCAAAACTCCCGCGGAGCGATCGACTCGCTGCTGATATGCCCGCCTTCCACGCCGGCGCGCAACTGGGGCTTTGACGTGACCCCGGCACGCCTGGTCACGCAATTGATCTGCGAGCGCGGCAACTGCGATGCCAATGAAGCGGCGATCTTGTCCTTGTTTCCGGAGCAACAATAGGATGAATACCTACGTTGACGACGGCTACATCAAATACACCAGCAAGCGCTGTGATGGCAGTGTGGTGTGGTCGGAAGATCTGGAAGCACTGAATCGGTCGCGCACCAATTTGTTCGACCTGGGCTTGATCGGTGTCTACGCCAACGGGGTTGGCTTTGGCAACTTGAGTGTTCGAACAGACGAACACCAGTTTGTCATCACAGGCAGCGCCACCGGTGCCAGTCGCGTATTGCAGCGGGAGCAGTTCAGCCTGGTCGAATCATTTAGCGTGGAACGCAATACGGTGAGATCACGCGGCCCTTTGCACGCGTCATCGGAATCCATGACCCACGGCGCCATCTACCAGGGCAACCCGGCTGTCGGTTGCGTCATCCACGTCCACAACCGTCTGCTGTTTGACCGTCTGCTGCGACAGGGCTATCCCGCCACTCCGGCTGACGTCCCCTACGGCACGCCAGCCATGGCATACGCGGTCCAGCGGTTGGTACGCGCACAGCACGGCCTTCCGGTCGTGTTCGCCATGGCCGGACATGACGAAGGCATCATCGCTTATGGAGCGGACGTGCAATCGGTACACGCACAGCTGCACGGCCTCTTTCAAGGAACGCAGGACTCATGACAAAGATCGGCATCATTGGTGGCAGCGGCCTGGACAATCCCGATATTCTGGAACAGGCGCAGGATCGAATCGTCACCACGCCCTGGGGCGCACCCTCGGGTCCGCTCAAGTTCGGGACGATCGCAGGCGTTGACGTAGTATTGTTGGGTCGCCATGGCCGGGAGCACACCATCCCGCCCACCCAGGTCAATTACCGCGCCAATATCCAGGCGCTAAAGGACGCTGGCTGCAGCCATATTCTGGCCACCACTGCGGTAGGCTCCTTGCGGGAGCACATTGGTCGCGGTGATCTGGTGATCCTTGACCAGTTCATTGATTTCACCAAACAGCGGGCCATGAGTTTTCACGAAGCGTTTGCGCCACACCACCCGGTGCACACAGCCATGGCGGAGCCGTTTGACCGCGCACTGAGATCCCTGCTGATCGAGGTCTGCAATCACAATGGCTACCGGGTTCACCCCACTGGAACCGTGGTCACGATCGAAGGCCCGCGCTTCTCGACCCGCGCGGAGTCCCGCATGTTCCGCGCCTGGGGTGCCGACGTCATCAACATGTCCGTTGCGACGGAGGCCGCATTGGCCAATGAAGCCGGCATACCCTACGCCGCGGTGGCGATGAGCACCGACTATGACTGCTGGAAGACCGACGAGGAACCGGTCAGCTGGGACGCTATTCTGGAAGTCTTCAACAGCAATGCCAAAAAGGTTACGACCTTGCTGATCCAGACCATTCCACGCGTCGCCCCATAAAAAAAAGCGACCCGAAGGTCGCTGTTCGGCAGGCCGTTTTCCGGCCTACTTGTCGCGCAATTCGCGACGCAGTATTTTTCCGACCGGCGTTTTTGGCAGCTCGGTGCGGAACTCGATAACTTTGGGCTGCTTGTACCCCGTGAGATTTTCCTTGCAGAACGCGCGAACATCAGCCTCGCTCACATTGGGGTCTTTCTTCACTATGACCAACTTGACTGCTTCACCCGATTTGGCATCGACCACGCCCACGCACGCGCATTCCATGACGCCGGGCATTTGCGCAACCACATCTTCCAGCTCCGTGGGGAAGACATTGAAGCCACTGACCAGAATCATGTCCTTCTTGCGATCAACAATCTTGAAGAAGCCGCGCTCATCTACGACACCAACGTCCCCTGTCTTGAAGAACCCGTCCGGTGTCATCACCTTGGCGGTTTCGTCGGGACGCTGCCAATAGCCTGCCATGACCTGTGGGCCCTTGATGGCGATCTCTCCCGATTGGCCGGCCGCCACTTCATTGCCATCATCGTCCAGCAACTTCATGTAGGTGTTGGGCAAAGGAATGCCGATGGTTCCGGTGTACTCGGTGGCAGTGACCACGTTGCAACTGGCCGACGGCGATGTTTCACTCAGGCCGTAGCCTTCACAAATCGGGCAACCGGTCTTCTCAAACCACAGTTTGGCGACACCACTCTGCACCGCCGTGCCACCGCCCACGGAGACCTTGAGATGACTCCAGTCCACGGTGTTGAAATCGGGGTGATTGGCCAATCCATTGAACAGTGTGTTGACCGCCGGGAAGGAGTGGATCACATGCTTGCTCAGCTCCTTGAGCACGCCCGGAATGTCCCGAGGATTGGGAATGAGAATTAGCTTGCCACCCATGCGCAAGGACAGCATCATGCCCACCGTGAACGCGAAGATATGGTAGAGCGGCAGCGCGCATACGCCGGTGGGCTGCTCATTGGCGGGGATCTTGCTCATCACCGGGCTGTTCCAGATTTCCGACTGCAAGACATTGGCGATGACATTGCGGTGCAACAGCACAGCGCCCTTTGACACCCCGGTCGTGCCGCCGGTGTATTGCAGCACGGCCACATCATCGGCCTTGATGTCAGGCTTCTTGAAAGTTGCCTTGGTACCGATCGCGATGGCCATATTGAACCGCACGGCCTCAGGAAGACTAAAGGCCGGCACCATCTTCTTGACGTTGCGCACCACATAGTTGACCAAGGCGCCCTTGAGCAACCCCAACTGGTCGCCCATGGCGCACAGCACCACGTGCTTGACGGGGGTCGCGGAAATGCACTTCTCCAGCGTCGTCGCAAAGTTCTCGATGATGACGATGGCTTTGGCACCCGAATCCTTGAGCTGGTGTTGCAACTCACGCGGGGTATACAGCGGGTTGACGTTGACGACCACGAATCCGGCACGCAGGATGCCGGCGACAGCCACCGGGTACTGGGGCACATTGGGCATCATGATGGCTACACGATCACCTTTGACCAAACCCAGGCCCTGGAGGTAGGCCGCAAACGCCTGGCTCAAACGATCCGTTTGGGCATAGGTCACATCCTTGCCCATGAAGTTGTAGGCCACCCGGTCGGCATACTTCTGGAAGCTCTCTTCCATCAAGGCCACCAGCGAGGTGTACGCCGAAACATTGATATCGGCGGGCACGCCTTTGGGGTAACTATCGAGCCAAATGCGGTCTGTCATGCTTGCCTGTCCCAACTGTAATGTAGCGGGCTATTTTGCCCGCGAATGGCTAGGGTGGACACTTGAGATGTTCTTGGTGTTTTCCCTAGCCCTGGATGTGGCCCCCACGCTCCGCCGCTTCGCGGGTCGCTGCCCCCCCGAGGGGGCCGCGTTTCATCCTGGGACGGCCCGGCGATGAAACGGATATCAAGCTTTGAGTACGGTGAGCACCTCATCCAGCATTTTCTTGGCATCGCCAAACAGCATGCGGTTGTTGTCCTTGTAGAACAGGGGATTGTCCACGCCGGCGTATCCCGAGGCCATGCTGCGCTTCATGACGATGGAGGTCTTGGCCTTCCACACTTCCAGCACCGGCATGCCGGCAATCGGGCTCGTCGGATCGTCTTGCGCGGCCGGGTTCACGATGTCGTTGGCGCCAATCACCAGGACCACATCGGTCTTGGGGAAGTCATCGTTCAACTCGTCCATTTCAAAGACGATGTCATACGGAACCTTGGCCTCTGCCAGCAAGACATTCATGTGCCCTGGCATGCGCCCGGCCACCGGATGAATGCCAAAGCGCACGTTGACACCCTTTTCGCGCAAGAACTTGGTGATCTCAAATACCGTGTGCTGCGCCTGGGCAACCGCCATGCCGTACCCGGGAACGATCACCACGCTCTTGGCTTCACGCAGCAGCTCTGCGGTCTCCAATGCGTTGACCGGTACGACCTCGCCTGCCGGCTGTGCTGCGCCGCCAGCGGGCTTGGGCGTTGCACTGGTCGTACCAAAGCCACCCGCAATCACGCTGATAAAGCTGCGGTTCATGGCGTTGCACATGATGTACGACAGAATCGCACCGCTGGAGCCCACCAAGGCGCCCACCACAATCAGCAAGTCGTTGGACAGCATGAAACCGGTGGCCGCAGCCGCCCAACCTGAATAACTGTTGAGCATGGACACCACCACCGGCATGTCGGCGCCGCCAATCGGGATGATGATCAG
>JAUSNJ010000139.1 GCA_030645355.1 Rhodoferax sp. | reverse complement strand
AAAAAACATCCTTCGTTTCAACGACATCCTCTATCTCGCCTGCATCTGGATTTCCGGTGCTTCGATTTTTGTGATGTCCCTGTTCATTCCCTGGGGCATCTTTGCCCGCTACGTGCTGGGCACCGGCTCGCAGTGGCCCGAACCGATTTCCATCCTGCTGATGGTGGTCTTCACCTTTTTCGGCGCGGCGGCCACCTACCGTGCCGGCGCCCATATTGCCGTGGCCATGATCACCGACCGCCTGCCCGCCCCCCTGCGGCGCCTGTGCGCCCGCATGGTCGATCTTTTGATGCTGGCTGTGGCCATGTTCATGACGTTTTATGGCTTCAAGCTGGTCATGGGAACCTGGGGACAAAACATTGGCGATCTTCCCTGGATGCCGGTCGGCGCGACCTACCTGCCGGTGCCTCTGGGGGGCCTGCTCACGCTGGTGTTCATTCTGGAGCACATGTTTATCGGCTACCAGGGCCAACGCGCGGTGGTCACGTTCGACCATGAAAAAATTGAAGCGGGAGCGCTCTGATGGATGCTTTTGTACTGCTGGGCTCGTTTCTGGGCCTGATGCTCATCGGCATGCCGGTGGCCTATGCCCTGGGCTTGTCGGCGCTGATCGGCGCCTGGTGGATCGACATTCCGCTCGACGCCATCATGATTTCGATTGCCAGCGGGGTGAACAAGTTTTCGCTGCTGGCCATTCCGTTTTTTGTGCTGGCCGGCGCCATCATGGCCGAGGGCGGCATGTCGCGCCGTCTGGTGGCGTTTGCCAGCGTGCTGGTCGGCTTTATCCGGGGCGGGCTGTCGCTGGTCAATATTTTGGCTTCGACCTTTTTCGGCGCGATTTCGGGCTCGTCGATGGCCGACACCGCTTCGATTGGCTCGGTGCTGATTCCCGAGATGGAAAAGAAAGGCTATCCGCGTGACTTCGCCACGGCCGTGACGGTCAGCGGCTCGGTGCAGGCGATTTTGATTCCGCCCAGCCACAACGCGGTGATCTATTCGCTGGCAGCGGGCGGCGGCGTGTCGATTGCCGCGCTGTTCCTGGCGGGTATTTTGCCGGGGCTGCTGCTGGGGCTGACGCTGGCGGTCATGTGCCTTTTTATCGCCAAGAAGCGCGATTTTCCCAAGGGCGAGCGCATTCCGATGCGCCAGGCCATCAAGATCTGCGTGGATGCGCTGTGGGGCCTGATGACCATGGTGATCATTCTGGGCGGCATCTTGTCGGGCGTTTTCACCGCTACCGAGTCGGCCGCGATTGCCGTGATCTGGGCGTTTTTTGTCACGATGTTCATCTACCGCGACTACAAATGGAGCGACCTGCCCAAGCTGGTGCACCGCACCGTCAAGACGCTGGCCATCGTGATGATCCTGATCGGCTTTGCCGCCAGCTTTGGCTACGTCATGACGCTGATGCAGATTCCGCAGCAGATCACCGCCTTGTTCACCAGCGTCTCGGACAACAAGTACGCGGTGCTGATGATGATCAATGTGTTGCTGCTGGTCCTGGGCACCCTGATGGACATGGCCCCGCTGATCCTGATCATGACGCCCATTCTGCTGCCGGTCGTCACACAGCTTGGCGTCGATCCGGTCCATTTCGGGATGATCATGATGGTCAACCTGGGGATGGGCCTGATCACGCCGCCCGTGGGCGGCGTGCTGTTTGTGGGTGCGGCGGTGGCCAAGCTGCCGATTGAAAAAGTCGTCAAGGCGCTGTATCCCTTCTTTGGCGCGTTGCTGCTGGTGCTGATGGCGGTGACCTACATCCCCGGTTTGTCCTTGTGGCTGCCGAACCTCTTTTTGAAGTAAACGTCCCGTCTTTTTGATGCTCATAGCCGGTCGGGCCTGCCCGGTCTGGCGTGCTGTTTTCATTTTTTCACCCATTGCCCATTTTTTAGCGTGGAACCCCCATGAACCCCCAAGACCTTAAAACCATCGTCAGTTCTGGCCTTCTGTCCTTCCCCGTCACCGACTTTGACGAGCAGGGCGATTTCCGTCCCAAGACCTACATCGAGCGCCTCGAGTGGCTGGCGCCTTACGGTGCGACCGCGCTGTTTGCCGCCGGCGGCACGGGCGAATTCTTTTCGCTGACGGGCGACGAATACCCGCTGATCATCAAGACGGCGGTCGACACCTGCGCCGGCAAGGTGCCCATCATTGCCGGCGTTGGCGGCCCTACCCGTTTTGCCATTGCCTGCGCGCAGGAGGCCGAGCGCCTGGGCGCCCACGGCATTTTGCTGCTGCCGCACTACCTGACCGAAGCCGGCCAGGACGGACTGATCGCTCATGTCGAAGCCGTCTGCAAGAGCGTGAAATTCGGCGTGATTGTTTACAACCGCAACGTCTGCAAGCTCACGC
>JAUSNJ010000138.1 GCA_030645355.1 Rhodoferax sp. | reverse complement strand
ACCGCCGATCCAGAGCATGGTGGTGGTGACGTCGCCAATGGGTGTCCAGGCGCCACCGGCGTTGGCCGCAATGACAATGATGCCGGCAAAGAACAGGCGGTCCTCGCGCTGCTCCAGCAGTTTTTTTATCAGCGACACCATGACGATGGTGGTGGTCAGGTTGTCCAGGATGGCGCTGAGAAAGAACGACACAAAACCCACCATCCACATCAGCGAAGACAGCTTGGTAGTCTTGATGCGCGAGGTGATCACCTCAAAGCCGTTGTGCGCATCGACCACCTCCACAATGGTCATGGCACCCATCAAAAAGAAGACGATTTGGGCGGTGCCCATCAGGGATGAACCCAGCTGCGCATCGAGTATCCCCGGGTCAACCGGGCCCAAGGCATACACCGTCCACAGCAGGCCCGCACCCATCAGCGCCGTGGCGGACTTGTTGACCTTGAGTGGATGCTCCAGCGCGATGGCCGCGTAGACCAGCACAAAGATGATGATGAGCGCGGTCTGCACGGTGTTGTTCCTCAATTTGTAGCAGATGGCGCGGAGTCGTTCAGTCCGATCCACCCGGCATCCGTTGCAGCAGGCTGCGTGGACGGATATGCATCGCGCGCACACTGGCTGCCGTGGCGCGCCACACAGGGGAGCCTTTCACCCGGGTGATGAGCGCATCTTTCCACGGTTTCCAGCGGCCGTACAGTGTGGCGAGCAGGCGTTTCAGAAAGGACATGGGTGGTTTTGGCAGCGTGTCATACAGCGAAAAATCGCTCTAGCCCTCGTGGAATGATCTTAAGAAGCTATTGAAAAGATAGCAAATGCTCAACGCTCCAAATGCCCGCCACCGTCAGCAGCAGCGAGCCCACCAGGTGCAGCCCGGCCGTACCCAGCGCCAGTGCATACCGCTGGTGCATCAGCAGGTTGACGACTTCGGCGCTGAAGCTGGAGAAGGTGGTGAGTGCGCCCAGAAAGCCGGTGACCAGGGCCAGGCGCCACACCGGGTCCATCTGCGGCAGGGCCTGGAACACGGCCACGCAGACCCCCACCAGATAACCGCCAATCAGGTTGGCAGCCAGCGTGCCCCAGGGAATGGCGCCACCGGGGCTCAGCCACAGGCCCAGACCCCAGCGCGCCAGGGCTCCCGCGCTGGCGCCGATACAGATTGCTATGACAGGCCACATGGTTTTAGTTTGCCATCTTTTGCGGCAGCCAGGTCACGATGCCGGGGAAGACGTAGATCAGGGCCACGGCGACGCACATCAGGAAAAACATGGGCATGGTGACCTTGGCAATCCACGTGAGCTGGCGCCCCGTCATGCCCTGCAGCACAAACAGGTTAAAGCCCACCGGCGGTGTGATCTGCGCCATCTCCACCACCAGCACGACAAAGATGCCAAACCAGATGGGGTCAATGCCGGCGGCGTTGACGGTGGGCATCAGCACGCCCATAGTCAGCACCACCATGGAGATGCCGTCCAGAAAGCATCCCAGGATGATGAAGAAGACAGCCAGCGCCACACACAGTTGCGCTTTGGAGAGACCCAGCGTGGCAATCCACTCCGCCAGGTGGCGCGGCAGGCCGATGTAGCCCATGGCCAGCGTCAGGAAGGCGGCACCGGCCAGGATCAACGCGATCATGCAGTACAGGCGCGTGGCGCCCATGATGGCGTCGCGAAACGAGACCCAATTCAGCGAGCCTTGCACGCCGGACAGCACCAGCGAACCGACTACGCCCACGGCGGCGGCCTCGGTGGCCGTGGCAACGCCGGAGTAGATGGAGCCCAGTACGGCGCTGATCAGCAGCACCACGGGAATCAGGCTGCGCGAGGCGGCAAGCTTTTGCACGAATGTGGTCTGCTCGTCTGACACCGGCACCTGGTCCGGGTGGCGCAGCGCCCAGAACATGATGTAGCCCGAGAACAGCCCGGCCAGCAGCAGGCCGGGCAGCACACCGGCAATGAACAGCTTGGAGATGGACACTTCTGCCGCCACGCCGTAGACGATCATGATGATGGACGGCGGAATCAGCAGGCCCAGCGTGGCCGCACCGGCTAGCGTGCCGATGACCATGTGGTCGGGGTAGCCGCGCCGCGTGAGTTCGGGCAGCGTCATCTTGCCAATGGTGGCGCAGGTGGCGGCGCTGGAGCCCGACACGGCGGCGAAGATGGTGCAGCCAATCACATTGGTGTGCAGCAAACGCCCGGGCAAGCCTTGCACCCAGGGCGCCAGGCCCCTGAACATGTCCTGGCTCAACCGGGTGCGAAACAGGATTTCGCCCATCCACACAAAGAGGGGCAGGGCGGTCAGCGTCCAGCTGCTGCTGGAACCCCACACGGTGACGGCCATGGCATCACCGCCGGAACGCGACGAGAACAGCGCCATGGCCATCCAGGCCACACCGGTGAGAGTCAGACCCACCCAGACGCCGCTGCCCAGGATCAGGAAAAGGGACACCAGCAGGCCGGCGGTTATCGCGAGATCATTCATGCATTACTCATTGCGCAGTGGCTCGTCACTGCCCGGGAACACGCGTTGGCCGCGAATCTCCAGTACCAGTTCATCGACAAAGGCAATCGCCAGAATGACGGTGCCCACGGCCATGCCGATTTGCGGAATCCACAGCGGCGTGGCGTCACTGCCGGTGGAGATGTCGTTGAACATGCGCGACTGCCACGACAGGCGGCAGCAGTAGAAGGCGAACAGCGTGGACAGAACCGACGCGAAGGCCAGCGCCCAGACCTCCAGGCCTTTCTTCCAGCGCCCGGACAGTGCGGAGAGTATCAGCGTCACGCGGATGTGCTCGCCGCGTTTGAGCGTGTGCGCCAGTGCCAGAAAACCGCTGGCCGCCATCAGGTAGCCGGCATAGGCGTCGGTGCCTGGCACATAGAAACTGAACTGGCGCCCGGTGATGGACAGCAGCACCATGACCAGCAGTCCGAACAGGAACAGCGCGGCAACAGCGGCCGCGCCGTCATACAGGGCATTGAGTGCCTTGCGCATGGCAATGGGCGTCTGGGTGTGATCAGGGCTTGGCAAAGGCGTCAACCACCGCCTTGCCTTCCGCGCCCGACTTGTCCAGCCATTCCTTGACCATGGTGTCGCCGACCTTCTTCATGTCGGCTTTGAGCTGGGTCGAGGGCACGACGATGCTCATGCCATTGGCCTTGAGCTTCTCGATCGATTCCACGTTGACGCGCTTGCTGGCAGCCAGGCCACGGGCCTCGGCGTCGGCGGCGGCCTTCAGCACCACGGCTTGCGTGGGCTTGTCCAGCGCGTCAAAGGCGGCCTTGTTGACGATGACGGCGTTCTTGGGCAACCAGGCCTGCATGTCGTAGTAGTACTTCAGGTTCTCGTACAGCTTGCTGTCCACGCCGCTGGCGCCGGATGTCATGGTGGCTTCGACCACACCGGTGGCAAAAGCCTGGGACAGTTCAGCCGCTTGCACGGTCACCGGTTGCGCACCCACCAGTTCGGCGATGCGGCTGGTGGCCGGGCTGTAGGCGCGCCACTTGATGCCCTTGAGATCGGCAGCAGATGCCAGCGGCTTCTTGCTGTAGATGCCCTGGGGCGGCCAGGCCACGGCGTACAGCAGGTTGATGCCCTGTTCGCCCAGTTTTTTCTCCAGCGCGGGCTTTTGCGCCTTGTAGAGCTTGTTGGATTCGTCATAGCTGTCGGCCAGGAAGGGCAGGCCATCGGTGCCAAAAATCTGCCATTCATTCTGGAAATTGACCAGCAAGATCTCGCCGGCCTGGGCCTGGCCGCCTTGCACTGCGCGCTTGATCTCGGGTGCCTTGAACAGGGCCGCGTTGGCGTGCACCGTGATTTTGAGCTTGCCGCCACTGGCCTTGTCCACATCGTTGGCGAACTGCTGCAGGTTCTCGGTGTGGAAATTGGTGGCCGGGTAGGCGGCAGCCAGGTCCCACTTGGTCTGGGCAAAGCCTGCGGAACCTGCGACCAGTAGTGCCAGTGTCAGTGCATGTTTGATTTTCATCGGGGCTCCAGAATGTGAAGGGTTGAAAGTGTCGATAGGATACGAGCAAATACTACGCCAAGCCCATCGCTGTCCGGGCCTTGGCCCAACGATCATATTCCGCCATGAACCTGCGTTTCGTTGAAGCTTTCTACTGGGTTGCCTCGCTCAAGAGCATCTCGCGCGCGGCCGACAAACTGTTTCTCACCCAGTCCGCCATGTCCAGCCGCATCGCAACGCTGGAGGACGAACTGGGCGTGCTGCTGCTGGACCGGCGCGACAAGCAGTTCAAGCTCACCGCGGCGGGCGCCCGCTTCCTGGTCTATGCCCAGAAGCTGCTGGAGCTGCAGCGCGAGGTCAAGGCCGAGATGGGTTCAGGCGCGCCGCTGGCGGTGTCCATGCGCATCGGGGCCATTGAGTCGGTGCTGCACTCCTGGCTGATCCCATGGCTGGAGAAGCTGCGCCAGGACCAGCCCGGGCTGGAGCTGGAGCTGACGGTGGAGACCACGCCCATTTTGATGGACCACATCCAGCGCGGCACGGTGGACCTGGTGTTCGCCGTGTTGCCCGCCTCGGCCGATGGGGTGCGCAACCGCGCGCTGCCGTCCATGGAAATGGCCTTCGTGGGAAATCCCGCACTGCATAAGAAAAGAAAATACCGGCTCGATGAGTTGGCCGAGATGGAGTTGTTGACCTTCCAGAAGGGCTCGCAACCCCATGTCACGCTGCTGGACTTGTTTCGCCAGCACCAGCTGGAGCCCAAAAGGGTGCACGCCATCTCGTCCATTTCCGCGATGCTGCAATTGGTGCAGGGCGGCTTTGGCGTGGCCTTGTTGCCGCGCGTGGCGGTGCAGCGCCTGGCCGGTGTTGCCAGCCTGAAGCTGCTCTCCTGCGATGCCAAATTGCAGGCCTTGCCCATCCATGCCAGCTACCGCACGGACCCCACTTCACAGGCCGTGGAGCGGGTGGTCAAGTCCGCGCTGGCCTTCGTGGAGGGTGCGCCCAACGCACAAAAACGGACAGCGAAACAAGCACTGAAACAGGCGACAAAGGGTAAACCCTGAAAATCGAAAAAATCGATGCTGGTAGCGAAATATTTTGAATTTGCACATCACTACTTGAGCTTCCACAATCCGCCCATCGCCATCCACATGGCATGCAATTGGGGAATTTCTGGTGAGCATTTCGTCGCAATCGATACCGTCGGTTTTCAGTCCTGAAGACAGCCGCAACGCGCAGCAGGTGCGTAAGCTGATTCGCCAGGGCGTCTGGCATTCGCATACCAGCGGCCTGGCCAGCGACCATGTGCAGGGCAACGTGGTGATTCTTCCCGAAGCCCAGGCCACGGACTTCCTGCGCTACTGCCAGCGCAACCCCAAGCCCTGCCCGCTGCTGGCCGTGTCCGAGCCCGGCCAGGCCCAGCTGCCCAGCCTGGGCGCGGACATCGACATCTGCACCGATCTGCCGCGTTACCGCGTGTGGCGCGACGGCGCGGTGGTCGATGAACCGACCGACATTTCGGCCCTGTGGCGGGACGACCTGGTGACCTTTGTTCTGGGTTGTTCCTTCTCGTTCGAGCAGGCCTTGCTGGAAGCCGGCCTGCCGCTACGCCATATCGAACAGGGCAAGAACGTGGCCATGTACCGCAGCAATATCCAGACCGAGCGCGCTGGTATCTTCCACGGCCCCATGGTGGTGTCCATGCGCCCCATGACGGCGGCGGCGGCCATTCGCGCGGTGCAGGTCACCTCGCGCTTCCCCAATGTGCATGGCGCGCCCGTGCACCTGGGCGACCCGGCCGCCATCGGCATCACCGATCTGGGTGCGCCGGACTACGGCGATGCCGTTGCGGTGATGGAAGACGAGATTCCGGTGTTCTGGGCCTGTGGCGTCACGCCACAAGCGGCCCTGGTCCAGGCCCGCCCCGCGTTTTGCATCACCCATGCGCCGGGGGCGATGCTGATCACCGACCTGCTGAACCAACAACTCGCATCCTTCTAATCGACCCACTTTCTCCACCCACCTTTCACCACCCACCAAGGACTGACATGAAAAAACTCGCCCTGATCCTGAGCTGCGCCACCACGCTGGCTGCCCCTCTGGCCTTCGCCCAAACCAAGTGGGACTTGCCCACCGGTTACGCCACCAACACCTTCCAGACCGAAAACGTGCAGCAGTTCGCCGACGACGTGGCCAAGGCCACCGGCGGCAAGCTCAAGATCACGGTGCATGCCGGGGCCTCGCTGTACAAGATGCCCGAAATCAAGCGCGCCGTGCAGTCCGGCCAGACCCAGGCTGGTGAATTCATCCTGTCGGCCTATGCCAACGAGAACCCGCTGTTTGGTGTGGATTCCATCCCCTTCCTGGCCACCAGCTATGGCGCAGCACAAAAGCTGTACACGGCATCCAAACCGGCCACCGAAAAGCTGCTGGCGGACCAGGGCCTGAAGCTGCTGTTCTCCGTGCCATGGCCCGGCCAATCGCTGTATTCGATCAAGCCCATGAAGACCCTGGACGACTTCAAGGGCACCAAGATGCGCGCCTACAACCCGGCGACCACCCGCATCGCGCAACTAGTCAAGGCGCAGCCCGTCACCATCCAGCTGGCCGAACTGGGCCAGGCCCTGGCAACCGGCGCGGTGGACAACTTCTTGACCTCCAGCGCCAGCGGCGTGGACAGCAAGCTGTACGAGCAGACCAAGTTCTTCTACATCGTCAATGCCTGGTTGCCCCGCAACGCCACGGTTGTCAACAAGAAGGCCTTTGATGCGCTGGACAAGGCCACCCAGGACGCCGTGGTGGCGGCCGGTAAGGCGGCCGAGGAGCGCGGTTGGGCGTCCAGCCGTGCCAAGGACATGGCCTACATCAAGGACCTCACCAAGAACGGCATGACCACCGGTCTGGCCAGCGACGAGGTTCGCGACGGCCTGAACAAGATCGGCGACACCATGACCGAAGACTGGATCAAGTCCGCCGGTCCTGACGGCAAGGCCATCATCGACGCCTACCGCAAGCTGTAGGCCACTCTTAGGTCCCGGCCACGCCCATGCGGCGTGCCGGGACCTGACCCACCCGGTGCAGTCCGCGCCGGGCCCTTTTTCTCCCCCGGTATTTCAGACCGTTCTCCAGGAGCACGCCATGAACACGCTCGTCAAAAATTTCTACAAGCTGCTGCTGGCCCTGTCCGGCGTGGCCATGGTGGCTTCGTTCGGCGTCATCATGCTGGGCGTCGCGGCCCGTGAGTTCCTGTGGGACATCCCCGGGTTGGACGCCTATGCGGGTTATTGCATCGCCGCCACGCTGTTCCTGGCGCTGCCGGCATCGCTGCGCCATGGCGACCACATTCGCGTCAGCATGGTGCTGCAAAAGCTGTCACCCCGTGTGCTCAATATTTTTGAGTATTGGTGCCTGGCTGCCGCATCGGCCTTGACCATTTTCTTTGCCTGGTACGCGGCTCGTATGGTGTGGCAGTCCTATGTCTACCACGACGTGTCGCCCGCGGCGGATGTGACGCCGCTGTGGATTCCGCAACTGTTCATGCTGCTGGGTTGCATAGGTTTTGCGGTGTCTTTTGTCGACGCGCTGGTCAGCCGCATCCAGGGCCGCCCTTTCTTTGAAGAAGCTGATGGCGAATCCGCCCGCGCCGAATAGCCGCCCACCCAATACCTACCGAGTGAGAACACCATGGATATCTTGATTGCCGGGGCATTGATTGTGATGCTCTTTATCGTGTTGGGCTCCGGCCTGTGGATTGGTCTGTCGCTGTTGGGCGTGGCGGTCATCGCCATGGAGCTGTTCACGCAGCGCCCGGTGGGTGACGCGATGCTGCTCACCATCTGGGGCTCCACTTCGAGCTGGACGCTGTCAGCGTTGCCGCTGTTTTTGTGGATGGGTGAGATCCTGTTCCGCAGCAAGCTTTCGGAAGGCCTGTTCAAGGGCCTGGCACCGTGGTTGGGCTGGCTGCCCGGTCGGCTGCTGCACGTGAATGTGATTGGCAGCACCATCTTCGCCGCGGTGTCGGGCTCCAGCGCCGCCACCTGCGCCACCATTGGCAAGATTTCGCTGCCCGAGTTGAAGAAGCGCGGCTACCCGGAGGACATCTCCATTGGCACCCTGGCCGGAGCCAGCACGCTGGGCCTGTTGATACCGCCGTCCATCATCATGATCGTCTACGGCGTGGCAGCCAATGTGTCGATTGCCAAGCTGTTCATCGCCGGGGTGATTCCGGGGCTGGTGCTGGCGGCGCTGTTCAGCGGCTACATCATCGTGTGGGCGCTGTTCAACAAGGACAAGGTGCCGCCCGCCGATGCGACCATGGGCTTCCTGCAAAAGATATACGAGGGGCGCAACCTGATCCCCGTGGTGTCGCTGATTGTGCTGGTGCTGGGCTCCATCTACTCCGGCATCGCCACCGCCACCGAAGCTGCCGCGCTGGGTGTGGGTGGCTCGCTGCTGCTGTCTGGCATTGAGCGCACGCTAACCTGGTCCACCTTCAAGGCCGGCCTGATGGCTGCTTGCCGCGTCTACTGCATGATTGGCCTGATCCTGGCCGGAGCCGCCTTTTTGACGCTGGCCATGGGCTTCATCGGCCTGCCGCGCCACCTGGCGGAGTTCATTGGTGGCCTCAATCTGTCGCCATTGATGCTGATCGTGATGTTGATCGGCTTCTTCATCGTGCTGGGCTGTTTTCTGGACGGCATCTCCATGGTGGTGCTGACCATGTCGGTGCTGCTGCCCACGGTGGAGAAGGCCGGCTTTGATCTGATCTGGTTTGGCATCTTCATCGTGCTGGTGGTCGAGATGGCGCAGATCACGCCCCCGGTGGGCTTCAACCTGTTTGTGTTGCAGGGCCTGACCAAGAAGCAGCTGATGTACCTGGCCCGGGTGGCCGCTCCCTTCTTTGCGGTGATGGCGGTCATGGTGTTCCTGACCTACTTCATCCCCGATCTGGTGCTGTGGATGCCGCGCAATATGGCCTGACCCCGCGCCGTGCAGGCGCCTCCCGTCCCGATTCCCAACCCCAGGAGTTGTTCCATGAAACTGATTCTGATCGCCGCGCTGTGCGCGGCAACGGTGGCGCACGCCCAGACCACGTGGAAAATCGCCACGGGCTACCGCGCCGATTCTTTTCACACCGAGAACATCGCCCAGTTCGGGCGTGACGTGGAGACTGCAACCAAAGGGCAGCTGCGGATCGAAATGGCGCCCAACGGCAGCCTGTTCAAGCTGGGTGACATCCGCCAGGCGGTGGAAGACGGCAAGGTGCAGGGCGGCGAGACCATCATGACCAGCCTGGTCAAGGAGATGCCGATTGCCGGTGCCGACTCCATTCCCTTTGTCGTGGGTTCCTACACCAAGGCTCAAAAGCTGTGGCAGTTGCAGCGCCCCGGCATTGAACAGGCTTTCGCCCAGCGCGGCCTGCAGGTGCTGTATGCCGTGCCCTGGCCACCCCAAGGCCTGTACGCCACCCGGTCCATCAAAACGCTGGCCGACTTCAAGAACCTGAAGATGCGCACCTACAACCAAACCACCGTCCGCATTGCCGAGATGCTGGGCGCCGAGCCGGTGGACGTGGCCATGGGCGATGTCGGGCGGGCCTTGGGTGAGGGGCGGCTGGAGACCATGATCACGTCGGCCGTGACCGGCGTGGAGAACAAGGTCTGGGGCCCCATCCAGTACTACTACGAGATCAACGCCTGGTTTCCGAAAAACATCGTGTTTGTCAACGCCAAGAGCTTTGCGCAACTGGCGCCGGAGACCCGCGCGCAAGTGCTGAAGGCCGCCGCCGAGGCCCAGCGCCGGGGCTGGGAAGCCAGCGAGACCGTGGCCCAGAACTCGACCCGGGAGCTGCAGCGCAACGGCATCAGGATCGAGCGCCTGTCGCCGGACCTGGAGCGCGAAATAAAGCACATGGGCGAGCGCTTCTCCCGCGAGTGGGTGCGCTCCGTTGGCAACGAAGCCAATGCGATTTTTGTTCCTTTTTACCTCCATTAACCCCAATCGTCTGACGCAAGAATAGACTCAATACCATGCAAAACAGCAACACCCCCCTGGACCGCAAGCTCTGGCAATTCTGGATCGACCGCGGCGGCACCTTCACCGACGTGGTCGGCAAGCGCCCGGACGGGACCCTGGTCACGCACAAGCTGCTCAGCGAGAACCCCGAGCAGTACCGCGACGCCGCCGTGGCCGGTATCCGCCACCTGCTGGGCCTGAAAGCCGGTGAGCCGGTCACGCCCGATCTGGTGGAGTGCGTGAAGATGGGCACCACCGTGGCCACCAATGCGCTGCTGGAGCGCAAGGGTGAGCCAACGCTCTTGGTCACCACGCGCGGCTTTCGCGATGCGCTGCGCATTGCCTACCAGAACCGCCCACGCATTTTTGACCGCAACATCATGCTGCCCGAGCTGCTGTACAGCGCCGTGGTGGAGGCCCAGGAGCGCATGGGCGCGCATGGTGAGGTGGTCAAAGCACTGGATGAAATGCTATTAAAACAGGAGCTACTTAATCAATACGGACGAGGGCTACGCAGTGTTTCTATTGTGTTCATGCACGGCTACCGCTATACCGCCCATGAAAAGGCGGCGGCCCGGTTGGCACGCGAGGTGGGCTTCACCCAGGTCAGCACCTCGCATGAAACCAGCCCGATGATGAAGTTCGTCAGCCGCGGTGACACCACGGTGGTGGATGCCTACCTGTCGCCCATCCTGCGCCGCTATGTGGAGCAGGTGGCTGGCGAGATGCCGGGCGTCAAACTCTTCTTCATGCAGTCCAGCGGTGGCCTGACCGACGCCCATGCCTTCCAGGGCAAGGATGCGATCCTGAGCGGCCCGGCCGGTGGCATTGTGGGCATGGCACGCACGGCAGCCATTGCCGGCATCGAGAAGATCATCGGCTTTGACATGGGCGGCACATCCACCGACGTGAGCCACTATGCCGGCGAGTTTGAGCGCGAGTTTGAAACCCAGGTGGCCGGCGTGCGCATGCGCGCGCCCATGATGAGCATCCACACCGTGGCGGCTGGTGGCGGCTCGCTGCTGGCGTTTGATGGCGCGCGCTTCCGCGTGGGGCCGCAGAGCGCCGGTGCCAACCCCGGTCCGGCCAGCTACCGCCGCGGCGGCACACTGGCGGTGACGGACGCCAATGTAATGCTGGGCAAGATCCAGCCGCGCTACTTCCCCAAGGTGTTTGGACCGCATGCGGACGAAGCCTTGAGCCTGGAGGCGGTGCAAACCCAGTTTGCCGAACTGGCCGAGAAGACCCGGCGCCCGGCAGAGGAAGTCGCCGAAGGTTTCATCAGCATCGCCGTGCAGCAGATGGCCAACGCCATCAAGAAGATTTCCGTGGCCCGCGGCTACGACGTGACCGGCTACACCCTGCAGTGTTTTGGTGGCGCCGGGGGCCAGCACGCCTGCCTGGTGGCCGACGCGTTGGGCATGACGCGCGTCTTTGTGCACCCGCTGGCCGGTGTGCTCAGCGCCTATGGCATGGGCCTGGCCGACCAGACCGTGATCAAGGAACAAGCGGTGGAGGTGAAGCTGCAGGTGGACGCGCTGCCCGCCATCGTCACCCAGCTGGATGCGCTTGCGGCGCAAGCCCAAGGTGAACTGCTGCGCCAACAGGTCAACCAGGGCGTCATCACCGTGCACCGCCGCGTGCATGTGCGCTACGAGGGCAGCGATTCGGCCCTGGTCGTGGCCTACCCGCAGGCGGCCAGCGCAGAGGCCACGGTGGCCTTGGTCGCGTCCGGTTTTGAAGCTGCCTACCGCCAGCGCTTTGCCTTCCTGATGCAGGGCAAGGGGCTGATCGTCGAGGCGGTATCGGTGGAGGCTGTGATTGCCGGTGACGCGCCCGAGGAGCCTCGCCATGCCCTGCACCCGGCGCGCGATCTGCACGCTTGCGGCGCGGTGCGCGAGACAGTGCGCATGTACTCGGGTGGCGCGTGGGTGCAAGCGGCCCTGGTGGTGCGCGAAGACCTGCGTCCCGGCGACGTGATCCCCGGCCCGGCCATCATCGCCGAGAAGAACGCCACCACCGTGGTGGAGCCCGGTTGGGCCGCGACCCTTACGGAATTTGACCACCTTGCCCTCGTCAGGACTGAAGAGCGCGCTATCAAATTCGCAGCAGGCACGACCGTGGACCCGGTGCTGCTGGAGGTCTTCAACAACCTCTTCATGAACATCGCCGAGCAGATGGGCCTGCAACTGCAAAACACCGCCTATTCGGTCAACATCAAGGAGCGGCTGGACTTCAGCTGCGCGCTGTTTGATGCCACCGGCAACCTGATCGCCAATGCGCCCCACATGCCGGTGCACCTGGGGAGCATGGGCGAGAGCATCAAGACCGTGGTGCGCGAAAACGCCACCACCATGCAGCCGGGCGATGTGTATGTGCTCAACGACCCCTACCATGGCGGCACGCACTTGCCGGATATCACCGTCATCACGCCGGTCTATCTGGACGGCAAGCCGACGTTTTATGTGGGTAGCCGGGGCCACCACGCCGATGTTGGCGGCACGACGCCTGGCTCCATGCCGCCGTTCTCGACCCGCATTGAAGAAGAGGGCGTGCAGATCAACAACTTCAAGTTGGTCGACCGCGGCGTGTTGCGCGAGACCGAGATGGTGGCGCTGCTCAGCAGTGGCGAATACCCGTCACGCAACACCCAGCAAAACATGGCCGACCTGAACGCGCAAATCGCCGCCAATGAAAAGGGCGTGCAGGAGCTGCGCAAGATGGTGGACCACTTTGGCCTGGACGTGGTGCAAGCCTATATGCGCCACGTGCAGGACAACGCCGAGGAGTCGGTGCGCCGTGTGATCACACGCCTGAAGGACGGGCAGTTCACGCTGCCACTGGACAACGGCGCGCAGATCCAGGTGGCGATCCGCGTCAACGCAAAAGAGCGCAGCGCGGTCATCGACTTCACCGGCACATCCGAGCAGCAGCTCAACAATTTCAACGCGCCCACGGCAGTGTGCATGGCCGCCGTGCTGTATGTGTTCCGCACCCTGGTGGACGATGACATCCCGCTGAACGCGGGTTGCTTGAAGCCGCTGCAGGTCATCATCCCCAGCGGCTCCATGCTCAACCCGAATCCACCGGCCTCCGTCGTGGCCGGCAATGTGGAGACGTCGAGCTGCATCACCAATGCGCTGTATGGGGCGCTGGGCGTGATGGCGGCCAGCCAGTGCACGATGAACAACTTCACCTTTGGCAATGCGCAGTACCAGTACTACGAGACCATTTCAGGTGGCTCGGGCGCCGGCGCCATGACCAACGCGGCGGGCGACGTGGTCGGTGGTTTCCACGGCACCAGCGTGGTCCAGACCCACATGACCAACTCGCGGCTGACCGACCCCGAGATCTTTGAGTTCCGCTTCCCGGTGCGCCTGGAGAGCTATGCCATCCGCGAAGGCTCGGGTGGTGCGGGCCGTTGGCACGGTGGCAATGGCGGCGTGCGGCGGGTGCGTTTCCTGGAGGCCATGACGGCCAGCATTCTGTCCAATGGGCGCATCCATGGCGCGTTTGGCATGGCCGGGGGCCAGCCGGGGCAGGTGGGTATCAACCGCGTGGTGCGCGTTGACGGCAGTGCGGAAGAACTGGGTCACATCGGCCAGGCCGAAATGCAAGCCGGTGACATCTTCGAAATCTTGACACCCGGGGGTGGCGGCTACGGCGCCTAGCGCCATCAACTGCAACCATCCGAGGAGCGCTGAGGAGACCCTATGCACGCCAAGGACAGCTTAGACATCGCCCGGAGTTTTCCGCTGGCTGAGCGCATGTTCCGCGAACAGCAGATGATTTTCGAACGTGCGGCGACCGGTATCCTGTCTACCAGGGACCGGCACATCCAGCGTTGCAACCCGGCGTTTGAAGCCATTTTCGGTTGGGAGCATGACCACATGCAGGGCCTGTCCACGCGGGTCATGTATGCCAGTGACCAGGCCTGGGCGGAGAACGGCGCGCTGGTCTATCCGGCCCTGTCCGCGCATGGGCGGTTTGATGGCGATCTGTGCTACTGCGACCGCTGGGGTCGGCCCATCTGGTGCAGAGTGACGGCCAGTTGGGTTCATGCCGACAACCCCGACGAGGGTGCGGTGTGGTTGATGGAGGACGTCACGCATGCGCGGGCGGCCAGCATCGCCTTGCAGGAGAGCGAGACGCGTTTTGTTCGGCTGTTTGACCAGTCGCCCATGCCCATGGCGTATTCCAGCAGCAGCGATGGCTTCAGTTCGACCATCTGGAACGACGCCTGGTTTCAAACCTTCGGCTTTGACCGGGCCACGGCGCAGGGGCGGTCGGGGCTGGCGCTGGGTGTGTGGGTGAATCCCCAGGAGCGGGCACATAGGTTGGACCGCGCATTGCGTGGCGAGGCCATCGACAACGAAGAAGCCCAACTCCGGCGTGCCAATGGAGACGTCCGCTGGGTGTCGCTGTCCAGCCGGTCATTTGCGGAAGCCAACCGCACGCTGGTGGTGTTCACGTATTTCGATATCACCGAGCGCAGGCTCGCGCAGCAAGAAGTCCTGGAGCTCAACGCCCAACTGGAGGAGCGTGTGGCCCGGCGCACGGCGCAGTTGCTGTCGGTCAACCACGAGCTGACACAGACCTTGGCCACCCTGGAGCGGGCCAGAGACCAGTTAGTGCAATCCGAAAAGCTTGCAGCATTGGGTTCGCTGGTGACGGGGGTGGCGCATGAATTGAACACGCCCATTGGCAATTGCGTCACAGCCGTCAGCGCGTTCGACTACCGTGTCTCGGAATTTGCGGAGCTGGTGGATGTGGGGCTCAAGCGCTCGGATCTGCATCGTTTTTTGGCCGACTCGCGCCAGGCCACCGACCTTTTGACGCGCAACATTACCCGCGCGGCCACGCTGATCAGCGGTTTCAAGCAGGTCGCCGTCGACCAGACCAGTTCGCAGCGCCGACACTTTTCTTTGGCCACCGCGATTTCGGAGATTTTGGTAGCGCTCAAACCCATTGTTGCCAAGTCCGCATGCTCGCTCACGCACGAGATCCAGCAAGACGCGCAACTCGACAGTTTTCCGGGACCGCTGGGCCAGGTATTGACGCACTTGATTGAAAACGCGATTTTGCACGGCTACGACAAGGGGCAAACTGCGGGCAATATTGCCATTGGAACGTGTTGCGTCGGGTCGGATTGCGTCGCCCTGACCGTGCGTGACTTCGGTCGTGGCATCCCCAAGGAACATAGTCACCATTTGTTCGAACCATTCTTCACCACGCGCCTGGGGCAAGGCGGCTCGGGCTTGGGCTTGTACGTTGTACACAACATCACCACCGGTGTGCTGGGCGGCACGGTTGAGGTGGACAGTGTGGAGGGGCAGGGCGCGGCATTCACGATCACCATTCCGTTGATTGCGCCAGCTAGCAGGCGCGCGATCTACCGGGGCGTTGCGCGGCACAATGGAGCCCATGGAAACCTTTGCGGACAACTACCGCCTTCTGGCGCGCTACAACCAGTGGTTCAATGCGCGCCTGCTCGATGCCTGTGAACCTTTGGGTGATGCCGGGCGCAAGGCCGACCGGGGGGCTTTTTTCGGCTCCATCCACCACACGCTGAACCACCTGCTGGTGGGCGACCAGATGTGGCTGAAGCGCTTTCGCCAATGCACGCTGGACCACGGTTGGGAGGCCGCCAGCCTGGGTGATGCGGTGCTGGACCTGCCACCGGGCACTGCGCTAAACAGCATGCTGTTCAGCGACTGGGCGGCGCTGCGGACCAAGCGTTTGCAGTTAGACACCGCCATCATCCAGTGGACCACCGACATGCCGGACGGTTTTCCACGCTGCACCATGCGTTACGCGAATTCCGCCGGGGTGCAGCGCGTGCACCCGGCCTGGCAGGCCCTGACCCATTTCTTCAACCACCAGACCCACCACCGCGGCCAGGTGACGACGCTGCTGATGCAAGCCGGAGTCGATCCCGGCGTGACGGACCTGATTGCCATGCTGTAGCGCGGCCCGCAGGTTACTTCACGTGCACCACGGGGTTGGCTTTCCATTGGGCAAAGGCCTGGCGAATCAGTTCTTCGAGTACACCGCTCTTTTTGAGCTGTGCCAGACGCTGGTCTATGGCCTCCAGCTTGTCGGTACATTGGCCATTGCGCGTCAACACTACGTAGTTGGGGGTATCGACCAGAAACGGTGACTTGGCGACAAAGCGTTCCTCGTCTCCGCGCTTGAGCATGTAGGCCATGCCGGCGTAATAGCCGGTGATGAAGTAGTCCAGCCGCCCGGCGCCGAGCTTGCTGAAATTGTTCTCCGGGCTGTTGGCGGCCTCGACCTCCAGGTGCAGTTTCATGTAATCGTCGAATCCGTCGCCGAAAACATTGCCACGGGTAATGCCACCCCGCAGGCCAATCAGGTCGGCGCGGGTCCTGAACTCGAAGGGGCGCTCACGCGAGGCAAAGACGGCCACCGGATTGGCCAGCGCCGGTGTCTTGGGATACAGCAAGAAGGCCTCCCGCTCGGGCGTCTTTTTGAGCGTGGCCACCATGTCAATATCGCCGCGCTCGGCGGCGACCATAACCCGCGGGAAGGGACCGACGTAGCGCACTTCATATGGAATCTTCAGATCGTCCAGCACCCGTTTGGCGATGGCGATGGACGCACCGTGCATGGTTTCGCCGTCGTACCAGTGCATGGGCGGGTAGTCGGGATCCGCCGCCAGAATCAGCCGCGTGCAGATTGCCTGCGCGCTGAGGGTGGAAGCTGCCAGCAGCACAGCGCAAGCGAAGTTGCGCAGGGTGACGGCGGTCGTGAAAGCGTTCATTCATGCACTCCTGACCAGTGGCGCTGGTGCGAGCATACGCCCGCCGATGCGCGACCGCAAGGTCGTGTGCCGCAAAGCAAAAAACCCGCGGAAGCGGGTTTTCTGGAGCCATTACAGGGCTTACTTTTTCGGGGTGCTGGCAGGTGCCTGTGGTGCAGCTGCAGCAGCTTCCTTCTTCGGCTCGGCCTTGGCCTTTTTCGCATCTTCCTTGGCTTGTTTGGCGGCGTCTTTCTTGGCCTTGGCCTCTTCAGCCTTCTTGGCCTTTTCTTCGGCCTTGGCCTTCTTGGCTTCGTCGGACTTCATCTTGGCTTCGGCCTTTGGATCTTTCATTTCTTCTTTGGCTGCGGGAGCGGCTGCAGGCGCAGCGGCTGCGGCGGGCTTGGCGTCTGCCTTGGCGGCAGGAGCTGCCGGAGCAGCGGGTGCACCCTTGAAGCCGGCGCCGTTGACGGTCATGCCTTCGCTGGAGAATTTGGCGGCATTGCCGTCGCCCACACCCTTGACGCGTTCAATGAAGTCGTTCCAGTCCTTGAAGTTGCCCCTCTTGCGCTCGTCAATGATCTTGGTGGAAATGCCGGGGCCAATACCCTTGATGCCATCGAGTTCAGCGGCGGTGGCCTTGTTGACGTCGACGGCGGCAAACGCGATGCTGGCGTACAGCATGGCCACGATGGCAAGAATTTTTTTCAACATGTGAAGGTCCTTCAGAATGGATGGTGAGCAGGGTGGAGGCACCAGATGCCTGGTGTCCTGTTCTCAACGCATCGCACGCGCACACCGTTGACGCGCGCGGCGGGCACCGGTGTGCGTGCAAACCCTTGGATCGGGTGTCAGCCTGCGGCCAGGCGTGCCTGCACATAGCTACGCACGCCACTTTGCACGTTGGCGAACGCGTGCTGGCAGCCGGTGCTGCGCAGGGCCGTCAGGTCGGCCTGGGTGTAGCTCTGGTACTTGCCCCGCAGGGCATCCGGAAAAGGGATGTACTCGATCAAACCAGTGGCGACGGCCTGCTCCAGCGACAGCGGGCTCTCGCCGCGCTGCTCGCGCAACGTGTTCACCACGGTGATGGCCACGTCGTTGAAGGGCTGGGCCAGACCGGTGCCCAGGTTGTAGATGCCGGACTCCGCGGGATGGTCGAAGAACCACAGGTTGACGGCCACCACATCATCGATAAAAACAAAGTCGCGCATCTGGCCACCGGCAGCATACCCACCGTATTCACCGAACAGCTTGACTTTGCCCTCCGCCTGGAACTGGTTGAACTGGTGAAACGCCACGCTGGCCATGCGGCCCTTGTGCTGTTCCTGCGGACCGTAGACATTGAAATACCGAAAGCCCACGACCTGCATGGTCTTGCCGGCCTTGGTGCGCTGAAAGTCCATGCCGCATTCGCGACGCATGCGCTGGTCAAACAGCAGCTTGGAGTAACCGTACACATTGAGCGGCAACTCAAACGCTGGCTCTTCGCGAAAGGTGCTGGAGCCGCCATAGGTGGCGGCGGACGAGGCATACAACAGGCGTGCGCCGCGCTTCTGACAGGCCTGGAACAAATGGCAGGACAGCGTGTAGTTGTTGGCCATCATGTATTTGCCGTCCAGCTCCATGGTGTCGCTGCAGGCGCCTTCGTGAAACACGGCCTCGATCTGGCCATAGGCGCCACCGGCGAAGGCGTCATAGAACGCATCGGCATCGACATAGTCGGAGATTTGCAGCGCAGCCAGGTTGCGGAACTTGTCGCCTTGCTTGAGGTCGTCCACGGCGATGATGTCGTCGATGCCGCGGGCGTTCAGTCCTTTGATGATGTTGCTGCCAATAAAGCCGGCGGCCCCGGTTACAACGATGCGGGTCATGGATTTCCTCTTCTTTCAGGATTGGCAAACAGTTCGTCGTAGCTCACGGTTGCGGTACCAAACTTGCCGACCACCACACCACCGGCGCGGTTGGCCACTGGCACGGCCTCGCGCAGGCTCACACCCGCGGCTACCAGAGCAGCCATGGTGGCAATCACGGTGTCGCCGGCGCCAGTGACATCAAACACCTCACGTGCCTGCGCACTCACATGCAGCTCGCCTTGGGCGTCAAACAGCGTCATGCCCTCTTCGCTGCGGGTCAACAGGATGGCCTGCAGGTCGAACTGCTTGCGCAAGGCTTGCACTTTGGTGCGCAACTCATCCTCGCTGTGCCATGCGCCAATGACCTGCTGCAGTTCGGCACGGTTGGGCGTGATGACGGTAGCTCCGGCGTAGCGGGCGAAGTCGCTGCCCTTGGGGTCGACCAGAATCGGCTTGCCGGCGGCACGGGCCCGGGCAATCATGTCGGTGATATGGCCCAGACCGCCCTTGCCGTAGTCCGAGAACAGCACGGCGCCATGCAGGGGCAACAGTTGTTCGAACGCTGCCGTTTGCGAGGCCAGCAGTTCGTTTTTGGGGGTGTTCTCGAAGTCCAGGCGCAGCAACTGTTGCTGGCGACCGATGACCCGCAGCTTGACCGTGGTCTTCAAGTCGGCGTCGCGCCCAAAATGCGGCTGGATGCCGGTCTGCGCCACCAGGGCCTCGAGCTTGTGGCTGGCCTCGTCATCGCCCACCACGGTCAGCAGGGAAGCCTGGGCGCCCAGCGTGACGACGTTGTAGGCCACGTTGGCGGCGCCGCCATTGCGCTCTTCTTCGCGCGTGATGCGCACCACGGGCACCGGTGCCTCCGGCGAAATGCGGTCAACTGCGCCGTACCAATAGCGGTCCAGCATCACGTCGCCGACCACCAGCACTTTGGCAGTGGCCATTTTCTCTTTGGAAATATTCATAGTTCTTCTACACGGCGGGCGGGGTAGCTGTCCCAGGCCTGGCAGCCGGGGCATTGCCAAAAATGCTGCTTCGCTTCAAAACCGCAGGCGGCGCAGCGGTAGCGGGTAAGTGGTTTGACGGCCTGGTCCAGTGCGCGTTGCACCTGGGGGTGAAACTGTTCGTGCTCCAGCTTTTCACCGGCGATCCACTTGGCGGCGGCCACCAGAGAGGGCTCGCTCTCCAGGTGGTGCGCATACCACTCGCGGGCGGTCGCCGTGGGGGCGCCACTGGCGGCTTCCAGGGCCACGATGGCATCCAACACGTCCAGCGACGGCGTGTGGGTGTAAAGAGCTTTGAGGCGGGCCAGGGCGCGGGGCCCTTGCCCGCAGGCGATGGCGTATTGGGCCAGGCGCGGCGCAATCAGCGCCACCGCAGCGGGTGCCGTGGCCAGAGCCTGGGTCAGGGTCTCGCAGGCCAGCGCCGCATCGCCCTGCTGGCTTTGCAGTGCGGCCATGTCTATGCGGGGGCGCGGCGCATCCGGGGCAATGTGCATGGCCTGCGTGAGGTGGGCCAGCGCCTGGGGCGGGTCGTTGGCAACGACGCAGGCCATGGCCTGCTCACACAGGTAGTGCGACAGGCGGCCCTTGAAGCTGCCCTGGCCGCAGGCCTCCAGCTTTTGCGCAATCTGCGCTGCATGCTCCCAGTCGCGCGAGCGCTCGTAGTTGGCCAGCAAGGCCAGTCGGGACTGGGCCTCGAAGCGTGTACCTTCGAGTTTGAGCAGGGCTTCTTCGGCGCGATCGAGCAGTCCCGCCTTCAAATAGTCCAGCGCCAACCCGTGCTGGGCGCGGTGCCGGTCATCCAGGCTCAAGTCTCCACGCGAGAGCAGGTGCTGGTGGACCCGCACCGCGCGTTCGTATTCACCCCGGCGGCGAAACAGGTTGCCCAATGCAAAGTGCAGTTCGGAGGTGTCTGGGTCGTTCTGGACGGCTTCAATGAAGGCGTCAATGGCCTGGTCCTGCTGCTCGTTGAGCAGGAAGTTCAGGCCCTTGAAGTAGGCCTTGGGCGCCTGGCGGTTCTCCATGCGCAGTTGGCGCACGTCCAGGCGCGAGGCGATCCAGCCCAGCACAAAGACAACGGGCAGCGCCAGCAGGATCAGGCTGAGGTCAAATTCCATAAGGTGGCTGCTGCGGTGTAGAGGGCTTCTCGGGGCTGGGTGCGGTCGCGGCGGCTTGGCGGGCCAGCGCCGCGGCGCGTCGATGCCGCCACCAGCGCGGCACCATGCCGAGCACACCAATGACCAGACCCAGCGCAAATGCGCTTAGCACGACCAGGACCAGCGGGGCCGTCCATTGCTGGCCAAAGAAAAATCGCACGGTGGCATCGTGCTGGTTGTTCAGCGCGAAGGCGAAAAGGGTAAAAAAAATGGCCGCTTTCAGCGTCCACTTCAAGAACCATGCAAGTTGTTTCATCAATACCCCCGCGGTGAGTAGAGATTCTAATCGCCGCCGGGCTGCCCCAAGGCGATGATGGCCCACTGGGGGGCAGCGACGACACGCGGTGCGGAGCGTGGGGGTTAACCCTTCACGGTGTGCCTTTGGACTCCAATTCGGCCGTGCGCTGGTCAACGGACTCGCGCAGCGCTTTGCCGGGCTTGAAATGGGGGACACGTTTTTCTGGTATGGCCACGCTCTCCCCGCTGCGGGGGTTGCGGCCCATGCGGGGCGGGCGGTGGTTGATGGAAAAACTGCCGAAGCCGCGAATTTCAATGCGGTGCCCAGCGACCAGGGCGTCGTTCATGGCATCCAGAATGGCCTTGACGGCAAATTCGGCGTCACGATGGGTGAGCTGGCCAAAACGATTGGCGAGTTCTTCAACTAGGTCGGAGCGTGTCATGAAGGGAGATTCTTATCCAAGAAAAAACGACCGGTGCCCCAACACATGCGTGGGCAGCCGGCCGTCTGATCAGATTAACAACATGTCAATAATCTTGCGGGACAGATCCTTGGCTCTGTCCTCAATCGATTAATTGTTGTTGTCGAGCTTGGCGCGCAGCAATGCGCCCAAGCTGGTGGTGCCGGCGTTTTCACGGGCAGAAGCCTGGCTCAGAGCAGCCATGGCTTCGCCTTGGTCAGCCATGTCCTTGGCCTTGATGGACAACTGGATGTTGCGGGTCTTGCGATCCACATTGACAACCACAGCGGTCACTTCGTCGCCTTCTTTCAGCACGTTGCGAGCATCTTCCACGCGGTCGCGGGAGATTTCGGAAGCGCGCAGGTAGCCGATGATGTCGTCGCCCAGGTCGATTTCAGCGCCCTTGGGATCAACCGTCTTGACCTTACCGGTCACAACCTGGCCCTTGTCGTTGATCGACACGAAGGTGGTGAAAGGATCGGAATCCAACTGCTTGATACCCAGGGAGATGCGCTCGCGGTCCACGTCCACAGCCAAGACCAAAGCCTCGACTTCTTGACCCTTCTTGAATTCGCGCACGGCAGCTTCGCCGGTTTCGTTCCAGGACAGGTCGGACAAATGCACCAGACCGTCGATACCAGCAGCCAGACCGACGAACACGCCGAAGTCGGTGATGGATTTGATCGGGCCCTTCACGCGGTCGCCGCGCTTGGTGTTTTGTGCGAACTCCTGCCATGGGTTGGCCTTGCACTGCTTCATGCCCAGGGAGATGCGGCGTTTGTCTTCGTCGATTTCCAGAACCATGACTTCGACTTCGTCGCCGAGGGCAACGATCTTCGAAGGCGCCACATTCTTGTTGGTCCAGTCCATTTCAGACACGTGCACCAAGCCTTCGATTCCGGGTTCGAGTTCCACAAATGCGCCGTAGTCGGCGATGTTCGTGATCTTGCCGAACATGCGGGTACCTTGGGGGTAACGGCGGTTCACGCCCATCCAAGGATCGTCGCCCATTTGCTTCAGACCCAGCGAGACACGGTTCTTTTCGGTGTCGAACTTCAGGATCTTGGCAGTGATTTCTTGACCGGCGGTCACCACTTCGGATGGGTGACGGACGCGGCGCCATGCCATGTCGGTGATGTGCAGCAGGCCGTCGATACCGCCCAGGTCCACGAACGCACCGTATTCGGTGATGTTCTTGACCACGCCGTTGACGATGGCGCCTTCTTTCAGCGTGTCCATCAGCTTGGCGCGCTCTTCGCCCATGGAGGCTTCCACC
>JAUSNJ010000135.1 GCA_030645355.1 Rhodoferax sp. | reverse complement strand
GGAGTTCATGCAATCGTTGGGGCAGCCCGAGAACTTGAACTTGAACTTGTACGGCAGGGCAGGGCGGTGCATGTCGTCCAGGAAAGTATTGACCACCTGGCGGTGTGCGCGGGCTTCGTCGAAGCAGGATTGTTCGCAGCGCGCCGCCCCGACGCAGGACATGCTGGTGCGCACCGCGGGGCCGGCGCCACCCAGGTCAAAGCCGAGTTCGTTGAGTTCGTCAAACGCACCCTGCACATTGGCGGTGCTGGCGCCCTGGAACATGATGTCGCCGGACTGGCCGTGGAAGGCAATCAGGCCTGAGCCATGCTTTTCCCAGATGTCGCACATTTTGCGCAACACATCGGTGTTGTAGTGCATGCCTGCGGGTGGCTGGATGCGCAGGGTGTGGAATTCCTTGGACGCCGGGAACATCTCGGCCACTTCGGAGAAACGGGGAATCACACCGCCGCCATAGCCAAACACGCCGACCGTGCCGCCTTTCCAATAGCCTTTGCGGGTTTTGTAGGAGTGCTCCAGCTGACCCATCAAGTCGGTCATGTAGTCGCTGTCTTTGGCCAGGCGCTTCAGGCCGGTGACAAAGCTGGGCCACGGACCGGCCTCCAGCTGGTCCAGCATGGGGGTGTCGTGTTGTTTCTTGCTCATTGCGTGTGTCTCCTGTCAGCGCGCTCTTGCCAGCGCAGCGATCGGTCGTGGGGGCTGTTTCTGGGTTGAATCGTACGGGTCGAAAGACGCTGTCGCTATCACCCTCGTTGAGTATTGGGTGCTACCCATTTGGGCTATACGAGCCCACCCGTCCCGGTGATAGACGGCGTGCGGGTGATTGCGCCCAATAGCGGTACCAACCAAGACCCCGCCATGGCCCTCGTTACCCCCCTTGAAAAACTGACCATTCCCCTGGGTGGGCAGGTCATCGAATTGCAGCAGCTGGATTACGAAGCCGGCGGCATGAGCCTGCTGCGCACGCGCATACGCGAAAAAAGCCGTTTCACGGTGTTTGAGATCGATCCGGGTTCGGCGCGTCTGTGGGGTGAGGCCCTGTTGCGCTGGGCGAAGACGCAGGAAGAGGAGCCCCAGTGACCTTGCCCGCAGTCGACCAAGACCCTGTAGTGGAAGCGGTTTTTCCGCTGGAGGGTAAGGCCCTGCCGCGCGACCATGCGCAGGCTTTGCAGCAGGCGCTGGCCGAACGGCTACCCTGGCTGCGCAGCGATGAAGGGGTGGGTATCCATCCTCTGAAACTGGTGTCCGGTCCCGAGAGCCTGGCACTTTTGTCCCAACGCACGCGGCTGATTGTGCGTGTCAACGCCAACCGGCTGGACGCGCTGCAGGCCCTGGTCGGCGTGCAGTTGGACGTGGCCGGCCACGCGTTGCGCCTGGGTGCAGTGCACCTGCGTGCGTTGCAACCGCTGGCCACGCTGTATGCCTACCGGGTGGCGGCCAGTAGCGCCGACGAATCAGCCTTTATGCAAGCCATGGAAGCCGAACTGGCGGCGTTGGCCATCGCCGGTGAGCGGGTCTGTGGCAAGCGCCAAAGCATTCAGGTCGATGGGCTGGAAATGACCACCTTCAGCATGATGCTGCATGGGCTGGTACCCGAGCAATCCTTGCGCCTGCAGCAGCATGGACTGGGGCCACACCGCTTGTTGGGCTGCGGGCTGTTTGTGCCCCACAAGTCGGCCGCAGCGGTGGGGGTTTGATTTCTTTCACTTGCAAACAATGGAGCAAAAGCGATGATGTACAACGTCAACGGCGTGGAACTGGAAGCCGATGATCAGGGTTACCTGTTGGAGGCGGTATTTGATGATGAGGCGGTGCGCGTGATTGCCGCCGCCGAGAACATTGAATTGACCGATGCCCACTGGGAGGTGATCAACTACCTGCGCGAGCAGTACCGCGAAGAGGGCGCCACGCCCAACTTTCGCGCCATGCTCAAGGGCATGGCCGAAATACGCCCCGAGGTGGACAGCAAATACCTGTACGACCTGTTCCCCATTGGCCCCGCCAAGCAGGGGCCAAAGGTCGCAGGGCTACCTCAGCCATTGGGCAAGGGCGGATACTAGCTTGGCCAAAATGCGGATCAAGAGCCAGTGGTTCCAGACTGGCACGGCCAAAACCCCGCAGCAGACGGCCAGCGCCATGGCGTTCATCGCCTGGCGCGTGGCGCAGAACATGCTTAAGCAGATGCGCTCGGCGGACTTCAGCATTGAAGTTGGCCAGCAGTACTTTGCGTTCACCCGAGAGGTTCTGGTGTTCCTGACCCAGGTGCTGGACCGCATGGCCTATGCGCGCATGGGGCCTGAGGGGCGCGCCGAATTTGTGACCGCACTGGTGCGCCGGGTGGGCGAGATCTTGCAGGAGAACGAGGACACCCTGCTGGGCGTTCCCCCCGCTGGCGACCCCAGCCACTTCGAGCGCTTCATCGACCTGTTCAATGAACTGTCGGACCACTACGCCGACTTTGGCTTTGATGCCAAGGGGCCGGATTTTGCCTTTGTGCGCTACCTGGGGCACCGCGTCGAGAAGCTGATGCCGCAGAAGGACCAGCGCTGGGTCATCGACCAGATGATGGCCACCGAAGTACCCGAGGCTCTGGAAATTCTCCAGAGCTCAATGAACGGCGTGCTGTCCACGGAGCCACGCCCACGGCGCGTTGCCCGTGCAGGCGCGACCGGCGACTGAAAGCACCACCATGGACAAGCACCCGTTTGACCTGAACAACCACGCCGCCTACCAGCAGTGGCGTGACACCAAGCGTGCCTGCCAACCCAGGCGGGCAGAAGATTTGATCATTGATGTGGCCGATCCACGTCGATTGAGCCAGGCGGAGCGGGACCGGTTGCTGGACCTGTGCGCGACCGCCAACATGGCCATCTACCGCAGCCCGGTGGTGGCAGAAGACAAATCCATTCCGCGCCTGTTGGCGGCGCGCCTGGGCTTGCACCGACTGGATGGCAATTGGCTGGCCGATGACGATGGCATTTCGCCCATAGCGGTTGCGGCCCAACCGGGCGACCGCCCGGCGTTCATCCCCTACACCAACCGCCCGATCAAGTGGCATACCGACGGCTATTACCACCCCCCATCGCGCCAGATCCGGGCGATGGTGCTGCATTGCGTGCGCAGGGCCCAAACCGGTGGTGAGAGCGCGGTGATGGACCACGAGATGGCCTACATCGCCCTGCGCGAAGCCAACCCCGACTGGGTGCGCGCGCTGATGCAGCCCGACGCCATGACCATCCCCGAGCGAACGGATGAAGACGGCGTAGCCCGTGCCGAGCAGACCGGCCCGGTGTTTTCGGTGGACGCAGCCAGCGGTGCGCTGCACATGCGCTACACCGCCCGCACGCGCAGCATCGTGTGGAAGGACGACGCGCCCACCCGTGCGGCAGTCGCCTTTCTGGAGCAGTTGCTGGCCAGTGACGACAGCCCCGTGTTTCGCCTGACCCTGCAACCTGGCATGGGCCTGGTGTGCAACAACGTGCTGCACGACCGCTCGGGCTTTGTGGATGATCCGCAGCAGCCACGGCTGCTGTACCGGGCCCGCTATCTGGACCGCATCGCTGGGAAGCCATATGAGAAATCAGCCTCTAGCCCTCGTGAAATATGCGTTGGTAGCTATTAATTAAATAGCAAATACCCTATGACACACCAGTTGACCGTTTGGCGTGCCGCCCAGTTGTTGGGCGTGGCGCGTGGGGTGTTGCAGCAGCAGGTGCGCGAGGGAGCGCTGGCGCTGAACGATGGCCTGCTGGGCGTGGACGCCTTGCTCAAGCTGTACCCGCAGGCACAGCTGGAGGAGTCCGGCCTGCTGGAGCGGGTGGCGCAAATCCGCGATGAAGCGTTTGGCAAGCGCGTGCGCGAGCGCATGCTGCCCAGCCAGGAGGTGCTGGCGCAACGCCTGTTTGCGCAAACCCAGGAGCTGGCCGACGTGCGACGGCACCTGCAGCGCTACCACGGCCTGGTCATTGCCCTGCAAAAGCGGGCCCGTGCAGGCGTACTGGAGCATCCTGGCGACAGCGCATGGCTGGACATGGAGCAACAGGTCACCCAGGGCCTGGCGCAGGCGCTGGCCACCGAGTCGGTTGATTTGCTGGAGGTGATGGACGATATGCTGAAGATCATGACGGCACAGGTGACGGTGCGCCCCAGCGGCCACCAGTTTCTGGTGGAGGGGCATGCCAACCTGCTGCAGTCGGGCCTGCACTCCGGGCTGCGCCTGAACTACGGCTGCGGCAATGGCAGCTGTGGCATGTGCAAGGTGCGCGTGATTTCGGGCGCGGTGGCGCAGACCCAGCACTCCGACTACCAACTGTCGGAAACGGAGAAGGCCCAGGGCTATACGCTGATGTGCTGCAACACCGCCGCCAGCAGCGAACTCACGCTGGAGCTGCTGGAGGCGTCCGGCCCCCAGGACATTCCCGAGCAGCAGATCGTGACCCACGTGCGTGCCATCACCGCGCTGGCGCCTAACACCCGGATGCTGCACCTGCAGACCCCCCGTACCCACCGCCTGCGCTTCCTGGCGGGGCAGTCGGTCCGCCTGGGCTGGACCATGACAGGGCAGGGCGACGTGCACACCACCTACCCGGTGGCCAGTTGCCCGTGTGACGACCGCAACCTGCTCTTCTTCATTGCGCGGGATCCGGCCGATGCGCTGGCGCAGCATCTGTTCGCAGACGACATCAAGGCGGGCGAGGCCATCACGGTGCTAGGCCCCACTGGCGAGTTTGTGCTGGCCGATGGGCACCGCCCACTGGTGTTTGCGGCCTGTGATGGCGGGTTTGCCCCCATCAAGAGCCTGATTGAACATGCCTTGTCGCTGGACGCTGCTCCCTCGCTCTCGCTGTTCTGGCTGGCCACGCGCAGCGATGGACACTTCTCCAGCAACTATTGCCGGGCCTGGTCCGAGGCGTTGGACCAGTTCGAATATGAGCTGGTGACCCACGCCGATACAGTGGTCGGTGCGCAGCAGATCGCGCAGGCCATGCGCGCCGACCTGTTTGACATTGACTGCGACTTCTACCTGGCCGGCCCGCCCGAATTTGTCGTCACCCTGCGCGATGAGCTGCGCGCCGCCGGCGTGGCCCAAGCGCAGATGTTCTCGGAAGTCCTGTAAAAAAATGCAGACCAACGATTTGGCGATACCGGAGTGCGGGGGCGGGGAGTCCTTTGCGCTGATGGTGATGGGCCACAGCATGGCACCGGAGTTTCTGGAGGGCGAGATCATCATCATCGAGCCCGAGGGTCTGGCCAAGGATGGCGCCTACGTGCTGGCCTGGCACAACGAGGAGTGGACCTTCCGGCAGCTGTTGCGGGCCGACACGGGCTGGGTCTTGCACCCGCTGAGCCCGGCGTTTGCCGACGTGCCCTTGACTGACCTGTCGGCGGTGCGCGGGGTCATCATCCAGAAGGCACTGCCCGGGCGCCGACGGGCTTCCAAACACTATATATAACCATGCCCTATTACATCTACCGGGTGAAACCCTTCGCTCAGCTCGAAAAGCTGGCCGCCTTTGACGCCTTCACCGAAGCCTCGGCCCAGGCCAAGACCCTGCGCGCCACGCAGAGCGCCGATACGCCGGGGAAAATCAAGGTGATGTTTGCGGAAGACGAGTTGCAGGCGGAGGACCTGCTGTGCCAGGTGCGGGATGCGCCACCAAGGGGGGATGAGTGACGCGCTGGCCAGAAAAGGCTGTGCAAGAAATGAGGCGCTAGCCCTCTTGAAATATGAGTATGTAGCTCACATATTGATAGCAAATGGTATTGCTTCCTTCATGCGCAACTATCGGGGAGTCCGGGTCGTATGGGGGATGGCTGACGGGCACTCAGGGGCGGTCCGCTCTGTCCTGGCCGTTCAGCGGTCTTGCGCAACGACTTGTCGGTCAAGGAAATCAGCAATGGCGTCATTGACCTGTTGGGGATGGGTGATGGGTCCCATATGCCCAAGGCAATCGAACTCCCTGACCTCAACGCGTGGCAAGGCACCCGTCAAGAGTCGCGCTACCCCCAGCGAGGATGGGGGTGACGCCCGGCCCACCATGTAGAGCACGGGTATGTCCAAAAGCCTGAACGCATCTAGCGCGGTAGGCTCGGTCAACAGTGCATGCCCCCACCGCCGGACATTGACGATAGAGGCGGCAATCGGGGCCTTTCGGGCATCCGGCGTGTTGGCCCAACTCGATGGCCCCATCCAGTAATCGATAAAGTGCTCCGCAGCCTCTGCCGGATTCCCTTCATCAAGGGCTTTACCAGCGGCCTGAACGGCGTGTCGGATTCCATCGGCTGCGTTGGGCGGTGGTGACTCTGCATCGATCAGCGAAAACAAGGTGGGCTCATATACCACCAGTGCCCGCACCCGCCGTGAGTCCTTCAGCGCCAACTTGAGCGCAATTGCGGCACCGTAGGAGTGCGCCACGAAAAAGAAGGACTCACCCGCAGCGCGCAAAACCGGCTCAATGAACGCCACTTCGTCAGTCAGGCCGATGGTTCGGTCAGATGGCCAGTCGGTACTTTTGCCTGCTCCGTAGGAATCCGGCGCAAGTACACGGTAGTTGGGGGCGAGTGTCTCCATAAGGCTACGCCATTGACTGGAATTGCTTGCGTTGCAATGCAGGCACACCACTGCTGGCCCGGTGCCCGCTTCGCGTACGAACGGAAGATCTTGCGCCATGAGGATTCATTCCAAAGCGGTTTTGGTCGGGCCAGTCACTGTTCTTGCACTGTCCAGAGGACGTGTAGTGAATCGGGTTTGTATTGGCGGAGGATGGTGCAGTGTTTGTTGCACCACGCAGCACCTTTGGGCGGCAGCCCGCAGACTCTCCAATAGCTTGGAGGGCGTGCCTTCTTTCACTTTCAAATCAACATCACAAGTCATCGACTGAAATCCCACTGGTACATCTGCCTCCATGCCCAATGCACCCCGCACGTCGACCTGTGCCGTCACGCGGACCTCCAGATCAAGGATTTCAATGCCCAACCGGTTTGCCACCATCCTGACTGCAGAGTCCTGGCACGCTGCCAGTGCAGCACACAACATGTCACCCGGGGTAGGTGCGTCGTGCAGCCCACCGACGGCGCGGTGCACCCCAATGGGTACCGAAACCCCGCAGCCGTCCATTGGTTCGACAGCGGAGTGAAAAGGATCGGATGGATCAGAGCCGCAGCTGCGGGCGTGGTCGGTGACCATGGCCATGGCCGGTGTTTCCCTGTAAAGACTGCGTAGCGGTGCCTGAGCGTCCTGAACCATGGTCCTCATGATCAGGCCCGGACAATAACAATTTCCAGGTATTCACTGGGAATGACCAGCGAGGCGTCACCAGCCCGGTTCATGCGATTGAGCAGGTCGGTCAGGTCCTTCTCCAGCGCAACTGCGCTGTCGGCAGGCAGGGCGGCAAACGCCTTGTGCACCGGCCCGTACCACGTGCGGAACACGTCAATGAAGTGCGCCGCCGAGCGGTAGCGAAAGTTGAACACCATCGGCGTTGCACGAATGGAGACGGCTGATGCCCCGAACAAAGTCTCCAGATGCGACACAACCCCCCAGCGCGACGGCGGCTGCACGCCCACAGGCGGCGGCAGGTGTCGCCCCAAGGTCTTGAACACCTGGCCGATGAATCCCTCCGGAGTCCAGTTCGCCAAGCCGATGCGCCCGCCAGGCCGGCATACCCGCAGCAACTCCGCAGCGGCTTTGGTTTGGTCGGGAGTAAACATCACACCAAACGTGGATAGCACCACGTCAAAGCCTGCATTGGCAAACGGCAAACTCTCGGCATCGGCAATCTGGAAGGCGATCTCCAGGTGGTCGGCCCGGGCGCGCTCGGCGCCACGATCCAGCAGGGTTCCGACATAGTCCGTCGAGGTCACTTTGCAGCCGCGTCGCGCTGCGGCCAGGCTGGCATTGCCGTTGCCTGCAGCAACATCGAGCACCCGCTCGTCACAGCAGACGTCGCAGGCCTCGACCAGTGACTCTCCGACGATCTGCAATGTCGTTCCGATCACAGCGTAGTCACCACTGGCCCACGCGGACTGTTGCTTGGTCTTGAGGGCGGCGAGGTCAATTGAAGTTTCCATGGTCAAGTCTCCAGAGTTGTGTGGATTGCAGTGTCTTTCGGCCGGTGCAGGCCCGTCCTGCCCATTCGTCGCGTTGAACTGACTCGCCGTCCGCATGTTGTGATGACGTCGCTCAATAGTTGCCCAAGCGTCCGGATTTACTGCCAAATATTCCTGAGGCGGGCCATATCGAATAGGGGTACTACCCGGGAACGGCGTGAAGCCCCAAAATGGCAATCAGCAAAAACAATTGGGGATTCAACATGTCACTTCATGATGTCGGAGTAGCTGTCAAGAGGGCCATGGCCGCATTTCAGAGACGCCCGGAAATGGCCGCCCACGCCAATCCGCCTGCAGTCACCCGATGGGAATCCGGTACGCGGATGGTGACCCGCTGCGGCGAGGCGCTGTCGGTCGCCACGGATATGCCCCGGGAACTCGGCGGCACTGGTGATCAGTTCACCCCGGGTTGGCTCTTTCGTGCCGGTGTTGCCTCGTGTGCGGCAACCTCCATCACGCTCGCTGCTGCGAGCGAAGGCATTGAACTCACTTCCCTTGAGGTGCAGGTCGGCAGCCATTCAGATGCAAGAGGTCTCCTGGGTATGTCGCAACCCGATGGAGGGACGGTTTACGCAGGACTGTTCGATATTGAATTGCGGGTCAACATCGCTGCGGACGGATCAACCCCCACGGCCTTGGAAGACCTGGTGAAGGGGTGTCTGAGCCACTCACCGGTGCCATGTACCCTCGCAACGCCCACCCCGTTTGTCCTGCATATCGATGTAACGCCCGTGTAATGGATGCCCTGTCCGAAACCCTGAGGGTGGTGCGCCTGATCGGGGCGATCTTTATCAACGGACGCTTCACGGCGCCCTGGTGTTATCAGTCGCCGCACGCTGACTATGCCGCTCCATTGCTGGAGCCGGGCGCTGAACGTGTGGTCATCTTCCACATGATTACCGAAGGAGAATGCTATGTTGAGATGGTGGGGCAGCCTCCCATGCATCTCGTGGCGGGTGACGCGGTCATCTTTCCGCAGGGTGATGCGCATCGCATGGCATCGGCGCCCGGAGTTCCTGCCGCCACCGGGGCTAAGTTGGATGTGGTGCTTTCACGGCGACCGCGTCAGTTGGCCTATGGCGGAGGGGGGGCTGTGACAAGACTGGTGTGCGGTTATCTGGCCTGCGATGCACGGCTTGCCCGCATGCTGTTGGCGGGGCTGCCTTCAGTCGTAAAAGTCAACGTGCGTGGATCCAGCGCGGGCGCGTGGCTTGAGGCGTCCTTGCGTTATGCGCTGAGCGAAGCCAGATCCCCCAGGCCGGGAGGAATGGGTGTCTTGGCCAAGCTGTCGGAAGTTCTGTTTATTGAGGTGCTGCGCATCTACATGAACGAGCAAACGCCGGGTACCAGGGGGTGGCTGGCTGGCGTCGGTGACCGCATTGTGGGCGCGGCTTTGGGCGCGTTGCACAAGAACCCCGCACACCCCTGGACGCTTGAAGATTTGGCGAAAGAATCCGGGACATCGCGATCCGTGCTGGCCGAGAAATTCCAGCAGATTGTCGGCATTGCACCCATGCAGTACTTGACACAGTGGCGAATGCTCCTGGCCGCCAATCTGCTGTCGGGCAGCAACGCTCCGTTGATTCAGATTGCTGAAGAGGTGGGGTACCAGACCGATACCGCGTTTAGCCGCGCCTTCAATCGCGAGTACGGGGTTCCTCCTGCAAAGTGGCGGCGCACCCAGATGAAAACTCTCAACGCGGCAAAAGCGCAGACACCGGCGCAAACACGCGGCCGCTCTGCGTAGCAAGGTTTGGCCGGCTGGGCAAGTGTGTGGACCAAGACTTGACCGGGTCTACTGCAAGCGATTGCAAATGGTCATCTCCCTGGAGCGGGAGGCTGGCGGCTAGACCGAGCAATTAGTCAGGGCCGCACGTAAGCCCAGCCATCGTTCTGCCGGTTCATGATCTGAATGACACCGGCTGGTACGTAACTGATGGAGGGGTTCATGTCGGCCTTGACCAACTTTTGGGCGCTCATGGTGTTTTCGCAGGCGACCACCTTGACGCCTGACTTGATTGCGTCATTGACCCGGTTGGCTGTAACGGCATCAAACTTGAGCATGCCAATGCCGGGACCAAAGGCCACAATTTCAACCAGAATCTTGTCGGCACCCAGCTCCTTTTGGGCGTTAGCAGCGACGTTGAGCGCCAGATTCCATTTGGCGGCGTCACCGTCACTGACCTGCATAACGATCCGTGGCTGACGCGTTGGCGCCGTGCTGGCGCAGCCGGTGGCCACCAAGGATCCGCCGGCGATGGCGAGGGCAATAAAGAAGGTTCTGCGATTCATGGGATGGCTTCCAGTCGACCAGGTGATGATCCGTATATTAGTATGGACTTATAACCTTGGCTACGCGAGTAAACCCCAACACCATGTCTTCCCATTGGCCATAAGGCCGCTGACCTGATCAGCTCTGGCGCGCAAATCCCATGCGGCGCAGCGTGTTGTCCTTCATCACGTAGTGGTGCAACAGGGCGGCCACCGCATGGCCGCCAATCAGAAAGTAGCCAAGGTTGCCACCCAGCTCATGGATTTCCTTGAGCTGACGGCCAAGCGCCTTGTCGGGGGCGATCAAGGCAGGCAGTTCCAGGCCGAAGAAGGGAATGGGTTTGCCGCGCGCACTCAGCACCAGCCAGCCCACAACGGGCAAAACCACCATCAGCGCATACAGCGCCAAATGCCCGGCCCGGGCTAGCTTTTCCATCAGAGCAGAAGGTGCAGGCTGAATCGGCGGAGTTGTGCCCAGCGCGCGCAAGGCAATACGCAGCCAGACCAGTGCAAAGATCAGCAGACCAAACGTGAAGTGCCAGTCGCGTGCCATCTGCCGCTCGGCACTGCCCTTCTCAAATCCTTCGGCCACGTTGATCAGGACGTACACCGCCACAAAAAGCAGAACCATCGCCCAATGCATGGCAATGCTGGGGATGCTGTAGCGTTGGGAAACCGTTTGTGGAGTCTTCATCATGCTTAAAGGGGGTAGAAAGCACCTACTGTACAGACCGCGTCTGAAGTCATTCTTAAGTAGCGGCGAATTCAGCACCTTGGAAACTCCTGGATGATGGATGTGTGCGGCGACGGGTGATTCGGCTAATTCTCTCGGGAGCAAAAAATGGTCAGCACGACTGAAATGGTCAGCGACATCGGACCACAACCGCAGTCATTCGACATTGAAAGTGCTACGAAGGCAAATACCAATTACCGATCCGTGGCTTGGAGCGGGCGCTATTTGCAAGTCACGCTGATGTCCATCCCAGTGGGCGGCGACATTGGTCTTGAATCACATCCAGAGACCGATCAGTTCCTTCGTCTCGACGCCGGCAGCGGCCGCGTGCCGATTGGAGCCGCGAAGGACAACCTGACGTTTCAAAAGGATGTTTCAGATGGTTGGTGCGTCCTGGTTCCGGCCGGAACCTGGCACAACATTACCAATGTCGGTGCAGAGCCCGTGCAGGTCTATGCGATCTATGCACCAGCGGCTTGGTTGGTGCTGCCCTAGGCAAAGCGGCCATTCGAACTTTCGCAAGAAATCGAAAAGCCAACGTTGGAATTCAATGTCAAAGTCTTCCACCTGTGGACCCCCAGTGGGGCATAGGAGTCAGTCACAAATGTGAGACCCAGTCAGCCGATGTCTGCTATTGTGTTGCCACCCTTGAGGGGGAACTGCGGCGTGACCCGTTGACCATCGTTGGCGAAAGACGTCGTTCAAATTCCGGCTAGAAATCAGTAAGCTGGTGTTCGCAATTTGGGGGGGACTCGCGGGCATGGGAACTCGCAGGCCAGCGCGGTGGGTTGCAGAGAATCGCTGCAACTGCGACCACCGCGCGTTCGGTGCACGGGCTCAGTCTTTGCTGATCTCCAGTTCGCCGATGGAACTGACAGCGCGTGTGGCGTCGACGACATTGGTCGCAAGATTCGCCACAACGCCGCGCGCATGCACGATCGTCGGCAACGCCGGTGGCACCTGCACAGAGCTGTAAAAGGTCGTCGCGTCGACCAGCACGCCGATCAGGTCACGGTAGCGCGTATTGGCTCCCGTGGCTACGCCTATTCCAGAGATCGTCAACTGCGTCGCCGGAACCTTGGCATCAGCCGGCCCCTTGACCACCACCAACGTATCCGCTTCGGTGCGCTCGACACGGGTGGCGACCAGGGTTCCGTTTGCGTCTTTGTACGCCTTCACTTCCAGCCGGTCAGCCGGGTTCAGCGCCGCCAAGCTGATTACCGTGGGTTGCCTCGGACTGGCCAACCGGTCACGCCACTCGGTGTCGACATTGACCTTGATCGCACGGCCAAGCAGGGTTATTGTATTTGCCGCCGTGTCCTTGGACTGCATGCCGGCCTCGACACTCACACTAGTCTGCAGCTTCAGCACAAGCACGCTGGCGACCAGCACGCCGTTGCTGACCGTACCATCGGCCTCAACCTTAACACCATTGGCGATGTCGGCCACGGTACCGTTCCTGATCACGGCGTTGGCGCCATTCACCAACTGTCCGGCAACCTTGAAGTTGGCAATCGATACAAAATCGGATACATAGCCCTCGACCTCAAGGCCCTCGCCATCCGGGTAGCTGATGCGGTCGCGATCGCGGTCTCGCAACTGCTCGGCAAGCAGTACGCCATTGGCCAGGTTGCGCCCGCCTGCCTCTACCGTCATGCCATTGATCAGACCATTGGGTCGGTTGGCAGCGGCGACGCCAGAAAAATTGACCACCAGGCCATCGATGGTGCAGGTACCTGCGGCCAGGTTGAGGTTGGCGACTGTGCCCTTGACCTCAAGCTCGCTGACGCCGTTCTGGAACGCGCCCTGGCGTTCCATGCGCGTGGCTCTAATCTGGCTTCTAGCCTGGTCACGCAAGCAACTGATCTCAACCTGGTCACCGACCGCGAAGCTGTTCATATCGCGCAACGTGACGCCGTCGAACACCGTGCTGTCATCGATATGCACCGTCTGGCCCAACACAGTGACTGTGTTCTGGACCTGGTTCATCGCCGTGATGGGGCCCTGCACGCAGTCGTTGTACTGGATGCTGCTCGCCGCGCCGGTTCCGTTGGCATTTATCTGGCCGCGTACCTGCACGACCATGCCAAGGCGCAACCGATCGCGCGTCGTCAGCGCATCGTCCATGGTGATTCTGGCGGTCGAATCGTCGAACCGGATTCCGTTGACGACCACGCTACCGAAGGCAGTGATGGTCCCGACAGTCGTCTGGGTCGTTACAGATGGCGGGGGGCTGCCACTGCCACCGCAGGCGGAAATAATCGGAATTGCAAGTACCGCAATGAGCGATTTCAGAAGATTGGATGACATGGTTTCCTCTTTAAAAAAGTTGGGAAAATGCCGCCGAATCCAGTGCCAACTAACAGCACCAAAACAATGGAGCCGGGCGCATTGTTCATTGTTCATTCCGCGACCTGAGCGCCGGTTGCTCTATGGGTAAGTTCTCGGCGTTGAGGAATCTCATCTTTCTCACCTTTGATTGGCATGATTGAAATATCCGCCGAGTGTTGCGCGAAAGGACATTTGCCTCTTGAGAAAACGCAACTTCTAAGCTTCAAGTTACGGGAGGCATCCATCCTTATCAAATATGCACACCCATTGAATGCATGTCACTGTATGCGTTGCGATTTATCAATCAGTGCTGCTTCATTTTGAGTGAGTATTTGCCTTGAGTAGTCACATGTATTAATGAAGGCATTGATAGTGCGGGTTGACCACTGCATCCATTTCGGATTCCCCACCCATTGCCAAAGGATTTCAAAAATGCAGACATTCAGGCCTCAATTTCAACGACTTGTTGCAATTGTTATGGCAGCAGCATTTGGATTCGCTGGAAGCAGCGCACTCGCACAAGACAATGTGCGGAACACGGCGCGTGATCAAACGCGCGACCAAGAAAGATTGCAGGACCCCGTCTACGGGTCGCAATTGATGACCGATGCTGAACGCAATGAATACCGCGTTCATATGCGCAGTCTAAAGACCAAACAGGAACGCGAAGCATACCGGCTCGAGCACCACAAGCTCATGCAGGAGCGTGCCCGTGAAAAAGGCGTTACCTTGCCTGAAGTGCCCCCAGCTGTGGGCAGGGGGATGGGTCCTGGTCCGGGGCCAAGCAGAGAGGGTGTTGGTGGGAGGGGGCCTGGTCCGTCTGGGAATAGATGAGATGGCAGAGGACCAGCACTCACATCAGCCAAGCTGATACGTTTGGACTCAATCAACAATTTACTCAAATCCGATATAGCCGTGTAACTATGCGGTGACTGTCATCTCAAATAGGGTAACGCTGATAGGTGTGGACTTGACTCCCACACCTTGACTCGTAGGTGAGGCCCCAAGCCAGGGTAGTTTCACTGGTTCACTCCAGTGAAGCCGAAGAAAGCATCCTCAGATTAGTTGGATGGTCAAGTGCTCAACCAAGGCTTTCACATTCATTGATTGCAGTACCTGAAGCCGCAAGAATCGCTGCTTGCGGTGTTGCTAGGACGTTTCCTAATCAGCATCTCTAATTCAGGCGTTCCGGCACCAGTCCTTATCGGGCTGAATAGGAAGCTCTGGAGCCCAACTTACCGCGCCTTAAATTTGCTTCTGTGTTCACAGGGAGTCCCTAAGTTGATCCAGCCAATGGAAGGGGGTATTGGCGCGGCGTGAATGCCGAAAGAATCAAGAAAAACACTTGCAGTTGCTCCAATCCTTAAATTTTATGGAAGGAGGAATTTTGAAAAATCGTGTCCGCTTGGGGAGGCGCACCTCCCTTTATGAAGTCCAACACAAATTGACTTTGAAGCTAAGAGTGTCAGACAAATTTACAGCCAAAAAATCTTGTGCACTTTTTTCAGGATTTTTCTCGAACAAGATTCCTTTGACGTTGTTTTTTTTGAGCGAAAAGCGCAATTTGTTCTCGGGGATAGGTCGGCCTTTTCAAAGTCAATATCAACCGGCACGGCAGCCAATTGCGAAATATCAATTGACGATCACGTAGTACCTGAAGCTTCAAGATTGTTCCAAAAGCGATGACCTCGCCGCGTTGGATAAATTGACATTCCGCAGGTTTTTTTTGCCGAAGAATCGCCCTTTGTTTATATAAGACGTTGATTAATAAAGGCATTCGGCCATTTCTAAACCATGGGCACACTTAATGCTCTGACCTAGTCCACGTATGTGGCGGGGTGTTACCTCAAGAAGCTGGTGAGGCAGGCCCGCAACAGCGTGTTTGACTCACATTATTTTTGGGGAATTGCCATGCTAAGAACAAACAGTCCCGCTGCCTTTGACTTCGTGTCCAGGTCAGCAAACACCAACGCAGATGTCAACGAGACGGTGATACCAGATGCAGGTCGATCCCGCGCTGGTCTGAACCTGGGTGGCTTCCACCTGAGGTCCAACCGTTCTGTGGCCGCATTGTGTGCTGCCATCGCCGGGGTTGCCTGGGTTTACCCGGTAGCAGCCGAGCCTGTATTGGCGTGGACGACCGTCGTCAACAACAGCTTTGTGGCTCCGGATCCCACCAAACCGGACTCGACCAAAGTGTTCAACAGCTATAGCCCAGCATCGGTAAACGACAACGCACTGGTCGTGTTTCGCGGACGTACCCAGGGCGGCACTGAAGGCGGCGCGGGTGGCGAAGGTGGAGGTCGGATTTCTGGCGTCTTTCAGCGTGACATGAAGACGCTTGGGCCAATACAGGCCATCGCAACGCAGGGCTCGTTGGTACCACAACCCAACAACCTTGCTGCGACCTTCAATGAGTTTCCGTCGTTTGCACGCATCGACAGCGGTTCGAACCTGATCGCCACGCGTGGCCAGTCGGGCCCGGTGCTTGAATACCAGACTGGCACTGATCCCGTGACTGGTGAGCCCATTACCACCCGGGTTGGCACTTCTGGCATTTATGCTACGCCTGGCGGTACGCTCACCACCGGTGCGAGCTTATTGGGTGCTGTGCCTGGATACTCGCAGTTCCAGATTCCACCAGAGGCGGCTAGCGGAGTTTCTGGCTTGCGCTTTGATCAGTTCCCTGGAGCACCAGCAGCGTTTGACGGCAAGTACATTGCCTACAAGGCCAACTACACCGATGCGGCCGCTGTGGGCCAGACCGGCGTTTTCTACCGCGATATCACAAGCGCTGGTGGATCTGAACAAGCCGTGGCTGTTGCATGGCGGGGGATGGCCCTGCCTAATGATCCAACGAAACTTTTTGGCTCAACTTCCCCACCCAGTGCAGCCAAGGGGCAAGTCGTGTTCACCGGACTGGACAATGAAGATGCACCCACTGCGGGCGGCATCTATGGCGCCAAGGTTGGGCAAGCCGGTTTGACCACCTTGGTCAGCATTGGGGAAGCCGTGCCGGAGGTTGTCGGTGCAACACTGAACCGCGTAGGTGAAGGCCTTTCCTTTGATGGTCGGTATGTCTCTTTCTGGGGTGCCTGGGGCACTGAGACGCGCACGATCACCCTGACCTGCCCAGCGGATGGCAATAAGGATGTGATTGCTGCTTGCGTGGCCCAAAGTGACAAAGACGCCAACGGCAATCCCACAGGTCAGACCACCCGGGAGGTACCGGTGCACCAAGGCATCTTCCAAAAAGACACCGTGACCGGCAAACTGCAATTGGTCGCGGAGACCGGTGCTGACTACGAAGACTTTCTGTTCTGGAATTTCTCTGGTAACGCCGGTCAGGGGGGCCCTGTTGGCTCTGAGGAAGAAGAGGGAGCACGGTGGCGTTCGACATCCTTCATCGCTGCTGACGGCCCCAAAGTGGTCTTCAAGGCCACCGAGCCCGCAGCACTCAATGTAGCGAACATATTTGGGCTGTATCTGGATATGGGCGACCTGCTCGATCCGTATGCGCTGCTGACGTCAGCGATGCTTGGTGACGTGTTGGATGCAGCGGCACAAGGGCTGAACATTGTGGCACTGTCGATCGAGCGTGATTCCTTCCGCAATGGCTGGCTCGCAATCAGTGCCAGCATGGCGGATGCAGAAAACGGCTGGGCTGGTGTATATCTGGCACAAATACCAGAGCCGCCCGCTTTGGGCCTGTTGTTGCTGGCACTGGCTTCGCTGTTGATAACAACGCGTCGCCGCACTGGCACGATGGGTGGATTCAAGTCTTAACAACATTGGTGAAGCATAGGAGATCACAAAAATCTAGAGTGTCAGGATTGACACTGATTGCCGTGGTCTCGCTGCAGATTGCTGGGATGGGTACAAGCACATTGGCGCAGGACCAAACGCGTGACCAGGACAGGTTGCGCGATCCCATTTTTGGCAGCCAGTTAATGTCGCCACAAGAGCGTGTTCAATACCAAGCCAAAGTGCGGACCCTCAAGACCGAGCAAGAGCGCGAGTCATACCGATTGGAACACCACAATCAAATGCAGGAACGGGCGATGGTCCTGGTCCGGGTGCTGGCATCAAGAAATAGCCCCGGTGTTTCATTGGGTACGCTGGCAGTCCTGTTCAGTTCAACGCGCTAACGGCCTAAGGCAACACTGAAAAAGATCCGCCAGCAAGTGGCTTGATGCGTTGATGCTGCATGAAGCGAACTACCACTGGCAGTGGCGGCCCATCAAGGTACAGGATTTGAGCAGTATCGCTGCCCTGCCAAACGCGATGCATTTCTACAGACCATGAACGAAATCGATGCATGGTCTGAATGATGTGAGGCCATCAAACCCCAATATGCGCGCGGCGAAGGGGGCGCCCACCCTTAGGTCCGGGGCGCTTTCAGCACATGCACATGGTGAAGCATTGGTTCGATCTTGTCGATGAGGCTTGTGAGTAGGCCCTGCTTGACTTTGCAGGACCCCGCCGCTTCGTTGGCATTGAACTCCGCACCTTGGCAGAAAAAATTGGAGCTAAGCACTTCGTTTTCAGGATCGCCTCGCAGATGACAGGTGTTGAGGGAATACCTCGAATTTCAAGCAGGCATTCCGAACAAGCGACCTGTAATCTTTCTTGCAACGGGAGCAAGAAAGAAAACAACTGGGACTCCAACCACATAGGCGATGGCAAATGCTTTCATCCATGTGCGCAGGAATTGGTCTGACCATCCAACGTTTGCCAAGCGAATGACAATTGTTTTGGGTTGCAAATCAAACATCTACTGTTGGAAGAATTCGCCAATCACGGAGTCACACAAGCAAGTCCCTGGCACATAGGCACTATGAGAGCGTTAGCAACCAACACTTTTTCCATAAACGCGTCGAGATTCTTCAAGAGTTAACGAATCGGATGGTCTTTAAAAATGGGGAACAAGATACCCCATGCGGTATAAATAGGATATGCCTTGGTGCTCATGTTGTGGGGCTTTCTGGCGACGGCTGACTAAAGCCCTGTTACCGCAGACAGGCAACTGGCCCCAATTGAAGTCAGCTTACAGCGTGCGACCGAATCTGACGGAAATGACCTCACCTTCATCTAGAGGTTGCCAGTCTTCTTGCGATAGCGGCACGCTTGCGAGCAGCACGACATCCTGCTCTGCACCGCGCGCTTCAACATGCAGTCCTGAGCCTTCAAATACGCCGCCTTCAGCGCAGTGCCGAGTCAGACGCCAAAGCCCTGGCGCGCGGATTGTGCCATCAGCATGGTGGCGCTGGTGGGCGTGGGCAAACAGTACTTCTCCATCGCTATATAAGAAGTTGGCGGGCCCCGTGTCGCGCAGGTCTGCAGCAAATAGCCTCACGACGTCGCGTCTCGCCTCATATGTGGGTCGCTGGCCAGAACGCCACAGGGTCTGCATTCTCTCCATCAAAGCACAGAACGCATATTCTGAGTCTGTTTCGCCAATTGGTTGGTAGTCACTGGCATTGAAGCGTGGGTCGTCCTGCAATCCTTTCAAATTGCCGTTGTGGGCAAAACTGTGCCAAACACCGCCCAATTCCCGCAGCAATGGCTGGCAGTTGCGGCTTGCCACATCTCCCTGCGTTGCCTTACGGATGTGGCAAAGAACCAGCGCGCTGTGAAACGGGTTGTCCTTGATGAACTGCATGGTCTTGCTGTTGGATGCAGAAGTGGCCTCTTTCAGCAAGTGCAGATCCCCATGCTCGTACCAGGCAATACCCCATCCGTCTTTGTGCGAATCGGTCTGACCACCATGGCGCGAAAACTCCTCCAACGACAGCGTGATGGTGCTTGGCAGCCGCGTTGACATGGCAAAAAGTTCACACATGATAGGTTGTATGTAGATGGATATCGTGCTTGCGAGTTTTTATCACTGACCTGTAATTGAACTATACCCCATGGGGTATGGTATTTTCCAGCATAATCCAATATATCAGTGTTTACGAATATACAAATCATGTTAAAAACCTTAGTCGAAGCCACGGTTAACCAATCGTCTCTTTGGCGTTCAATCTTACCGGCCAGATTCCTAACTGCATGGGCGCTGGTGGCTGCGAGCGTAGTTGCACTGCCAGCGTACGCGACGGATGAAGCGGCCGATGCATTTGTCAGCCGCGTATCGGCTGACGTGATCGAAAGCATTCAAACTGATGCATCCGTCCGTGGCGGCGAAACGTCCAAAGTCATAGGGCTGGTGGACGCCAAAATCATGCCGCACGTCAACTTTCATCGCATGACCGCAGCTGCGGTCGGCCCGTCCTGGCGCCAAATTTCCCCGGACCAACAAAAGCGATTGCAGGACGAGTTCAAGATTCTGTTGGTTCGCACCTACGCGGGCGCTCTTGCGCAGGCCAGTAACCTGTCGATTGTCGTGCGACCACTGCGCAGTGCACCCGATGACAAGGACGTAGTCGTTCGCACGGAGGTCCGCGGCCATGGCGCGCCTGTTCAGCTGGACTACCGGTTGGAGAAAACGGCTGGGGACGGTGCAGGCTGGAAAATCTACAACTTCAACGTGATGGGGGTCTGGCTAGTCGAAACCTACCGAAGTCAATTCGCACAAGAAATCAATTCCAAGGGTGTTGACGGCTTGATCATCGCGTTGGCCGACCGGAACCGAAACAATGCTAAAAAGGGGTGAAGCACCAGGTTCTCGCACAAGCACTTAACGCATGGCAGCGCCAAAGTTGCGGTTGGAAATCGTGACAACCTATCCATTGGTTCGGGCCAGCTTCCGCACAATCGCCAGGCCTAAAAAAGAGCCTCCGGTGGCCGGACTGCGAGAGGGGTCGCCAGATGCGCAGGCAAAGGTCGATATGCACACTTTTGACCACTCATTCCATCTATCCAGCCAATGGTTTGTTGAATTTGAATTGTGGAACGACAGCAAACAGTCACCGAAACCAATAGCCGCAACTGGCCAATTCTCGAAATAGTGGGTGACGAGATCAGCGGCAGATTGCCGCCATTCAATGGCCTGTCTGAATGTCAGCTTCGGAGCGAGCAGATAAGCGAGCCATATGTCGGGTGTGCTTCTGAACCGGGTCCCAGCCCTGCTGTCACCCCGTCAAACGCAGCCGGTCGGCTTGGGCAGGCCGCCATACTTGGTGATGGGTTTCATGGGGCCGGTCATCCAGAGCTTGAACACGGCGTTTTGTTCCTGCTCCAGATACTTGGCAAACTTGCGGATGGGCGGCACGCTGCCGAATTCTTCATAGTACTCACGGGCCTTCAGGATCTGCGCCCATTTGGTATCGTCCAGTTCGTAGTTGTCGGCCAGGGCCATGGCGCGGCCAATCTCTTCGGTCCAGTCTCCCATGTCTTTCAGATACCCGTCTCCGTCGCGGTCAGGCAAGTTCATATCGTGTGTTTGGAAGAGGCCGGCAGCGCGTGCTGGTCGGCGGTTGAAGGAGCGCGGTGGTTGCTGATGAGCCGGTCCAGAAATGCGCGCAAGAAGCGCTCCGTCTGGGCACCATGGAAACGGTCGGTGATGTGGCCGTGGCTGTACGCAATCACGGTTGGAAAGCCCTTGGCCTGGTGCCGTCCGGCGATGCGCATATTTTCATCGGCATCCACTCTTGCCAACAAAAACTGACCCTCGTAGGCCAGTGCCAGTTTCTCCAGCATGGGCGTCAAGACCCGGCACGGGCTGCACCATTCGGCGCCGATATCCAGCACGACCGGTGTTGCATGGGAATGCGCAATCACCCGTTCGTCAAATGTGGCTTCATCGACGTCGCAGGCGAATCGGTTCATGGTACTAGGCACGCCAATTCTGGTACTGCATGGTGGCCACTGCACCGGCAACAATGCCACCCACGGCGATAAAGGAGCCCAGCGCCAGTGTGGAGATGCCAGACAGGCCCTGGCCAATCGTGCAGCCGGTGGCCAGTACCCCACCAAAGCCCATGAGCACGGCACCGATCAGCTGGGTGCGCAGATCTTCCAGCGACGCAAAGCCTTCCCAGCGGAACTGTTTGGTGCTGATCGCATAGGCAAATGACCCCAGCACCACGCCCACCACAGTGGCGATGCCAAAGGTCACGCGCAGCGTCTTGTCGGTCCACAGCATCAGCAATTCAAGGCTGTAGGCGGTGGGCGCCACAAAACTCAGGGATTCCAGCGTGCGGGTGTTGGTGGCGAAATACACGGTCTCCAGCGTTTCCGGGTTCTCGCCGTAGCCAAGATGGCCCGTCAGGTACCAGGCCGCGACGACCAGCAGGCCCAGCACGGTCGAACCCAGCACATGCGACAGGTTGGCGCGAAAGCGCTTGTCCTTGAAGATAAAGGCCAGCAGGCCAAAGCCCAGCACCAATGCGGTTGCGAGCAGGGCGGTTTTCTCCGGCAGCCCGGTCAGTTTGGCCAGCAGGGTCGCCAGGCTTTGGTTGGACATGCCCCAGGTGGACAGATCAATCGCAATCGGGTCCAGGTAACTGACGCGCCACTGGCCAAACAGACCTTTGAGCGTCATGTAGGCCGAGATTGCCAGGAACACCAGCACCACCAGCGAGCGCACGCTCCCGCCGCCCACGCGCACCAGGTTTTTGTTGGTGCATCCCGCGGCGATCGTCATGCCCACGCCAAACAGGGCACCACCCACCAGCAGGGACAACCAGGCCAGCGTGGGGCGCTGGTAGACGGACTTGGCCAGGTCAACCTGCCCGAAGTAGGACAGCAGGCTGGTACCCAGCATGGCGACCGCAATGGTGAGCAGCCACATGCGCATGCGGCCCCAGTGCGCCATGTTGACCACGTCGGAGATGGCGCCCATGGTGCAGAAGTTGGTCTTGTTGGCAACCAAGCCAAAGATGAAGGCCAGAACAAAACCGCCTAGAACGACCAGCGTGGCGGGATTGGTGGTTTCACTCATGAATTACTCCAGATCAGCAGGTTCTGTTATTGGCCCGATGGGGCGCTACCGGCCACCCGCGAGAGCGTGCTGCGTATGGCATCCGGGGTGTTGATGATGCCCATGAACTGGCCCATGCCCAGCGCGGGCCACGCCAGCGCAATGCGGTACCGGGCATACAGTGCGAACACCTTGTTGTCGACGATGAATATTTCGTAGGGCATGCCTGCTACGTGGTCGGCCCCGATCTTGTTCACCCAGTAGCCCTCGCCATCACCGGGGTCATTCATAGCCACGCCAAAGACGGCCAGTTTGCGGTCAGCCATCACCACCTCATAGACGCGGCTGGTGTTGCCAACGGCCTTGGCCAGGTTGTCCTGCACGGACTTGAGTGCCTCTTCAAAGCTGGCGTGGGTAGCGAGTTCGCTGTTGGCGGAGTCAAACCGTTCCATGCCAAACATGTAGCGGTAATTAGGCAGGTCTGCCTCGGCTACATCCCCACCAAAGGCAGCACCTTCGCCCAAGGCCTTGGCCAGACGCGCTTGCACGGCCTTGGCAGGGGCTTGCGCAGTCTTGAACGGACCGCGCAGATAAGCGCGATACCAGTAGTCGGGGTTCATGTAGGACACGGTGCCGTCACTCTGCACGCCTACGCGAATGCCGGCGGCAATGATGCAGGAGCCCCCGATCGTGCGGATGGCCTCCAGCATGGCCGGGTCGGTCACGACCAGGCTGGCGTGGGCGGGCAGCCCCTTGGGCGTATGCCGTCCAATGACCGTGAAGCCCTCGGCCTGCAGTTTTTTCTCAACCTGGCTTAGTTGCGTGCCCAGGTCGGCGGCAGGCAGCTTGCCGGCGTACACATAGGGTGCTGTTGCCAGGCAAGCCTGGGTCGACAGCAACAGGGCGCACCACAGGATGACTTTTTTCATTGCCGGTTCAAATGAACAGGCAGACGTCAGACTCACCCGCGAATTTCATGAACGTGGCGGCGCCGCCGTATTCCACGTCCTTGATGAACTCGCTGGTTTCGAACTCGAACAGGTCCACCGTCATCTGGCAGGCGACGAACTTGACGTCGGCTTCCAGGCAGAGGTCACGCAGCTCCTGCAAGGATGCCACGCCCTTTGACTTCATCTTGTTCTTCATCATCATGGTGGCCATGGATTCCATGCCGGGAAGCATTTGCACCATTACCGGCATGGGCACTGGCATGGGCATGGCCGGATTGGCCAGCGGGCTGATCTTGATGTCGTCCAGGCTGGTGCGCAGAAGCTGCAGGCCATAGAAGGTGAAGAAGATCTGCACATCCCAACCCAGCGCCGCAGCAGTGGATGCCAGGATGAATGGCGGGTAGGCCATGTCCAGCGTGCCCTTGGTGGCGATCAACGCCATTTTCTTGGTTGCCATGTTCAGGCCTTCTTGAGATAGAACACAAACTTGCTGTTTTCGCTGCCTTGCTCCAGCAGGGCATTGCCGGTTTGCTCCGCGAAGGCAGCCATGTCGCACACCGAGCCTGGGTCTGTGGAGATGACACGCAGCACCTGTCCCGAGGTCATGTCGGCGAGTGCCTTCTTGGTTTTTACGATGGGCAAAGGGCAGGCCAGGCCGGATGCGTCAAATTCCTTGCTGAATTCCATGTCATGTCTCCGTTGATTGGGTTGTTTCTAACCGGTTGTGCGGATTCTTGAGGAGCCGGCGTACTTCGTCTATCACCGCAAAGGGTAATCCTGGGTAGCCCATATGGGTAGTAAGGCTATTTCTGTATTGCGTTTTGGGTAAGTACCCGCTAGCCTTGAACGCATGCACAAAATCTTGTCCGGTCTGTTGTTGTCCTCACTGATGGCCGTCGCCTGGGCGCAGATACCCAAGATTTTTCAGGATGCCGATCTGAAGCTGGGTGAGAAGCTGATCGCCGAGAACAAGTGCACCGAATGCCACGCCAGCAAGGTGGTGGGCGACGGCAGCGCGATGTACAAACCCAAGGGCCGCGTCAACGCGCCTGGCGTCTTGCGCGGCATGGTGGAGCAGTGCAATACCGAGCTCAATCTGGGGCTCTTTCCGGAAGAAGTGACCGCCATCGCGGCCGTCCTCAATCGGGACTACTACCGCTTCAAAGAGTGATGTGCTTGAGAAAATCAGTAGGGATTGGTGATAACACCTAGGCTCTGACTGCCCCCTTCATATATATTAGCGTGTTCGAATATATATGACATCTGTTTCGCCGTTGGAGGAGTCTGTGTGAATCAAGAGAGACCCGTACAGGGAAGCCTGCGCAAGGCGCCCGAGAGTTTTTTGAGTCGGGATGGCATCCGCCAAGTGGTTGCCGAGGCCAAGAGTGGCCGCCGCGACTTCATCCGCAACGCCTTTGCGGCCGCCGCCACGGGCGCGGCTTTTCACGGAGCCATGGCCGAGAGCAACCCGGTTCCCACCGAAGGCGGTGACCCCAATATCCTGAATTTGCCAGAGCACAGCAAGGGACTGGGGCAGGGCGTCGCACCCGATGGAAGCTACGGCAAGCCATCCAAATATGAATCGGACGTTCAGCGTCGCCAAAGCCCGGGTCTGACACAGACCACGCAGGCCTCGGTGTCGTTTGCACCCCTGCAGTCGCTGTTTGGCATCGTCACGCCCAGTGGCCTGCATTTCGAGCGGCACCACCAGGGCTGGTGGGACATTGATCCCTCCAAACACCGCTTCATGATCAACGGCATGGTCAAGTCGCCCAAGGTGTTTACGCTGGACGAGATCATGCGGCTGCCTGCGGTGTCGCGCTTTCACTTCATCGAGTGCGGTGCCAACACCGCGGTGGAGTGGGGCAATGTGGCCGTGCCCACGGCGCAATACACACATGGCATGATTTCCTGCAGTGAGTTCACCGGCGTGCCGCTGATCACGCTGCTGGAGATGGCCGGCGCGGATCTGAAGAACGGCAAGTTTGTGCTGGCTGAAGGCGCTGACGGGTCTTCCATGACCCGCACCATCCCGATGAGTTTGATCAAGTCGGGCGAAGTGTTTGTGGCCTACGGTCAAAACGGCGAAATGCTGCGTCCTGAGCAAGGCTATCCGCTGCGACTGATCGTGCCCGGTGTGCAGGGCGTGAGCTGGGTCAAGTACCTGCGCCGCATTGAGGTGGGCGACAAACCCTATGCCACCAAGGACGAAGCCATTCACTACATCGACCTGCAGCCCGATGGGCTGGAGCGCCAATACACCAGCATCCAGGAGTGCAAGAGCGTTGTGACTACGCCATCGGGCGGCCAGGTTTTGCTGGACAAGGGCTTTTACAACATCACGGGCCTGGCGTGGTCGGGCCGGGGCAAGGTGAAGAAGGTGGACGTGTCGGTGGATGGAGGCCGCAACTGGCGCACAGCACGGTTGGAAACTCCGGTGCTGTCCAAGGCGCTGACGCGCTTCAACCTGGACTGGGTGTGGGACGGAAAGCCGACCATTGTTCAGAGCCGGGCCATGGATGAGACGGGTTTTGTCCAGCCCACTTACAAGCAGCTGCGCGCCGTACGTGGAACCCGCTCGATTTACCACAACAACGCCATTCAGTCATGGCTGGTACAGGAAAACGGCGAGGTGAAAAATGTTCAAGTTGCGTAATGCATTCTTGGCCGCCGCGCTGTTGGCCTTGCTGGGCACAGCGGGTGCGCAGGTCGATGCCAAATACCCCGGCGTGGGGCGTGCGGCTACCGCCAAAGAAGTCGCTGCATGGGATATTGATGTGCGGCCTGACTTCAAGGGCTTGCCGGCTGGCTCCGGGACCGTCGCAAAAGGCCAGGACATCTGGGAGAGCAAGTGCGCGCAGTGCCACGGCATCTTTGGCGAATCCGGCGAGGTGTTCAGCCCGCTGGTGGGTGGCGTTACGCCGGAAGACATCAAAAAGGGGCGGGTCGCGAACCTGATGAACGCAGCCTACCCCGGGCGCACGACTTTCATGAAGGTTCCAACGTTATCGACGATTTGGGATTACATCAACCGCGCCATGCCCTGGACGGCTCCCAAGTCGCTGACCACGGACGAGGTCTATTCGGTGGTTGCGTTCCTGTTGAACCTCAATGGCATTGTTCCGGATGACTTCACCCTGTCCGACAAGAACATCCGTGAGGTGCAGGGCCGCATGCCGAATCGCAACGGCATGACGACCCAGCATGCGCTGTGGCCCGGCAACGAATTCGGCGGAGCCGCCAAGCCCGACACCCGCAACGTGGCCTGCATGAAGGACTGCGCGCCAGAGGTGAAACTGGCCTCGTTCCTGCCAGAGTTTGCGCGCAATGCACACGGCAATCTGGCCGAGCAAAACCGTGCGGTGGGTGCGCAGCACGGCGCGGACACCACCCGCCCAGAAGCCAAGGCGGGGACTCCAGCGCCAGCCGCCGCGCCGGTTGCACCAAAGCCTGAAGCATCGAGCGCTGGCAAGACTGCCATGGGTTTGTTGCAGAAAAATGGATGCACCGCCTGCCATGGTGTCACCAACAAGATTGTTGGTCCGGGCTTCGCGGATGTGGCCAAGAAACACGCTGGCAAGGCCGACTATCTGACGGGCAAGATCAAATCCGGCGGGTCGGGAGTTTGGGGTGACATCCCCATGCCGCCCCAGACGTTGAGCGATGCCGAGGCCAAGACTATTGCGGCCTGGCTGGCATCGGGTGCGGGCAAGTAGCAGCTTTTTATCGGTATTCACTTTCACTTAGGAGACTCAGATGCAAACTCGTCGCAAGACACTCAAGCAAAGCGCTGTTGTGGCCGGCCTGCTGGCAACTACGGGCATGTTCCCCCAGTACGCGTTTGCCGCGTTCAACAAAGCGGCCTTCGAGGCCAAAACCCTCGCCGATGTGCTCAAGGCCATGGGTGCCGGTGCCCCGGTTGAAAGCAAGGACGTCACAATCGGCGGCCCGGACATTGCGGAAAATGGTGCCGTGGTGCCATTGACTGCTGGCACCGCCTTGCCAGGTGTCAAACAGATTCTGATTCTGGTTGAGAAGAATCCCTCTGCCCTGATCGCTGTGTTCAACGTCACGGACAGCGTGGAGGCCAACTTTGCCACCCGCGCCAAGATGGGGCAGTCGTCCGATGTGTACGCAGTGGCCATCATGGCCGATGGCAAAGTGCTTTTTGCCAAAAAAGAAGTCAAGGTCACCCTGGGTGGATGCGGCGGTTAATCGCTGCTATTTTCATAACTGATATTAGGAGCTAAAAATGGCAGATCCGATGCGCATTCGTGCACAAGTAGCAGGCGACAAGGCCACCGTGCGGGTTTTGATGGCCCATGAGATGGAGTCCGGTCAACGCAAAGACGCGGCAGGCAAGCTGGTGCCCGCCTGGCACATTGCTGAAGTGACGGCAACACACAATGGAAAGCCCGTCTTGACCGCAGAGTGGGGCCCCGCGGTGTCCAAAAACCCTTTCCTGCAGTTTGTTGTCAAGGGAGCCAAGGCCGGGGACAAGATTGCGGTGACCTGGAAAGACAACAAGGGCGACACCCGTACCGACGAAGCGACTGCCTCCTGAGGACGTCCACTTTCCAAAACAAGAAGAGGTCAACATGCGAACGACATCATTAATTTCGTTTCTGGCACTGGGGTGTTTGACGACGACAGCCGTTGTTGCTCAAAAAACCGCGGTCCAGAGCATTGAAGAATACCGTGCCATGCTGGCCGATGGAAACCCGTCGGAGCTGTTTGAGGCCAAGGGGGAAGACCTTTGGAAGCAAAAGCGGGGGCCCAAAAATGCATCGCTGGAGGCGTGCGACCTGGGCAAGGGCCCGGGCGTCTACAAGGGCGCCTTTGTTGAGTTGCCGCGCTACTTTGCTGACACCGGGCGGGTGCAGGACATGGAGTCCCGGTTGTTGACCTGCATGCAGAATTTGCAGGGCTTCAATGCCGATGAGATTGCCAAGACCGGGTTTGGCAAAGGCGAGCAGGTCAACGTGACCGCGCTGGCAACCTGGTTGTCGGCTGAGTCCAAGGGCATGAAGTTCAACCTGTCGCAAGCCCATCCGCAGGAGAAAATTTCCTACGAGGTGGGCAAGCGGCTGTTCTTTCAGCGCGCCGGGCCGCATGACTTTTCCTGTGCTTCCTGCCATGGACAGGACAACACACGGATTCGCCTGCAAGACCTGCCCAACCTGACCAAGAACCCGGGCGATGGCATCGGCTTTGCGGCCTGGCCTGCGTACCGCGTGTCGAATGGTCAGATGTGGGGCATGCAGCAGCGCCTCAATGACTGCTACCGCCAGCAACGTTTTCCTTATCCGGGATTTGGCAGCGATGTCACGATTGCCCTTGGTGTTTACCTGGGCGTCAACAGCGCAGGCTCAAAGTCGATTGCACCGGCGCTCAAGCGCTAAGCCCAGGAGATCACTATGAATAAATCCAAATATTTCTCGGTGTTGTCCGCCGTTGGCGTAGCCCTCGTTGTAGCGTTTTCTCCGGTCCAGGCCCAACAGGCTAAAACGGCCACTACCGCGTCAACTGGCAACGCCGAAGTGTTCGACTTCTTTTACCGTGAAGCGGTCAAGACATCGTTTCGTGACCAGGGCATCGTCAAGAAGAGTGTGCTCGACACCGATGAAACCAACCGGGATTGCAGTGCTGCCGATGTGGCAGGCAAACCCCTGGACAAGAAGCGGGCCAAAGAGATAGAGGCCATCAACCTCAAGACCATCAAGTGGCCCAGCGATGGCAAGTTTGTTGGCGACTGGAAGCAGGGTGAAGCCCTTGCCCAGAGTGGCCGTGGCTTGACCTATAGCGACGATGCCAACACCCCGAATGGCGGCAATTGCTACAACTGCCACCAGCTGGACAAAAAGGAAATCTCCTTTGGCACCATCGGGCCAAGCTTGTACAACTACGGAAAGCTGCGCGGCGTGACCGATGTCAGCAGCCCCGCATCCAAGGCCATCATCGAATACACGTGGGGCAAGATCTGGAACTCCAAGGCCTACAACGCCTGTTCCAACATGCCGCGCGCGGGCCACATGGGCATCATGACGGAAGCCCAGGTTCGCCA
>JAUSNJ010000129.1 GCA_030645355.1 Rhodoferax sp. | reverse complement strand
ATGTCTATTCGCGCATCAGCAACCCGACCAATGCGGTGCTGGAGCAACGCATCTCGGCCCTGGAAGGCGGCATAGGCGCGATTGCCACCGCCAGCGGCCAGGCGGCGCTGCACCTGAGCGTTGCCACGCTGATGGGCGCGGGCTCCCACATCGTGGCCAGCACCGCGTTGTATGGCGGATCGCAAAACCTGCTGCACTACACGATGCGCCGCTTTGGCATTGACACCACCTTTGTCCAACCGGGCGATATGGACGGCTGGCGCGCCGCCGTGCGGCCCAACACCAAGCTGTTTTTTGGCGAAACCGTCGGCAACCCGGGGCTGGACGTGCTGGACATCGAGGCCGTGAGCGCCATTGCGCATGAGGCCGGCGTGCCGCTGCTGGTCGACTCGACACTGACTTCGCCCTGGCTGATCAAGCCGTTCGAGCACGGCGCGGACCTGGTCTACCACTCGGCCACCAAGTTCCTGAGCGGGCACGGCACCGTCATTGGCGGCCTGGTCGTGGATGGCGGCAGTTTTGACTGGGACTCCTCCAAGGCAGCAGGCAAGTTTGCCGAACTGACCGAGGCCTACGACGGCTTTCACAACATGGTGTTCAGCGAGGAAAGCACGGTGGGCGCCTTTTTGCTGCGCGCGCGCCGCGAAGGCCTGCGCGACTTTGGCGCCTGCATGAGCCCGCACACGGCCTGGCTGATTCTTCAAGGGATTGAAACGCTGCCGCTGCGCATGGCGCGCCACATGAGCAACACGGAAAAAGTCGTCGAATTTCTGGCCAGCCACCCGCTGGTGGCACGCGTCGGCCACCCGATGCTGCCATCGCACCCCAGCTACGCGCTGGCCAAAAAGCTGCTGCCGCGCGGCGCCGGCTCGGTCTTCAGCTTCGACATTCGTGGCAGCCGTGCGCAGGGCAAGGCCTTTGTGGAGGCGCTCAAGGTGTTCAGCCACCTGGCCAACGTCGGCGACTGCCGCAGCCTGGTGATTCACCCCGCCAGCACCACGCATTTCCGCATGAGCGACGACGCGCTGGCGGGCGCCGGCATTACCCAGGGCACGATACGCCTGAGCATCGGACTGGAAGACCCGGACGACCTGATCGACGACCTGAAGCGCGCGCTAAAAACAGCAGGAAATGTCGCAAAGGCAGGTGCGTGATGGAACTCAGCGTCAACGGTGCCAAAACCTACTGCTACACCGGCGGCAAGCCTTTCGATGCGGCGCAGCCCACCGTGGTCTTCATCCATGGCGTGCTGAACGACCACAGCGTCTGGATTTTGCAAAGCCGCTACCTCGCCCACCACGGCTGGAACGTGCTGGCAATCGACCTGCCCGGCCACTGCCGTAGCGGCGGCGAGGCGCCCGCTACCGTTGAAGAAGCGGCAGACTTCATCGCCGCACTGCTCGACGCCGCAGGCGTTCAGCAGGCCGCACTGGTCGGCCACAGCTGGGGCTCACTGATTGCGCTCGAGGCAGCATCCCGGCTAAAAGAGCGCGTCAGCCACCTGGTGCTGGTCGGCACGGCATTCCCGATGAAGGTGTCGCCGGCGCTGCTGGACAGCGCGCTGAACGAGCCGATGAAGGCGCTGGCCATGGTCAACGTGTTCTCGCGCAGCACGCTGGCCCCACCGCCCTCTGCGCTCGGCCCCGGCACCTGGGTCTATGGCGCCAGCATGGCGCTGGGCCGCCGTGTTCTGGCCAGCAACCCGCAGGTAAACGTGTTCCACCGCGGCTTCAAGGCCTGCGACAGCTACACCAACGGCGAAGCGGCAATCCAGGCCATCACCTGCCCGGTGCTGTTTGTGCTGGGCGCCCAGGACCAGATGACGCAGCCCAG
>JAUSNJ010000128.1 GCA_030645355.1 Rhodoferax sp. | reverse complement strand
TTCAAAGACGATGTCGTACGGAACCTTGGCCTCGGCCAGCAGCACATTCATGTGCCCAGGCATGCGCCCGGCCACCGGATGAATGCCAAAGCGCACGTTGACGCCCTTTTCACGCAAGAACTTGGTGATCTCAAACACCGTATGCTGCGCCTGGGCAACCGCCATGCCGTATCCGGGAACAATCACCACGCTCTTCGCTTCACGCAGCAATTCTGCGGTCTCCAGTGCGTTGACCGGTACCACTTCGCCTGCCGGTTGTGCTGCGCCGCCCGCTGGTTTGGGCGTTGCACTGGTGGTACCAAAGCCTCCCGCAATCACGCTGATAAAGCTGCGATTCATCGCGTTGCACATGATGTAGGACAGAATCGCACCGCTGGAGCCCACCAGCGCACCGGTCACGATCAACAGGTCGTTGGACAACATGAAGCCGGTTGCGGCCGCGGCCCAACCGGAGTAGCTGTTGAGCATGGAGACCACCACCGGCATGTCGGCGCCACCAATGGCCATCACCATGTGGATGCCAAACAGCAGCGCGATCACGGTCATCACCGCCAGCGGAACCATGCCGTCGGCAATGGTGTGGGCATTCATAAACTCGCGACCAAACCAGATCACCACCAGCAAGCCGGCGAGATTGAGCCAGTGGCGTCCCGGCAAAAGCAGCGGGTTGCCACCGATGCGACCCGACAACTTGCCAAAGGCGATGATGGAGCCGGAGAAGGTAACCGCGCCAATCAGGATGCCGACGTAGATTTCCATTTCATGGATGGACTTGGCGGCGCCAACAAAGCTCTTGGACGCCTCCGGATCAATGAAGGTGGAAAAGCCGACCAACATGGCTGCCAGGCCCACCATGCTGTGCATCAGCGCCACCAGTTCCGGCATCTGGGTCATTTGCACGGTACGCGCTGCATACAAGCCTATGCTCCCGCCCACCACCATGGCACCGATGATCCATGGCAGGCCGGCACCCGTCACCTGGGGACCGAACACCGTTGCCAGCACGGCGATCGTCATGCCGATCATGCCGTAGAGGTTGCCGCGCAATGCGGTCTCCTGGTTGGACAGGCCGCCCAGGCTCAGGATAAATAGAATTGTGGCCCCAATATAGGAGACCGTTGCCAAACTTGCAGACATGAATCGGCTCCCTTATTTTCGGAACATGGCCAGCATGCGCTGGGTGACGGCAAAACCGCCGAACATATTGATGGCGGTGAGCACAATGCCCGCCGCTGCCACCCAGGTGATCAGGTCATTGGGGCGGTCAACCGCACTGCCCATCGGTGAAATTTGAACCAGCGCACCGATGGCAATGATGCTGCTGATGGCGTTGGTCACACTCATCAGTGGCGTGTGCAACGCAGGCTTGACATTCCACACCACCATGTAGCCCACAAAGCAGGCCAGCACAAACACCGTAAAGTGCGACAGGAATTCTTTGGGCGCACTCGCACCGATGAGCCAGAACAGCGCTGCCGCGACACCAAACATGATGGCGAGTTTGCTGCCGGCCATGGGTTCGCTCGGCGCACCATGCCCGTGGCCTTTCTTGGCCGCAGGCGCGGTGGCAGGCTTTGCAGCCACAGCAGTGGCGGCAGCGGGCAGTTTGGGCGCCGGGGCCGGCCAGGTAATAGTGCCCTCCTTTGTCACGGTCAAGCCGCGGATGGCATCGTCTTCCATGTTGACGTTGATGATGCCGTCCTTGGTCTTGCACAACTCCTCGGTCAGGCGAAACAGGTTGGATGCATACAGCGTCGACGACTGCTTGGACAGGCGCGAGACCAGGTCGGTGTAGCCGACGATGGTCACGCCGTGCTTCACCACGGCTTGGCCGGGCTCGGTCAGCTCGCAGTTGCCACCTTGCTCGGCCGCCATGTCGACGATGACACTGCCCGGCTTCATGCTCTTCACCATGTCCGCCGTGATCAGCTTGGGGGCGGGCTTGCCGGGAATCAGCGCCGTGGTGATGATGATGTCCACCTCCCGCGCCTGCTTGGCATACATATCGCGCTGGGCCTGCTGGAAGCCTTCGCTCATGACCTTGGCGTAACCACCGCCGCCGCCTTCTTCCTCGTAATCCACCTTCACGAATTCGCCACCCAATGACGTGACCTGATCAGCCACTTCGGCGCGGGTGTCGTTGGCACGCACGATGGCACCCAGACCGGCGGCGGTACCGATCGCCGCCAGGCCGGCCACGCCCGCGCCAGCGATGAAGACCTTGGCTGGCGGCACCTTGCCCGCAGCCGTGATCTGGCCATTGAAGAAGCGGCCGAAGGCGTTGGCGGCTTCGATGACGGCGCGGTAGCCGGCGACGCCAGCTTGGGAAGTCAACGCGTCCATCTTCTGGGCGCGGCTCAACATGCGCGGCAGCGCATCGATCGCCAGCACGGTCGCTTTCTTGGCGGTGAGTTGCTGCATCAGTTCGGGGTTTTGTGCCGGCCAGATAAAGCTGACCAGCGTGCCGCCCTCGCGCATCAAACCGACCTCGTCGGCGCTCGGACCGCGCACCTTGAACACCACATCGGAAGCGGCCCACAGAGCTGCCGCGCCCTCGATGACCTCGGCGCCCGCGGCACGGTAGGTGTCGTCACTGAAATTCGCCAGGTCTCCGGCTCCGGATTCGATGGACACCTTGAAGCCCAGTTTGATGAGTTTTTCCACCACCTCGGGCACGGTCGCCACACGTTTTTCGCCAGGGAAAATCTCGCGCGGCACGCCAATGCGCTGTGCCGTCCCTGTAGATACACCAGTTTGCATGAAGCGACTCCTCAACTTAGTTTTTGCAACAAACCGAACACTTCGTGCCACAAGCAGAACCTGCAGGACGTAAGCCACCTGAAAGCTTAACTGAAATTACCCCCGTTCCACGCAGGGCTGCGCATGATGTGGATCAAACAGCCTAGACTTTGGCCCCGTCTTCCATAATCGGGCATGAACACCCGATGGAAACCCAATGTCACTGTCGCCGCCGTGATACAGCAAGACGGTCGATTCCTGCTCGTTGAAGAGCAAACCACCGAGGGATTGCGCCTGAACAACCCTGCCGGCCACCTGGACTGCGGTGAGACACCCGCGCAGGCTTGCATACGGGAGACGCTGGAAGAGACCGCCCATGGCTTCACACCCCGCGCCCTGGTCGGCCTCTATCTGTCACGTCAACAAAAGCCCGATGGCAGCGACACCACCTACCTGCGTTTCGCTTTTTGCGGCGACCTGGGCTCATTCGATGCGGATCGCGTGCTGGACACCGGCATCGTGCGCACCCTGTGGATGAGCGCCGACGAGGTGCGCGCCAGCACGGCACGCCACCGCAGCCCCATGGTCCTGCGGTGCATCGAAGACTATTTGAAGGGGCAGCGCTACTCCATGGATCTGGTGTACGCAGACTCCAGCATCGGGGACTGACCCTGATGTGCTATTATTTTGATAGCTTACTACTGTTATTCCATGAGGGCTATCGGTCATTTTTGCTTAAGAGTATTCCGCTGAACACGAGGCCTTAAAATGGCGCCATGAGTAAGCAAAGAGTGGTGGTGGGCCTCAGCGGTGGCGTGGATTCGGCGGTCACGGCCCATCTGCTGAAACAGCAGGGGCACGAGGTCATCGGCATTTTCATGAAAAACTGGGAAGATGACGACCGCCCTGCTGGCTCCGACAGCGACGATCCCGGCTATTGCACCTCCAACGTCGACTTTGTCGATGCTGCCGCAGTCGCCGATGTCATCGGCATCGAGATTGAGCACGTCAACTTTGCCGCGGAATACAAGGACCGGGTGTTTGCCGAGTTCCTGCGCGAGTACCAGGCGGGCCGAACGCCCAATCCCGACATTCTGTGCAACGCGGAAATCAAGTTCAAGGCGTTTCTGGACCACGCCATGCGACTCGGCGCCGAGAAAATTGCTACGGGCCACTACGCCCGCGTGCGGCAGAACCCGGCGAATGGCCTGTATGAGCTACTCAAAGGCCTGGACCCGTCCAAGGACCAGAGCTACTTTCTGCACCGGCTGAACCAAGCGCAGCTGTCCAAGACGCTGTTTCCGGTCGGCGAGCTGCACAAGACCCAGGTACGCCAGATCGCCCTGGACATGGGCCTGCCCAACGCGAAGAAGAAGGACTCCACCGGCATCTGCTTCATTGGCGAGCGGCCGTTCCGCGAATTCCTGAACCGCTACATCCAGAAAGAGCCCGGCCCCATCCGCGACGGCACCGGCCAGCCCGGCAGCCGCGGCTTTGGGCGTGAGCTCGGTCAGCATGTAGGACTCTCCTTCTACACGCTGGGGCAGCGCCAGGGTCTTGGAATTGGCGGCATCAAGGCCAAGGGCGCACAGAAGGGTGGCGGTGACCACGCGCCGTGGTTTGTGGCGCGCAAGGACATGCAAACCAACACGCTGTGGGTTGTTCAGGGGCATGACCATCCGTGGCTGCAATCCTCGTCCCTGCAGGCCCAGGACGCAAGCTGGACGGCAGGCGCTGCGCCCGCCACTGGGAATATGGCTGCCAAAACCCGTTACCGGCAAAGCGACGCCCCGTGCCAGATTCAAGACGCCAGCATGCAGGGCTTTGCCCTGCACTTCGCGCAGCCGCAATGGGCCGTCACGCCGGGGCAGTCGGCCGTGCTGTACGACGGCGATGTCTGCCTGGGCGGAGGCGTGATTGCCTCAGCCCATGCGGGCGAGTAGGGTTTCCATGTCCTTGAGCATCAGGTCCAGATCCGCCTTCTGCGCCGCGTCAGGTTGGATGCGGGTCTGCAGTTCCTGCTCCACAAAGCACACCGTCATGCGCAGGTAGGTGCTATCCAGCGCCTTGCGAACCGCAGCAAACTGCTGCCCGATCTTCAGACAACTCTCGCCTTCTTCGACCATACGGTGGATGCCCCGGATTTGTCCCTCGGCACGGCGCAACCGGTTCAACACATCTGTGCGGTCTTGGCTATCGGTCAATACGGTCACGGACCATTCTCCTTTATCGTGCGCACGCCACGGTGGACTCTGGAACGCCCAGCTTTTTGAGAATCCAACCCAAGGGGCACACGTTGGTAAAACCGAACTGGAAAAGGTTTAGGCCCACAAATGCGGTGAATGCCAACCACCACTGGGACACAAACAGGGGACTGTCGCTGACGCCCAGCGCCAGGGACAACAGAATGAAGAATCCGGCAAATATATGGATGTAGCGATCAACGGTCATGGCAAAGCTCCTTTGGGGTTGGTAATTTCGAGTGGAATGTCTTCCTGGCCGCCGTCGCCATCCGGCAACTCCATACGGCGGCGATACAAGGCGTAGTACAGAACCGGGATGACGACAAGTGTCAAAAGCGTCGAGACCAAGATGCCAAAAATCAGTGAAATGGCAAGCCCGTTGAATATGGGGTCATCCAGGATGAAAAAAGCTCCGATCATGGCCGCCACACCTGTCAATACGATGGGTTGAGCGCGCACCACCGCAGATTGCAAAACAGCAACCTTGAACGGCAATCCTTCTCGCACCTGGAGCTCGATGAAGTCCACCAGCAAAATGGAATTGCGCACGATGATGCCTGCCAGCGCAATCATCCCGATCATGCTGGTCGCAGTGAACTGCGCGCCCATGACGGCGTGCCCCGGCATGACACCAATCAATGTGAGTGGTATGGGCGCCATGATGACCAGGGGCGTGAGGTAGCTCCTGAACTGTGCCACCACCAGCAGATAGATCAGGACCAGACCCACTCCATAGGCGGCGCCCATGTCGCGAAAGGTTTCATACGTAATTTGCCACTCGCCGTCCCACTTGATGGCATATTCCTGGTACGGGTTGGTGGGCTGGTGTATCCAGTACTCGCCGGTGCGATCACTCTTGTTTTGCAGCGTAGTACCCAAGGTCTTGCGGGCGGCAAACAGGCCGTACAGTGGAGAGTCCAGCTTGCCCGCCATATCGCCTACAACATAGCTCACCCCTTGCAGGTCTTTGGTGAACAGCGGCTTGTCGATGACACCGCGTGTGACCTGCACCAACTCCGACAGGGGGACCAATTGACCCGTTGCTGATCGCATGGGAAGGGCGAGAATGGCATCCAGCCCGACCTGGCTCTCGGGCGGCAACTGGATGCGCACCGGAACCGGGTATTTGGATTGCTGGTCATGCAGGTACGCGGCATCGGCTCCCGATAGCGCGGAGGACACCGTCTGTGCAATGGCTGCGATCGGAATGCCCAGAGACTCCGCGCGCTGCCGCCGCACCTTCAGGAACGCTCGGGGCGCATCTTCCCGCAGACTGGTGTCGGTACCGACGATATCGGCGGTCGCACTAAATGCGGTGGCAACTTCCTGGGCCAGTTTCTGTCGACCAGCTTCGTCAGGGCCATAGATTTCCGCCACCAGCGGTGACATGACGGGCGGCCCCGGGGGCACTTCCACGACCTTGATTTTTGCGTGGTGCTTGAGGCCAATCGCTTCAATGGCAGGCCTCAGCCTTTGCGCAATCGCATGGCTCTTTTCACTGCGATGGTGCTTGTCGACCAGGTTGACCTGCAAGTCGCCTTGCTCGACATCGGCACGCAGGTAATACTGGCGGACCAGTCCATTGAACGTAATGGGTGATGCCGTACCTGCGTACCCCTGAAGGTCTCGCACCTCGGGCTGCTGGGCCAGAAATGCGCCCAGATCCTGCAGAGTGGCGGCCGTGTCCTCCAGCGGTGTCCCCGCTGGCATGTCGACCACGACCTGAAACTCGCTCTTGTTGTCGAACGGCAGCATTTTGAGAACTACCCACTGCACCAACACCAGGCCCACGGACAGAAACAGCGCGGCAATGATTCCGCCCAGTAACAACCAGCGTTTTCGCGCGCTGTCCAGGAAGGGCGTCAGGATCTTGCCAAACAGGCTTTGCAGCTTGGACTCCTTTGCAATTGCCGACCGTTGCGCGCCAGCGTTGTGCGGATCGGAGTGCCCGGGTTCAGGCGCATGGCCATTGCGCATGAACTGGAGCGCAAGCCACGGCGTCACCGTGAAGGCGATGGCCAGCGACAGCGCCATGCCGAGGCTGGAGTTGATCGGGATGGGGCTCATATAGGGACCCATCAGGCCCGATACGAATGCCATGGGCAGGAGCGCAGCAATGACCGTGAGGGTCGCCAGAATGGTCGGGCCACCGACCTCATCCACCGCTCTCGGGATGATGTCTTTCAACTGCGCGTCCGGGGTGAGTTGCTGGTGTCTGTGAATGTTTTCAACGACCACGATGGCGTCATCGACCAGGATACCAATGGAGAAAATCAACGCAAACAGCGAAACACGGTTCAGCGTGAATCCCCAGGCCCAGGACGCGAACAGGGTTGCTGTCAGGGTCAAAATAACGGCCGCACCCACAATGATGGCTTCGCGCCGTCCCAGCGCAAAACCCACCAGCAAAATGACGGAGCCGGTGGCGAAGCCGAGTTTCTGGATCAGCTTGTTGGCCTTCTCCGCTGCGGTTTCACCATAGTCCCGCGTCACGGTGGCTTGCACATTGGCGGGTATCACCGTATTGCGCAACGATTCCAGGCGCGCCACGACCGCACGCGATACATCTACCGCGTTTTCGCCCGGCTTTTTTGTGACGCTGATCGTGACCGCGGGGAGAGACTGACCGGCGCCTGGTGTTGCACCGGCTGCATTGCCTTCGCCGACGGACGCGCCGCGCACGTAGGTGACATACCGCTGGGCTTGCTGTGCGCCGGAATCAATCTGAGCGACGTCCCGCATGAACACCGGCTTGCCTTGGTGGCTGCCAACCACCAGATCACCGACGTCGGCAGCAGAACTCAGGAATTCGCCGGCGTCGACCGTGAGCATCTGGCCGTTGACGCCCGTTTTGGTCGCGTCAAGGACGGCTCCGGCGGGCATGCCGAAGTTGGCTGCCGCCACGGTCTTTTTCAGCGAAAGAAGATCCACGCCTCGGGCGCGCAGACGTTCGGGATCGACCACGACGTGGATCGCCCGCCCGGGACCACCAATGGTTTGCACTTCGCGCACACCCGACACGGCCTTGAATTCGGCTTCCATCGCATGCGCCACGATCTCCAGATCCGCCGCTGGCAAGGCATCATCGCTCCACAGCGTGACCGCCAAAACCGGGACATCGTCGATGCCCTTGGGTTTTACGATGGGCGTCAAAGCACCCAAATCGCGCGGCAGCCAATCCTGGTTGGCATTCAGAACGTCATACAGACGCACCAAGGCTTCCGTGCGGGGCACGCCCACCTTGAACTGAACCGTCAGGACCGCCACGCCGGGCCGGGACACCGAGTAGGTGTGTTCAATGCCCGCTATCTGCCCCAACAGTTGCTCTGCAGGCCGGGCCACCATGTTTTGCACGTCCAGGCTACTGGCCCCCGGAAAGGGGATCAGCACATTGGCCATGGTGACGTTGATCTGGGGCTCCTCCTCCCGAGGCGTCACCATGACGGCAAAAAGACCCATCAGCATGGCTACCAGCGCCAGCAAAGGCGTTAGCGCGTTGGACTGAAAGGCGGCGGCAATGCGCCCGGAGATTCCCAAAGGAGAGGTTTCTTTCATGTCAAGCTCACTTGCCCGCCGGCGCGGCCGGCGTTGCTTTTGCGAATCCGGCACGTATCGGATCCAGCGCAATCGTCTCGCCACTGGCAATACCGGCCATGACTTCAACTCCGTCCGCACCAAGGTTGGCGCCCAGTCGCACGGCGCGGAGGGAAAATGCCCCATTCACTGCGATGTAGACAGCGGTCAGCTCGCCACGCCGTACGACCGCCGAGTGGGGTATCAGCAGTCTTTGAGTCCCCGAGGAAGTCTGTGACTGGGAAAACCGAATGCGCACTTGCTGGCCGGGCAACAGGTCGGCGCTGTCCTTGTCGGAAAGATCGAGACGCCATTCTGTGGTTTGCGAAACCGGATCTGCGGATGGAACGGCCGCACGGGCGATCGGTGTGATCCAACGGGCGGCTTCCGTGGCGCTGTCCGCTTGCACCTGCGTCTGGCTTGCCGCTCTCACGGCTTGTGCCCGCGATGCTGGCACCTGGACCACTGCACGCAATGGCAGCGGCGCAAAGACGGTTACCAATGGTCTGCCGGGCACAGCCAGATCACCTGCTTCCGCATGGGTTTGCAAGACCCATCCGTCGTAGGGCGCGGTAACCCGGGTAAAGCTTTGAGAAATGCTGGATTGAAGCGCCGACGCTGCGGCCTGCTCCCGCACCGCGGTGGCACCCTTGTATTGCATTTCTGCGGTATCCAGGGCCGCCTTGCTGACAAAACCTTTGCCCTGCAGATCGCGTGTGCGGTCCAGTGCGGCCCGGGCGTTGCGCATTTCGGCATCGGCCTGGCTAATCTGTGCCTGGCTCTTCTGCACGCCGGCTGCAACCTCCCGGTCATCAATAACGGCCAGCACCTGTCCGGCACGAACTTTGTCGCCGGCCTTCACGGTAAAACTGGCAATCCGCCCGGCCGCCTGCGCGGCGATGGTGCTCTGCTTGACCGGCTGGATCACTCCGTCGAGTTCATAGAACGATCCGGCAGCCTTTTCCCGAACGACCGCAACCGGAACTGGCCCGGATTGGGCCATTGCCGAAGTCACAAGCACCGCAGACCCGCCCAGCAACACGCCGCAAACAAGGCCCATTTGCCAAACACGCTTCCCAAGACCCAAATTGGTTGATTTCATCCCATCTCCTTGATACCCCATGGAGTATACACAATACTACCCAGGGTATCAAGTGGGCAGCGCAAAGTTGGCGTTTGACCTGCCAGGCCAGGCACCCGCTGCGGGTGCTAACATTCACGCGCAAACCTTCGCCGAGTTGCTTCCGAAACTTTTTTCTGTTGGGAAAACCTATGTTTCACGTTTTCAGAAATCCCGACGGGACGATTCAATCGGTCTCCAGACAACAACAGCCTGGCAGCGAGGCTCTGGATGAGCACCATCCCGAAATTCAATTGTTTTTCAAAGCAACCGCAGTGGACCCCGCATTCGATGCTGCGGACGCCGGATTCGTACGGGTTCTGGAAGACCTGATCGACACACTCATACTCAAGAACGTGATCCACCACACCGACTTGCCTGTGGCGGCGCAGAAAAAACTGATGGTGCGAAAAGGGCTTCGCAACCGGATCCACGGAGCGCTGAATTTGTTGGGAAGTGATGAACGACTTCTGTAGCCAACGCGCGTGACAAAATCAGCCCCTATGTCAGACTCCACGCCAGCCAGTCAGAACACGCTCAGTCCAGGCGCCAAGCGCATTGGCGAACACAGTATTCGATTCGATCCTCTATTAGATAGCGTCATTGCGATTGCCAAGATTTTTGGAATCACAACGACCTTGGAAGCGTTGTCAGCCGGATTGCCATTGGAAGGCAACCGCATTACTCCCGATTTGCTGCCGCGCGCTGCCGGGCGCGCGGGGTTGACAGCCAAATTGGCGCGGAGAAAACTGGATCAATTGCGACCCGGGCTGCTTCCGGCCGTGCTTCTTTTGAAGGAGAACCAGGCCTGCGTATTGCTGGAATGGCTTCCGTCAGGGGACGCCCGGGTACGTTTTCCGGAGAACGGTGAGTCGTCTGACGTATTGACCCGTGAAGAGCTTGAGAGCCTCTACGCAGGAATCGCCTGTTTTGTCCGGCCCGTCTACAAGTTCGATCCGCGCACACCCGACTCGGGGGAACTGAAATCGCAACACTGGTTTTGGAGCGTCGTATTCCAGAACTGGCGCCTGTACCGGGACAGCCTATTGGCAGCGCTGCTGATCAATCTGTTTGCGCTGGTCATGCCCATGTTTTCGATGACGGTCTATGACCGGGTCGTACCCAACCGGGCGGAAGAAACGTTGTGGGTGCTGTCGATTGGCGTGTTTTTAATGATGGGCTTTGACACGCTACTGCGCATATTGCGGTCCTACATCCTGGATACCGCCGGTAAACGGATCGACGTCACCTTGTCGGCCAGGATCATGGAACGCGTCCTTGGCTTGGGCATGGCAGACCGCCCGACCTCGGTGGGCTCGTTCGCGGCAAACCTGCGGGCGTTTGAATCGGTCCGGGAATTTGTTGCGTCCGCCACGATCACAACCCTGGTCGATATTCCGTTCGTCTTTGTCTTTTTCGTCGTCCTTGCATGGATTTCGCCGTGGCTGATACTCCCGCCGCTGTTTTGCATTGCAATTTTGGTTGTCGCCTCGTTGGTCGTGCAGCAAAAGATGCAGGAACTGGTTGAAGTGACACAAAGGGCCACTTCGCAGCGCAACGCCACTCTGGTGGAAAGCCTGGTCGGCATCGAAACCGTGAAGTTCATGGTGGCTGAAAGCAGCTTTCAGCGCAAATGGGAACAGTCGACCGTCTTTCTTGCGCAAAACGGCACCAAGCTCAAGTTGCTGTCTTCAACGATCATGAGCCTGGTTCAACTGTTGCAGCAGTTCGTGTCCGTTGTCGTGGTGATCGTAGGGGTCTACCTGCTGGTTGAAAACCGGATCAGTATGGGTGGCATCATCGCCGCTTCGATGTTGGCCGGTCGGGCCATGGCGCCGTTCGGTCAGGTGGCCGGACTCCTGATGCAATACCACAACGCCAAGAGCGGTCTCACGTCAGTCGAGAAGCATATGCAGACACAACCGGAGCGCGCGGACGCATCGGTTTTCCTGCACAGAAACGGATTCCAGGGATCGATTGAATTCAAGAACGTCAGCTTCTCCTACCCGGGACAGCAACAGGCCGTACTACGGAACGTGTCGTTCAAGATCCAGGCAGGCGAAAAAGTGGCCTTCATTGGCCGTGTCGGCTCTGGAAAGTCAACGATTCAACGTCTGGTGCTGGGTTTGTACCAGCCAACGGAGGGTGCGATCCTCATAGACGGCATTGACCTGCGCCAGATTGACCCTGCAGAGCTGCGGCGGGCGGCCGGTTTTGTCTCGCAGGATGTCAGTCTGTTCTTTGGCACCCTCAAAGAGAACATTGCCCTGGGTGCGCCGTTCGCCGATGACCAGGACGTGATCGCCGCAGCCGAAGTTGCGGGTGTAACCGAGTTTGCCAACCGCCATCCCCGCGGATTCGACATGCTCATTGGGGAGCGTGGTGAATCTTTGTCGGGTGGGCAGCGACAAGCCGTTGGCATCGCGCGTGCCGTGCTGAATGACTCGCCTATCCTGTTGCTTGATGAACCCAGCAGCGCCATGGACCACCAGAGCGAAGATCTTCTGAAGGCCAGACTGCAGCGGTTTACAAAGGGCAAGACAGTGATTCTGGTGACCCACCGAACCTCTCTTCTGGAGTTGATCGACCGATTGATCGTCATAGACAACGGAAAGGTCATGGCCGACGGACCCAAGGCGCAGGTGGTTGAAGCCTTGCAGAGCGGCAGAGTAGGAAGGGCAGCGTAATGGCGACCGACGAGAAACCGCAAAGCCGTTTGGCGGAAAACTGGAACCGCTTCTATCAGCGTTGTTCCAGCGCCATGGACAAGACGATGCAGGCGCTGGATGGCAAGCACGACGAACTGGACAGCGACTTTGACGCGAATGCCGATTGGGCCATCGCCGAGCAGACACCACGGGGAGCCCGCCTGTTGGTGTGGATCAGCGCCGTTGCGGTCTTTGTGCTGCTGGTCTGGGCCAATTTCGCCGTGCTCGACGAAGTGACCCGCGGTGAAGGCAAAGTCATTCCTTCACGGCAGGTTCAAATATTGCAGAGCCTGGACGGCGGGATTGTTTCTGAAATTCTGGTCAAAGAAGGACAGACCGTCAAAATTGGCGACCTGATGTTGAAGGTCGACCCCACGCGCATGGTGTCATCGCTGCGCGAAAACCGGTCGCAGTACCTGTCCTTGCTGGCCAAGGCGACGCGTCTTCGGGCGCTGGCCGAAGGCTCGCGCTTTTTGCCACCTGAGGAAGTGGTGAAGGAGGCCCCCGAAGTGGTCGCACAGGAGCGGGCGCTCTACGAGTCGCGCCGGGCAGAACTGGATGCGACGCTGGGCGTGTCGCGCCAACAGGCCTCGCAGCGGTCACAGGAACTGATTTCGGTGCGGGCCAAGCGAGAACAGGCCTCCCAAAGCTACAACCTCACGGCGAGGGAGCTTGAAATGACGCGCCCATTGGCGAAGTCGGGCGCTATTTCGGACGTTGAGCTGTTGCGACTGGAGCGTGACGTCGCGCGCTACCGCGGGGAGCGCGATAGCGCCAATTCAGACATTCCCCGGCTGGAGTCCGCCGTTGCAGAAGCGACGCGCAAGATACAGGAAGTTGAGTTGACGTTCCGCAATATCGCCCGTTCGGAACTGAGCGAAACCAATGCCAAACTGAATGCCCTGCTCGAAGGAAGTTCGGCTCTGGAAGATCGCGTCAAGCAGACCGAAATCCGCTCGCCCGTCAATGGCACCATCAAACAGCTGAAAGTCAACACCGTAGGGGGCGTGGTGCAGCCCGGCAAGGATCTGGTTGAAGTGGTTCCGTCTGACGACGCACTGCTACTGGAAGCACGCGTTCTGCCGCGTGACATTGCCTTCCTGCATCCGGGTCAGAAGGCCATGGTGAAATTTACCGCCTACGACTTCGCGACCTACGGTGGGCTGGAAGCCACGCTGGAACTCATCAGCGCGGATACCGTCGTCGATGAGAAGGGCAACGCATTCTTTCTAGTGCGTGTGCGAACACTGTCGAGCAGTATTGGCCAACAGAAATTCCCCATCATCCCGGGTATGGTGGCAGAAGTAGACATTCTCACGGGGAAGAAGTCAGTACTTGCTTACTTGATGAAGCCCATACTAAGAGCCAAGGCAAAGGCACTGACGGAACGATGAAGCGATCCCCGAACACGATTCTTGTAACGCATGACCAGGGATTGCTCGCCCACTGGAGAAGAGCGCTGGGAACAACCCGGCAGACGGTTGCACCCCGGATTGAGGAGTTTTTTCAACTCGCCTCGTCGGCGCCGTGCGTGGCCTGGATCGACCTGTCCATTACGCAGCGTCCCGAATGGACTGCGGACGCCTGGCGTCCCATCCTGCAAAACGACAATATCCGTGTGATAGCCGCAAGCTCCAATCCGAACGACGCGGATGCCATGCTGGCTCTGGACGCAGGCTGTGCTGCCTACTGCCACGCGTTTTCTGACGCATCTACGCTCAGGCAGGTCAGGGAAGTGGTGGACGCGGGGAATGTCTGGATTGGGAAAAACCTGATGCAGAGACTGCTTCACAACGTCAACCGCGCATTGCCTGCGTCCAGACCTCAGGAGGACGGTTGGCGCGAAGGGCTGACGCAAAGGGAGATTGAAGTCGCGATTCTTGCCGCCAACGGCGCGTCCAATCACGCGATAGCCATCCAGTGCGGAATTTCCGAGCGGACCGTAAAAGCCCATCTGAGTGCGGTCTTTACCAAACTCAACATCACCGACCGGCTGCAACTGGCGCTGCGGGTCCATGGCATCCATTAGGGCGTAGCCGCCCTACCTGTACTCAAGGACAATAGCCAGGGGCCATCAGCTTCTTTAGAGTTAGGCAATCTAGTGTTGCTGTACTTGAAAGACTTCCCATGGCTACCAATCAAAATTCCGCTCAGGCGCGTGGCATCGTTGTGATTCTGGAGGGCAAGGCCTGGCTTTCCGACGCGCAAGGCAATCGCCGCCCGCTGAAAGTAGGAGACGAGGTCCAGGAAGGTCAGCAAGTGATCACCGAGGACGGGACCCGTCTGGAACTGGCGCTGCCGAATGGGCAACCCCTGATCGTCGCATCGGGGCGCGAACTGCTGATCGACAGCAACTTGCTGGGAACAAGCCGTAGTGACAAGACGGAAGCCGCCTTGTCAGACCTCAACAGTGGTTCCGCGGAAGTTGCCAGGATCATTGCGTCGGGTGGAGACTTGTCCACGCAACTGGAGTCAACCGCTGTGGGCCTGGGTGGTGGCGACGGCAGCGACTCACACAGTTTTGTGCGTCTTCTGCGGATTCAGGAAGGCGTCACAGCCCTTTCGCTCGACCGCGCCGACCAGCCAATTGATGCGCCAATCGATCTGCCCCAATCGACCACGCAAGGGGCCATCGCAGAAGATCCCGCTCCCACACCAGAGCCAGCACCAACTCCCGCGCCCACACCAAGCCCTGCGCCGACGCCGGAACCGGCTCCCACACCGACCCCAGTACCCACTCCCCCGCCCACAACACCGTCGACGCCCGCCAAGAGCGTTCCGGTCGCCGTGGCCGACAGTGCCTCCATTGCCGAGGACGCCGCACCCAACACCGTCACAGGCTCGGTTTTGACCAATGACACCGTTGGCACGGACGCCAATGCCGCGCCCATCACGGCGGCCAGCGTGACGTTGACCTATGGCTCGCTGGTACTGAACAGCGATGGCACCTACACCTACACACTTGATAACACCTTGCCCGCCGTCAACGGCCTGAAAAACGGCCAGTCACTGACGGAGAGCTACACCTACACAGTGACTGACGGCGATGGCGATGCCACAACCGCGGTTCTGACCATCACGATCAACGGCCGCACCGATGGCACGCCGACCATTGTTCCTGTGGATGGCAATGGCGCCGCAGCCGGCCAGGCGACGGTCAACGAAGTGGGATTGCTGACGGTGGGCAACACCAGCGAAACGACCCCGGGCACCATTACCGTGACTGCACCCGATGGTTTGGCCAGCATCGTGGTGGGCGGAACAACCGTCACGGCAACACAGCTGGGCACCCTGGGCACCACACCCATTGCCATCGACACCGGCGAAGGCACCCTGACCCTCACCGGTTACGCCGCAGCCACCGGCGCCTTGACGTACAGCTACACACTCAAGGCGGCGATCAACCAGCCCGCCGCGACAGAAAGCACCGACACCATCGCCCTGACGGTCAACGATCTCGGTGGTGGCAGCAACACCGGCAACCTGGTGGTCCGCATCGTCGACAGCACGCCTGCTGCGCTTGCCGACAACAACGCCATCACCGAGGACGCCGCGCCCAACACTATCAGTGCCTCGGTCCTGACCAATGACAGCATCGGCGCCGATGCCACGAGCACACCCGTCACGGCCGCCAGCGTCACGCTGACCTATGGCGCACTGGTGCTGAACAGCAATGGCACCTATACCTACACGCTGAACAACGCCCTGCCTGCAGTGAATGCACTGAAGACCGGCCAGACGCTCACCGACACCTATACCTACACCATCACCGACAGCGATGGCGACACGAGCTCGGCGGTACTCACCCTCACCATCAACGGCCGCACCGACGGCCCGCCCAGCATCGCGCCAGTCGATGGCAACGGCGCTGCCACGGGTGAGGCTACGGTCAATGAGATCGGTCTGATCAGTGTGGGCAACACCTCCGAGACCACCACGGGCACGATTACCGTCAGTGCTCCGGACGGACTGGACCGCATCACCGTGGAAGGCACCACCCTGACCGCGGCGCAACTCGCCGCGCTGGGCACCACGCCGCAAGTCATCGACACCGGCGAAGGGACCCTGACGCTGACAGGCTTCAACGCCACCACCGGCGCTCTGAGCTACAGCTACACCCTGAAGGCAGCCCTGGTCCAGCCCGGCGTGACGGCGACTGCCGACAGCATCGCGCTGACGGTGACCGACCTCGGAGGTGACACCAACAACGGCACCCTGACCGTGCAGATTGTGGACAGCACCCCCACCGCGGGCGACGACACGATCACCACCACCGTGGGCAATGCCGTGAGCGGCTCGCTGGCCTCCAACGACGCGGTCGGCTCGGACGTCGCCGGCACCTGGACCCTAGGCGCAACCGCTCCGGCCCACGGCACCGTCACCCTCAATGCCACCACCGGTGCCTATACCTACACGCCCAATGCCGGCTACCAGGGCAGTGACTCCTTTACCTACACCGTCACCGACAAGGACGGTGATATCGTGACCGCCACCGCTACGGTGACCGTCGCTTCCAATGGAACCCCCACCATCAGCATCACCGACAACAATGGTGCGGTCGGTGGTCAGGTCACCGTCGACGAGGCCGCGCTGGCTTCTGGATCCAACCCGTCCAGCACCGCCGAGTCTGCGGCTGGAACCATGACGGTCAGCGCCCCTAATGGACTTGCCAGCATCGACTTTGGCAGCACCAATGTCACGGTCGCCCAGTTGAATGCACTGGGTTCCACGCCAGTCGTGATCACAATGGCCGACGGCACGATGACGCTGACCGGCTACAACGCTGGCACGGGTGTCATCAGCTACAACTACGCCATCACGGCGGCCCAAACCGCTGCCGGTGCCAGTGTGACCGACAGCCTCACGCTCACAGTGCATGACAGTACGGGGTTGCCCGCCAACACGGTATCCACAAACTTCACCGCTACCATTCTGGACGACAAGCCCACCGCCGTGGCCGACGCGCGCAGCGTCTCCGAGGATGCCGTGGGCATCTCCGGCAATCTGGTCAGCGGCGTCAACGCCAGCGCCGATACCCAAGGCGCCGACTCCGCCTCCGTCACCGGCGCCCAGGTGGGCAATGCCGCCGGCGCACAGATCAGCACCGGCGTGGGCTCGGGCCTGGTCGGTACCTACG
>JAUSNJ010000122.1 GCA_030645355.1 Rhodoferax sp. | reverse complement strand
TCGTGCGGCGCTACAACGTGCCTATCGGCTACGCCGTCAAGGACATTCCGGCCGGCAGCTGGGTGCATGAGCGGCTGCTCGACATGCCCGACGCGCGCGGGCTGGACAATCTGCCTATCGCCACCGTCAAGCTCGAGCCTTTGCCGCCGCTGGAGGGTTATACCTTTGAAGGCTACCGCAATGCCGACGGCTCGGTCGGCAGCCGCAACATCCTGGCCATCACCACCACGGTGCAGTGCGTGGCCGGCGTGGTCGAGTTTGCCGTCAAGCGCATCAAGGACGAGTTGCTGCCGCGCTTCCCGAACGTGGACGACGTGGTGGGGCTGGAGCACAGCTACGGCTGCGGCGTGGCGATTGACGCGCCCGACGCGATCGTCCCGATTCGCACCCTGCGCAACATCACGCTGAACCCGAACTTCGGCGGCGAGGTCATGGTCGTCAGCCTGGGCTGCGAGAAGCTGCAGCCCGAACGTTTGCTGCCACCCGGCACGATCCAGATCGTGGACGAGCGCAACGTGGCCGATGTCGGCATGACGGCGGAGGCGCCGCTCGATGTGGTCTGCCTGCAGTCTGAACACCATGTCGGCTTCATGTCGATGATCGATTCGATCATGGGCGCGGCCGAGCTGCACCTGGAGCGGCTCGATGCCCGGCGACGCGAAACCGTGCCGGCCAGCGAACTGGTGGTCGGCGTGCAGTGCGGCGGCAGCGATGCATTCTCGGGCGTTACCGCCAACCCGGCGGTAGGCTATTGCACCGACCTCTTGGTGCGCGCCGGCGCCACCGTGATGTTTTCCGAAACCACCGAAGTGCGCGACGGCATTGACCAGCTCACGGCACGCGCCAGCAGCCCGGAAGTCGCGCAGGCGATGATCCGAGAAATGGCCTGGTACGACGCCTACCTGGAAAAAGGCCGGGTCGACCGTAGCGCCAACACCACGCCTGGCAACAAGAAAGGCGGTCTGTCCAATATTGTCGAAAAAGCCATGGGCTCCATCGTCAAGTCGGGCAGCGCGCCCATCAGCGGCGTGCTGTCGCCGGGTGAAAAAGTCAAACAAAAGGGTTTGATTTATGCCGCCACGCCGGCCAGCGACTTCATCTGCGGCACGCTGCAGCTGGCCGCCGGCATCAATTTGCATGTGTTCACCACCGGACGCGGCACGCCTTACGGGCTGGCCGAGGTGCCCGTCATCAAGGTGGCCACCCGCACCGACCTGGCGCGGCGCTGGCATGACCTGATGGACATCAACGCCGGGCGCATCGCCGACGGCGACGCCACGATTGAGGACGTCGGCCGCGAGCTGTTCCAGTTCATGCTGGACGTGGCCAGCGGCCGCAAGAAAACCTGGGCCGAACACTGGAAGCTGCACAACGCGCTGGTGCTGTTCAACCCGGCCCCGGTGACCTGATTTCATACCGCCGAATAACAATTTCTCAAGGATTCACCATGACCCAACAACACGACAACCTGATAGCCGGCCAATGGCTGGCTGGCTCCGGCTATTCGCCCAACATCAACCCGTCCGACCTGCTTGATGTGATCGGCGAGTACACCCAGGCTAGCGCCGAGCAGCTCGACGCCGCCGTGCAGGCCGCCCGCGCTGCCTTTCCCGCCTGGTCCGTGTCCAGCATCCAGGCCCGGGCCGATGCGCTTGACAAAATCGGCACCGAAATCCTGGCTAGACGCGAGGAACTCGGCACGCTGCTGGCCAGAGAAGAAGGCAAGACCAAGGCTGAAGGCATTGGCGAGGCCGCCCGCGCCGGCAACATCTTCAAGTTCTTTGCCGGCGAATGCCTGCGCCTGACGGGCGAGGTCGTGCCCTCGGTGCGCCCCGGCATCGGCGTGGAAATCACCCGTGAGCCGGTCGGCGTCGTTGGCATCATCACGCCGTGGAATTTCCCGATTGCCATTCCGGCCTGGAAGATCGCCCCGGCGCTGGCCTACGGCAACTGCGTCGTCATGAAGCCCGCCGATCTGGTGCCGGGCTGCGCCTGGGCGCTGGCCGAGATCATCAGCCGCAGCGGCATTCCGGCCGGCGTGTTCAACCTGGTCATGGGCCGGGGCAGCGTGATCGGCGACCCGCTGGTCAACCATCCGGGCGTGGATGCCATCAGTTTCACTGGCTCGCAGTCTGTGGGCGGCCGCATTGCCCAGCAGTGCGCCGTCAACCTGAAAAAAGTCCAGCTGGAGATGGGCGGCAAGAACCCGCAGGTCATCCTGGATGATGCCGATCTGGCGCAGGCCGTGGAACTCAGCGTGCAGAGCGCCTTTTTCTCCACCGGCCAGCGCTGCACTGCATCCAGCCGGCTGATCGTGACCGAAGGCATCTACCCGAAATTTGTCGAAGCCATGAAGGCGCGTATGGCGGGCTTGAGAGTCGGCGACGCGCTGGCCGCCGGCACTGACATTGGACCGGTGTCCTCGCTGGCGCAACTGGAGCAGGACCTGTCGTACGTGGACATCGGCCAGGCCGAAGGCGCGGTGCTGCTGGCCGGCGGCGAGCGCCTGAAGCTCGCCACCGACGGCTTTTTCATGGCGCCGGCGTTGCTGACCGACACGACGGCCGGCATGCGCATCAACCGCGAGGAAGTGTTTGGCCCGGTCGCCAGCATCATTCGCGTCAAGGGCTACGAGGAAGCGCTGTTTGAAGCCAACAACACGCCGTTCGGCCTGGCCGCTGGCGTGGCCACCACCAGCCTGAAATACGCCACGCATTTCAAGCGCCACAGCCAGGCCGGCATGGTCATGGTGAACCTGCCGACCGCAGGCGTGGACTACCACGTGCCGTTTGGCGGCCGCAAGGTTTCGAGCTACGGGCCGCGCGAGCAGGGCCGCTATGCGCAGGAGTTCTACACCGTCGTCAAGACCGCCTACACGCTGGCTTGACCCGATCCGACCTGACCTGACCCCAACCTGAAAAGAGGCCCTCCATGACGCCCGCTACCCCGTACCAGAGTTTTCCCAACAGCCTCAAGCGTGATCTGCTGGCCGGCAAGAAGCTGATCGGCTGCTGGTCGTCGCTGTCCAATGCCATCACCACCGAAGCCCTGGGCGTGGCCGGTTTTGACTGGATATTGCTGGACGGCGAGCATTCGCCCAACGACGTGTCCACGTTCATTCCGCAGCTGATGGCGCTGAAAGACAGCGTCAGCGCGCCGGTGGTACGGCCCACCTGCAACGACGCGGTGGAAATCAAGCGCCTGCTCGACGCGGGTTTCTACAACTTCCTGATTCCGTTCGTTGAAAACGCTGACGAGGCCCGGCGCGCGGTGGTGGCCACCCGCTATCCGCCGCAGGGTATTCGCGGCGTCTCAGTGTCGCAGCGCAGCAACCGCTACGGCACGATTCCCGACTATTTCACGACGGTCAATGCGCACATGTGCGTGATGG
>JAUSNJ010000121.1 GCA_030645355.1 Rhodoferax sp. | reverse complement strand
CTGCTCCAGCTGCTCGCGTGACAGCACCCGTCCGGCACCCAGCATGAATGCATGCAAGAGGTCAAATTCCCGCGTCGACAGAACGACCGGCTGGTCCGCACGGCGCACCGTGCGCGATGCGGGGTCCAGCACCACATCCTGTGCCGTCAGGCATTCATCCGGCCGGCCGTGAGACCGCCGTACCAGGGCCCGCAAGCGGGCTGCCAGCTCCAGCAGGTCCACCGGTTTGACGACATAGTCATCCGCTCCCGTGTCCAGTCCCAGGATGCGCTCGGGCACCGTGTCCCGCGCCGTCAGCACCAGCACGGGTGTTGTGATGCGGGCCTTTCGGATCGCCGCCAGCACTGCCAAACCGTCCATGCGGGGCAGTCCCAGATCCAGCACAGCGGCTGCGTACGGCTGCGCCCGCAGCTCACGCGCGGCGGCATCGCCATCGCGCACCCAATCCACCTGAAAGCCGCGCTGGCGCAAACCCGCGCGCAGGCCATCTCCCAACAGGGTGTCGTCTTCGGCAAGCAGGATGCGCATGCAGTGATTGTCACCGGACCCGGGAGTCTGGCTTCTGGCGCTTTCTCTGCTCAGGGTTTCTTTTCCATGATCCGTCGCACCGTGCCATCGGCCTTGAGTTTGTCAAAAGCCGACCGGGTTTTCTGGACCGTGCTGTCGGCGGTCGACGCGCTGTAGGCCATGTAGAGCCCGGTGGAAGCCTCGTCCAGTGTGAGAACCCGCTCCAGTCCCGCGCAGTCAAAGTGCGCTTCTGCGCACAGGCTGCTGGCGTCGTCCTGCGTGAGGGGTACCAGATCGACCTGGCGTTTGATCAATTTGTTGAAGTTGTCGATCCACTGGGCAGACACGGCCAGGCGTTGAAAGCCCTTGGACTGCAGATACTGCTGGCGTACGTCATCGCGCATGACGCCGATGGTGTAATTTTTGGCGTCGGCCAGCGTCTTCACCGAGATGTCAGACCGGTCCCGCAGACGGTACAGGTGGTACTGGATCTTCATGATCTCTCCCGCCCATTTGAACTGTTGTTCGCGTGCCGCCGTGCGGGCGATCAGGTAGATCAGCACGCCGGGCTCCTTGAGTGCCATGTCATAGGCGCGCGCCCATGGATACAGCTTGACCTGGTAATCGGTCAAGCCCGCAGCCTGCAGTGTCCTTTCGACCACTTCGGTGGCGGGGCCCTCCACGCGATCACCCTTCAGGAACGTGTACGGCGTGGTCTCGGTGACGGCACGGATGGTCTGAGCCTGCACTGCGCTGGCGGCCAACACGCTGGAAAGGATCAGGCAACGCCAGGCGCTTTTCGTCGGGCTTCGTGTTGGGCTTCTCATCGTGATCTCCTGTGCAGTGGACACTAAACCGGGCGCTTCCTGACGGATCAGGTCGCGCTATGCGGGGCGGATGCGACGCTGGATTCCACCCGGTTGCGGCCGCTTTCCTTGGCCCGGTAGAGGGCCTGGTCGGCGGCTTCAAACAGTGCGTCGAAATGGGTGATGCGTCCAAACCGGAGCTGCGCCACACCGATACTGATGGTGACGGTAGGGCTGGCCTTTGATGCCTCGTGGGCAATGTGCAGTTCGGCAACCGCGAGACGTACCCGTTCGGCGACCTGCAGGGCGGCAGTCTCGCTGGTGGCGGGCAGCAGGATGGCAAACTCTTCGCCGCCGATGCGGGCCAGCACATCGCCACTGCGGGCAATGGCAGCATTCATGGCATCGGCCACGGCGCGCAGGCACTGGTCGCCGGTGGCGTGGCCGTAGTGGTCATTGAAGGCTTTGAAATAGTCAATGTCGCAGATCAGCAGGCTCAGGGGTTTGCCGCTGCGCAGCGCCCGCTGGAACTCGTCTTCCTTGATCTCGTCGAAATGGCGCCGGTTGGACAGGCCGGTCAGGGGGTCGTGGCGCGACAGCACCTCCAGCTGGCGGTTGGCGGCACGTAGCGCCTCCTGGGTCGCCAGGATGCTGATGAGCTGTGACTTATGGCGCACGCTGTGCAGCAGCAACTGTGCCGTCATCGCCAGCAGCGCCCTATCCTCGGGCGGCCATTCGCCCTGGCCCAGGGGCTTGCCGACAAACAACACGCCAAAGTCTTCGCCATCGCTGTGCAGCAGTGCCAGTGCGCAGGCGCCCACCGGCTGGCTGGAAAACAGTGCGGCCTCCTGCGGACTGAGGCTGCGCCCCATTTCGGCCTGGCTGAAAAAGAACAGCAATTCCTCGCGCGCCAGACGGGCGGGCACGTGGGTCATGGTGTCCGCGGGAACCGGACCCAGCACGGCCGTATCGGCGCCTTCGGGGCGCCAGTCATAGAACAGGCGGAAAACGTTGTGGTCTTTGTCCGGCACCAGCCAGAGCGCATGGTTGGCACCCAGACGCTGTGCCACTTCCGCCACACAGGCTTGCTGGCAGGCATCAAACGACTCGTGTGGCGCGTGGATGAGCCGGTTGGACAGGCCCAGTACCAGTTGCTGCGCCTCGGTCAGCGACTCCAGTTCGGCGGTGCGCTCCTGCACCAACCTGGCCAGGTGGTCGCGGTGGGCGCCGAGTTCCTTTTCGTATCGGCCCAATTGCGCCAGGTGGTCGGCCAGTTTGCCCTGCAGCTGGTTGACGCCGCTTTCCAGCAGCGTCAATTCGTCGCGATGCCGTGGGTCGCGCACCAGGTGCAAGGTCTGGCGCATCGTGTCGGGCGTGAGTTGTCCCAGATGCTGGGCAATGTGCTTCACATGGACGGTGACGGTGCGGCTGAACATCAGCATGATCAGTCCCGCCAGCAGCAGCGACTGCAGCAACTGGGTGATCACAATGTTCCTCACCTCACCGCGCAGGCGCGCCCACAGGACCCGCTCGTCACCCATCAGCGTCAGTTCGCCCACACTCTCTGTGCCACCGGGAAACGGCTGATAGACCAGGTCCAGCCGCCGCGTCGGCGCCAGGGTGGAGGGCTGCCAACCCTGCGCACTGCGTTCGAAGACCTCAGGCGCCCGATTCTTGGAATGGAGCTTGAGCGTGATGTGCCCGACGACCGCAACCTGTGCTGTGCTTTCCACGTGGGTGTGCAGTGAGTCACGGTCCATCTCCCAGATCGCCTTGCTCAGCGTTTGCCGGTAGACCTGCTCAAGCAGGGTCAGATCGGCGTCCATGGCGGACCAGGCCTCGTTCCACGCAGAATAGGTGCGGACTCCGACCGTGAGCAGCGTGAAGACAAAGCAAAAACCCAGGGTCACCAGGACCAGCCGGGTACCCAGAGACTGGCTGGGCCGGTCAGCAAGCGGTGCCGTGGGGTGTGCCAACGAGGGGCGGGGAGCTTGCATGGGTGGATAGGTTGGGATGCTTACAGCCACTTCTTCTTGAGTGCTTCGTAGGTCCCGTTGTTCTTGATGGTGGCCAGTCCCTTGCTGAGTCGCTCAACCAGCGCGTCTGGCGTGTTGGCGCCAAATGCCATGTAGTAGCCGTCGCTGCCCAGATCATTGATCGCAAAGCTGCGTGCCAGGCTTTTGGATGGCTCGTCACCGGCCTGTCGAGCCAGGTACACGGCGACGAGTTCGGTCATGATCCAGAGGTCCACCCGTCCGGCCTTGAGTTTTTCATAGTTGAGTTCGTACTTGACGCTGGACTGCAGGTTGATTCCCTTCGCGAATCCCCTGGCCATCAGGAACTGCTCCCCCACGTCTTCATTGACCGTGGCAATCTGGAAGCTCTTGGCCTGGTCCAGCCGGTCGAACTTCAGCTTGCGCTGCGGCAGCGAGAACAGGTAGTACTGGGTTGGCGCAATCACACCCACCCATTTGAAAAGCTTTTCCCGTTGCGGCGTGCGGCCTATGGAGTAGATGAGAACGTTGTCGGCGCTTTGCGCGGTCTCGTAGGCACGCGCCCAGGGCATGGACTGGAACTCCCCCTGGATCTTGACCTCCTTCAATACCGCCTGCACGACCTCGGTACTGAAGCCGGTAATCTTTGCGTTCTCGGTGTAGTTGTAAGGGGGGAATTCTTCCGTGAGGACCTTGAGCGTTTCCGCCCATGCCTGCGATACCGTCGCGATGGAAGCGCCCACCAACAGGGCGTACAGAACGCTTATTTTTCGCCAGGACATGACATCTCCGAAGGAAGGTCGAAGCACGGTTTGGCAGCGGGAGGCGCTGGAGCCCGTATGGTAACGCACCGCTAAAACCCGGCCGGGACGCCGGGCGGCACCTGCCGCCCGACGGGGGATGGGACGTTTGCGTTTGGCATCAGACCCGCTTAAGCTTGCGTCACCATGATGCCGGCACGCGCCCCGATGGGAGCAAAGGGTTAAACAACCCCGTTTTGGGTATTTGCCAGACGACCAAGGGTATAATATGCCTCTAGCCCTCGTCAAGTATGGGCATATTGCTATCAAAATGATAGTAATTCGTTTCACGCACAATCGTTGCTTCCACCATGAACTTTCCCGAAATAGCCGACGACCCCGAAGATACCGAACACAGCGTCGCCGAGCGCGCTGCCGCAGCGTCGCGCAGTACCTGGGTCAGTGTCGGCGTCAACCTGGTTCTGACCACGGTGCAGATCGTGGTGGGTGTGTATGCCAAATCCCAGGGCCTGATTGCCGACGGCATTCACTCGCTGTCAGACCTCGTGGCCGACTTCGTGGTGCTGTTCGCCAGCCACCACAGCAAGAAGGATGCGGACGTGGACCATCCGTACGGGCACCAGCGTTTTGAGACGGCGGCTTCGCTGGTGTTGGGGCTGCTGCTGCTGGCGGTGGGCATCGGCATGCTGTGGTCGGCATTTCGCAAGCTTGAGGCGCCCGAGACCGTTCAGCAAGTGCACGTGGTTGCGCTCTGGGTTGCGGCAGCGGCGTTGGTCTCCAAGGAGCTGCTGTTCCGTTACATGCTGGCAGTGGCCAAGCGGGTGAAGTCCAGCATGCTGGTGGCCAATGCGTGGCACGCGCGCTCGGACGCAGCGTCGTCCCTGGTCGTGGGCATCGGCATCATCGGCAATCTGGCGGGCTACCCGATCCTGGACCCGATCGCGGCACTCATCGTGGGCTTCATGGTGGCAAAAATGGGCTGGGAATTCGGCTGGAGCGCCATGCATGACCTGATGGACCGCGCGGTGGACGACCAGGAAGTGGCAGCCATTCGGCAGACGTTGGCAGACACCCCGGGGGTCAGCGGCGTGCACGACGTGCGCACGCGCAAGATGGGTGACATGATCGTCGTGGATGCGCACCTGGAGGTGGATGCATCGATTTCCGTGGAGGCCGGACACGATATTGCCGTCGTTGCACGCCAGCGGGTGATGCAGCGCCACCGGGTCCTTAACCTGATGACCCATGTGGACCCGTGGAAGCGTCCGGATCTGGATCACCCACCATCGGCAACATGAGCGACGGGCTCACGGACCAGGAAGCCCGCCAGCGCCTGTTGCGCGACGGGCCCAACGAGTTGCCAGTCTCCCGGCCGCGGGGTCTGTGGCGCTTGCTGGTGGATGTCGTCACTGAGCCCATGTTCATGCTGCTGGTGGCCTGCGGCGCCATCTATATGGTGCTGGGCGATCGCCACGAGGCGCTGATGCTGCTGGGATTTGTATTCGTGGTCATGGGCATCACGTTCTTTCAACAGCGCCGCACGGAACGTTCACTGGAGGCCTTGCGTGACTTGTCCAGCCCGCGCGCCCAGGTCGTGCGCGGCGGGCAGGTCCTGCGTATTGCGGGACGCGATCTGGTGTGCGGCGATATTGTCCTGCTCGCCGAGGGCGACCGCATTCCGGCGGACATGGAACTGGTCGAATCCTCCAACCTGACGGTCGATGAGTCACTGCTGACGGGCGAATCGGTGCCGGTGGACAAACCGGAACGTAGGAGCGTGTTCTCCGGCACCCTGGTGACCCAGGGCACCGCACGGGGGCTTGTCATTGCGACCGGTGCGCGCAGCGCGCTCGGGCGCATTGGCCAGTCGCTTGCCGCACTGGGGGGCGAGAGCACACCCGTCCAGCTAGAAACGCAGCGCATTGTCAAACGCGTGGCCGCAGTGGGCTTGACACTGGCCGCCTGCCTGGCAGTCACCTACGGGGTCAGCACCGGAGACTGGCTGCATGGTTTGCTGGCCGGACTCACGCTGGCCATGGCCATTCTTCCGGAAGAGTTGCCGGTGGTGCTGACCATCTTTCTGGGGCTGGGCGCCTGGCGCCTGGCCCGCGAGAACGTGCTGGCCCGCAGCATACCGGCCATCGAACTGCTGGGCGCGACGACGGTGCTGTGTGTCGACAAGACCGGAACCCTCACCGCCAACCGCATGGCAGTCAGCCAGCTATGGTCGCAGGCGTGCAGCTACGACTGTGATCGCGACAGCGCGATCCCGCTGCAGGAAGCGTTGCACGGCGTGCTGGAATACGCCGTGCTGGCCTCCCACCGCCGCGCGTTTGATCCGATGGAGACCGCCATTGGAGACGCGGGTCAGCGCTTGCTGGCCGATACCGAACACCTGCACGCCGACTGGACCCTGGTGGACGACTACCCGCTGTCCCGGGAAATGCTGGCGATGTCCCGTGTCTGGCAGTCGCCGGACCGGCGCGAACGCATGATTGCCGCCAAGGGTGCACCGGAGGCGATCATCGATCTGTGCCACCTGGATGCGTCCCACAGTGCTGCGATTGCACAGCAGGTGACAGCAATGGCCCGCTCGGGCCTGCGGGTACTGGGCGTGGCCCAAGCGGGCTTTGCGGCCGATGCCTTGCCGGGCAATCAGCACGATTTTGATTTCGAGTTCCTGGGGCTCGTCGCTTTGCAGGACCCGGTGCGCGCAGACGTGCCGCAAGCCATCGCTGAGTGCCATGCCGCAGGCATTCGGGTGGTGATGATCACCGGTGACCATCCTTCGACGGCGTTGTCCATCGCACGGCAGGCGGGTTTGGAGAGTACCGGTGGTGTCATGACAGGCGCCGAACTGGATGCCTTGGATGATGGGGCGCTGTCGGCGCGCCTGACTGACACCAGCGTTTTCTGCCGGGTGCAACCCGAACAAAAGCTACGCCTGGTCCAGGCCTTTCGCGCCCGGGGTGACGTGGTGGCCATGACCGGCGACGGCGTCAACGATGCGCCCGCCCTCAAGGCGGCCCACATCGGTGTGGCCATGGGCGCGCGTGGCACCGATGTCGCGCGCGAGGCGGCGGCGCTGGTGCTGCTGAACGATGATTTTTCGTCGTTGGTCGTGGCGGTGCGCTATGGCCGGCGGGTGTTTGCCAATCTGCGCAAGGCCATTGTCTTTGTCATTGCGGTGCACCTGCCCATTGTGGGCCTGTCGGTGCTGCCCGTCCTGCTGGGCTGGCCCATGCTGTTGATGCCCGTGCACATTCTGTTCCTGCAACTCGTGATTGATCCGGCCTGTTCCGTGGTGTTTGAGGCCGAGCCTTTGGAGGCCAAGGCGATGACGGAGCGCCCGCGCAAGCCCAGCACGCGGCTGTTTGATGCTGCGGTGCTGGCGCGCGGTTTCTGGCAGGGCATTGGTTTGCTGGGAATTTTGTTGGTGGTGTATGTGCTGAGCCGCAGCGTGAGCGGTTCGGAGAATGTGGCGCGCGCCATGGTGTTCACGGTGCTGGTGCTGTCCAATCTGGGACTGATCCAGGTCAACCGTTCGTGGGCGCCCACGAGTCTGCGTGGGCTCCGTGTTGTGAACCAGGCCTTTGTCTGGATCAGCCTCTTCACGCTGGGTTTGCTGGCCGCTGTGCTGTCGATTCCGGTGATCAGCCAGTTGTTCGCATTTGAAGTGCCGTCACCCGAACTCTTGCTCGGTGGGTTTGCTGCGACGCTGCTGGGACTGGCGTGGTTTGAAGCGGTCAAGTGGGCGCTTGCCCGTCAGTCCTTGGGGCGGGCATGAAAGTGAACAACTTGCGGCCGGGCCTTGCGTTGCAGATCCACCACCTTGTCACAGCCGTTGCAGTCGCAGCCGGATGAGGCGGTTGATGCTTGCTGAAACCGGGCTACCCAGGCGGACCCCAGTGGCAGCTGCAGCAGATGCCGGGCCAGGAAACGCCGTGCCGCCATCGGCATCAATACCCACAGCGCATACACACTGCAGGCCAGCACCACGAAAAAGACGATCAGATGTTGTGCAGTCATGTGGTTCAGCCCCCCAGCCACAACGTCACGCGGTAGGTCACAAAAGAAGCCAGATAGGCCAGCGCGAACATGTAGGCGGTCATGATGGCGGGATATCGCCAGGAGTTGGTCTCGCGTTTGACCACCGCCAGTGTGGAGATGCACTGCGGCGCAAACACAAACCAGGCCAGCAGCGAAAACGCGGTGGCCAGCGACCAGCCCTGGGCAATCACCGGCGCCAGCGAGCTGGCCACTGACTCACCGGCGGCGGACAGCGCGTACACGGTGCCCAAGGCGCCAACGGCGACTTCACGTGCCGCCATGCCCGGTACCAGCGCCACCGAGATCTGCCAGTTGAAGCCAATCGGTGCAAACAGTGGCTCCAGAAAGTGGCCCAGCATGCCGGCCACGCTGTACTGGATGGCGGCACCGGTGGCGCCGTCCGGTGGGCTCGGGTAGGTGGACAGGAACCACAGCACCACCATCAGTGCAAAGATGATGGTGCCCACCCGTCGCAGGAAGATGCGGGCGCGTTCCCACAGGCCCAGCACCAGGTTGCGCAAACCGGGCACGCGGTAGGGCGGCAGCTCCAGCATCAGCGGCTGGTAGCGGTTTCTCATCCAGATGCGCTTGAACACCCAGGCCACGGCCATGGCCGACAGCACGCCGGCCACATACAGCACAAACAGGGTCAGGCCACGCAGGTTGAAGATGCCGACACTGCGGTCCGGCACAAAGGCGCCAATCAGCAGCGCATAGACGGGCAGGCGTGCCGAGCAGGTCATCAGTGGTGCGACCATGATGGTGGCCAGGCGGTCCTGCCAGTTGGCAATGGTGCGGGTGGCCATGATGCCGGGCACGGCGCAGGCAAAGCTCGACAGCAGCGGAATGAAGGCGCGGCCCGACAGCCCCACCTTGCCCATCAACGTGTCCAGCAAAAAGGCCGCGCGCGGCAGGTAGCCGGAATCCTCCAGCACCAGGATGAAGAAGAACAGGATCAGGATCTGTGGCAGGAACACCAGCACGCCGCCGGCGCCGGCAATCACGCCGTCCACCAGCAGGCTGCGCAGCGGGCCATCGTCCATGTGGGACGTGGTCCAGTCGGCCACGAAGGCCATGGCCGCCTTGATGGCGTCCATGGGCACATTGGCCCACGAGAACACCGCCTGGAACACCAGGAACAGCAGCGCCGCCAGAATCACCAAGCCCCAGACCGGGTGCATGGCCCAGGCATCCACCTTGAAGTGGAAGCGCTGGAACTGGCCCGCCATGGGCGCGGCAATGGCCAGAATCCGTCGCACCTCATGCTGGATGTCGGTGCTGTTGCGCGGGGCATGGTGCACGGCCGGCACGGGTGCTGCCGATGGACGGGCCAGATCCAGGTCGAGTCGGGTTAGCAAATTGGTGTGGCCGTTGTGCTGCACCGCCACGGTCTCCACCACCGGGCAGCCCAGTTCGGCCGAGAGCTTGGCCACGTCGATGGCCAGGCCGCGGGAGCGGGCCACATCGGTCATGTTCAGGGCCACGATGACCGGGCGCCCCAGGCGCATGAGTTCCAGTACCAGACGCAGGTTCATGCGCAGGTTGGTGGCGTCCACCACGGCGACGATGGCGTCCACCGGTGCCTCCCCCACGCGGCGGCCTTCAATCACTTCCAGCGTGACCTCTTCATCCGGTGTGGCCGGATGCAAGCTGTAGATGCCAGGCAGGTCGATGATGGAGACGCTGTGGCCGCTGGGCAGGCGCAGCATGCCGATCTTGCGTTCCACCGTCACACCGGCGTAGTTGGCAACCTTTTGGCGTGCGCCGGTCAGCAGGTTGAAGAGGGCAGTCTTGCCGCAGTTGGGGTTGCCCACCAGCGCCACATTCCAGGGGCTGGACGGTAGCGTGGCGGTGGCATTCATAGGGGGCTGACCTCGATGCAATCGGCTTCCAGCCAGCGCAGCGCAAACATGGTTTCGCCCACCACCACGGCCAGCGGCTCGCGCCCGCCCGGGCCGCGGTGCAGCAGTTGCACCGGCTCACCCGGAATGAAACCCAGTTCGCCCAGGCGCTCCAGCGTCGCGTGGCTGGCATCGGGTGAGTTCCCGCTGACGCCGCGCACGGTGGCGTGCGCGCCTGTGGGAAGATGGGTCAGTCGCATGGTGTAAAAACGCGTCGGAGCACGGGTAAAGACAATCTAAATGAGAGTGTATCTCATTTAGATTGTCTTTACCAGCGCGGCGTGGCGGTTGAATGGCTGTCAGTCCCGCTTTGATTTTGGTAATTGGATGATGAACATGATTGATTTGTACCCCCAGGTGCGGCTGGCCCATATCGGTCTGGTGCTGATCAGCGGAATTTTGTTTGCAGCGCGTGGCGCAGGCGTGCTGGTGGGTGCGCCGTGGAGCATGGCGCCCGCCGTGCGACGCCTGAGCTACGCGATTGACACCGCCCTGCTGGGTGCGGCATTGTGGTTGCTCTATATTCTGGATCTCAACCCCTTTGCGGTCCCCTGGTTGAGCACCAAGATTGCCTTGCTACTGGCCTACATTGTTCTGGGAACGCTGGCACTCAAGCGGGCCCGCACCATGCGCGTGCGCTTGCTGTGTTTCGTGGCGGCCTTGCTGTGTTTTGGTTTCATGCTGACAGTGGCCCGTGCACACCAACCGCTAGGGTTCTTTTCAAGTTAGCGATGTGGCCCCGGCTGCAAACTGGGGCATTGCAGCAGCAGATGAGACGCCGCAATCTGCCATTGGTCGCATGAAGCTGGCCATTGCAGGCACCTTGTTCTATTCTCCACCCATCAAGACTGCCGACACCGCAGTCTGGATCGTTGGAAGCCCAACGCTACGGGGTGTGGAATCTGATCACGAATGGAGTTTGCTATGACATTGGCACAAGAGCTGGAAAATCTGGAACAAATGCGCAACCGAGGTGCCTTGAGTGAGGATGAATTCGCACAGGCCAAAGCGCGCCTTCTCGAACCAACGCCCGTTGCTCCGCTGACAAGGGTTAGCGCGCTCAATGGGCTGCGTCGCTCGGCATCGGACCAATGGATTGGCGGCGTGTGTGGCGGGCTCTCGAACTTCACCGGCATGGATGCGTGGCTGTGGCGTTTGGCGTTTGCCCTGATGCTGATCTTGGGCGGCACCGGCCTGCTGCTGTATGTATTGCTGTGGATTCTGGTTCCTCTGGAGTCCAGCACCTACCGAACACCCCTGTCATCGAACCCCTGATCGCGGCACAAAATCACAAAAAAGCAGGTTTTCACTGCTGATCGGATCAAATGAACAACCCATGTGGCCGCAATGCGGGTGTAATGGTAAACCCTGAATAAAAAAATGGCGCATCAGGGCGCGTTTAGACATTCGAAAAAGAAGATCACATGGGAACTATCGACCTCGGCATTGCCGAAACTGCTGTCCGTCCGGGAGCGGACCTTGCCCCGCAGGCACCCGTTCCAGCCGCTGTTGTGGCTGAAAGCGCGGACTTCTACGTGGGTTCAGTCAAGATTGAATCCACGCCGCCACGCAGCGCGGTCTCTCGCACGGTCGCGGCAACAAACGCCCATCCACCCCGTCAGGAACGCAGGGTCCGAGCGCGGCCGAATCAACCGTCGTACTGAAGAATCTCACTTAGACTGCGGCATTCATTGAAGTGAGGCGCAGACGATGGCAGATACACCTGAAAAGCCGGTGACCGATGACGAGAAAAAGCGTCAACGGGAACGGGTTGAACGCTTGCTGCTGCAAGCTGCACAGACCAGCACCGGCAGCGTCACCGTTGACGGGACCCGGTTCGATTACACCGCCACCGCGGGCTTTGTGCCGGTCGTTGCCAACATGTCGGACAGCCACACAGGCGAACCGGATGCCGCGCTGTTCCTGACCAGCTATGTCCTGCGGCGCGACGACGCTTCGCCCCAGTCAGCAGACCGGCCCATTCTGTTTGCCTTCAATGGCGGCCCTGGCTCGGCATCGGTCTGGCTCCATCTGGGTGCGCTGGGACCCAAGCGTGTCCGCATCCATGAGGACGGCAGCATGCCCGCGCCGCCCTACCAGGTGGAAGACAATCCGCACTCCTGGTTCGCACACTTCGATCTGGTGTTTGTGGACCCCCCGCACACCGGCTATTCGCTGACCGCCAGTGAAGCAGCGCGCAAGAAAATGCTGGGCGTGGACGGCGATGTGGAGGCGCTGGCCGAGTGCATTCGGGTTTATTTGAGCCGCACCCAGCGCTGGGGGTCCCCGGTGTACCTGGCGGGCGAAAGCTACGGCACAACGCGTGGCGCGGCGCTGGCGGACAAACTGCAGGATATGGGGATTGCCCTGGCGGGCGTCATTCTGGTGAGCTGTGCCATGGACATCCAGACGCTGGACTTCTCCGGAAAAAACGATCTGGCCCATGCACTGTATGTACCGGGCTTTGCCGCCGCTGCACAGTACCACGGCAAACTCAAGGGCCCCCTGGCAGAATCCGGTGCCCACGCGCGCATGGCCGCCGAGTCGTTTGTGCAGGAAGACTACCTGGCAGCGTTGCACCAGGGGGCGCGGCTGCCCTTGGCACAGCGCAAACGCATCGCCAAACGCCTGGCCGAACTGACCGGCTTGCGCGCCGATGTGATCGAAGACCATGACCTGCGCATCTCTGACCAGCTGTTCTTCAGCGAGCTGCTGCGTGACCAGGGCCGCATGGTTGGCCGCCTTGAAGCCCGGGTGACTGGACCGATGGGTGCCCGCAAGTCGCGCGAGTGGGAATTCGACCCCGGCATTGAGGCCATCGTTGGTCCCTACACCATGGCCAGCAATGCCTACCTGCGCGAGCAACTCGGCGTGCAGACGGACCAGCGCTATGAAATACTGTCCATGGATGTCCACAAGTCCTGGAACTGGTTGCAGGGTGAGTCCAAGGGCAACAGCTACACCAGCACCAGTGGTGCCCTGGCGCGCGCACTGCGCCGCAATCCGCACCTGCGCGTGCTGGTCGCCAGTGGCTACTATGACCTGGGGACACCCTACTCCGCTACCGACTACTCGCTGGCCCGGCTGGACGTGCCGCCCGATGTCATGGCCCGGGTCACGCACCGCTACTACGACGCTGGTCACATGATGTACACCCGGACCGACGATCTGAAGAAACTGAAGGCGGATCTGCAGGCCTGGCTGGGATAAGTCCCCATGAACCCTCCCCTCTACAAAACCCGGACCGACCTGGAGCGCATAGCCTGTGAGGCCATGCGGGAGCGGGGGTTGGAGTCCGAGTTCTCCACTGCGGTGGTCCGCCAACTGGCCGGCATCACGGGTGCCGGAAGCGACGGCAGTTCGCTGGTGCAGGACCGCACCCATTTACTGTGGTGCTCCATTGACAACGACGACTCGCTGGACCTGGACCAATTGACGGCCTGCGAAGTGCTGGACGGCGGCCAGGTGCGGATTTTTGTGGCCATTGCAGATGTCGATGCGCTGGTCAGGAAGGGCTCGGCCATCGACGAGCATGCCCGCACCAACACGACCTCGGTGTACACCTCGGCACGCATCTTTCCGATGCTGCCCGAGCGGCTGTCCACGGATCTGACCTCGTTGAACCCCGATGTGGACCGGCTCGCCGTCGTCGTCGAAATGGTCATTCTGGCAGATGCGGCTATCGGCTCCTCCACGGTCTACCGCGCCAGGGTGCGCAACCAGGCCAAGCTGGCCTATGACGCAGTATCGGCGTGGATGGATGGCAAAGCCGCGCCGCCCGCGGCCCTGGCCGCCTTGTCCGGCCTGGATGCGCAGATCCGCGTGCAGGACGGGGTGGCGCAGCGCCTGCGCGCGCGCCGGCATGCCCAGGGCGCCCTGGAATTTGAGACCTTTCAGCCGCGCGCCGTGTTTGACGGCGAGCGGGTGGTTGACATCCGTCAGCAGGACCACAACCGGGCGCGCCAACTGATCGAAGAGTTGATGATCGCCGCCAATACCTGCACCGCGCACTTTCTTGCCAACCATGGCGGGATGTCCTTGCGGCGCGTGGTGCGCTCACCAGAGCGCTGGTTGCAAATCGTTGCGGAGGCGAAAAAATATGGGGAAACCCTGCCCCAGACACCGGACCCCCTTGCACTGGAGGCGTTCCTTGCCAGACGGCGCCAGGCGGACCCCCTGCGATTCCCGGATCTCTCGCTGGTCATCGTCAAGCTGATGGGGTCTGGTGAATACGTGGTTGAACAGGCCGGCGTGGCGCCCGTGGGCCATTTCGGTCTCGCGGTGCGCGACTACACCCATTCCACCGCACCCAACCGTCGCTATCCCGACCTGATCACGCAGCGCATGATCAAGGGACTGCTGACCGGTGCTCCGGTGGCCTACAGCCCGGCTGAACTGGGCGCACTGTCGGTGCATTGCACGCACCAGGAGGACGCCGCCAAGAAGGTCGAACGCCGCGTGCGCAAGTCAGAGGCGGCCCTGCTGCTCGAATCCCGCATCGGCCAACGCTTCGACGCCATCGTCACCGGCGTGACCGGCACGGGCAACTGGGTGCGCATCTTTACGCCGCCCGCAGAAGGTCGACTGGTGTCAGATGCGCCCGGGTTGGCGGTTGGGCAACTGGTTCGCGTGCAACTGGTGGATACCAATGTGCAGCGCGGCTTCATCGACTTTGTTCTGGGTGATACGGATCACGGAGCCTAGGCTCAGGGCGGGGATGATTCGCTGGGTATGTCGATGCCAGCCGAGCGGGCCTCCGCCAGCAGGGTGGCGAGTTCCGCGGCCGAGTGCACATTGAGCCGCTCGAAAATCTTGCGCCGGTGCTCCTCGACCGTGCGCACGCTGAGCTCCATTTTCCAGGCAATGGTCTTATTCAACTCGCCGGCGGCCACCATGGGCATCAGGCGCAATTGCTGCCGTGGGAGACTGGTGATCAACTGCCGCAGCGCGTCCTGGCGCGCCACCCGGGCATGCCACTGCACTTCCAGCGCCAGGGCCTGCCGCATCAACTGCACCAGCGCCTCATCGGCGTAGGGCTTCTCGACAAAGCTGAACGCCCCCTTGGCCATGGCGCCGACCGCCATGGGAATGTCGCCGTGGCCACTGAGGAACAGCACGGGCATGCGGCTGGCCAGCCCCCGGCTGATCAGCGCCTCATGGACCTGCAGGCCTGACAGCGGCTCCATGCGCACATCCAGCACGAAGATCCCCCGCAACGGCGCGGTGGCACCATCCAGCGCAGACAGCAGTTCGGGTCCGCTGGCGTAGGGCACCACCGCCAGGTCATGCTGGCGCAACAAGAAAGCAATCGACGAGCGAACGCCCTCGTCGTCGTCACAGAGGTAAATGCAGGGTTCACTCATGCGGGTAGGGACTCCATCGTTTGGCTGTCTGGTGGCAGTGAGAAGCTGAAGCGGGCGCCACCGGCGGGAGCATCCTCGGCGTGCAACACGCCGCCATGCGACTCCAGTATGGAGCGGCAGATGGCAAGCCCCAGTCCGGTGCCTTCTTTCTTGGTGGAAAAGAACGGTTCGGTCAGCGCTTCGATATCGCGTCCGCCCAGCCCCGGCCCGGCATCGGTCACCTCGACGGTCACCCATCCCACCTCGGGGCCCAGCGATGGTACCCGGCCGGGCAGCGTGCGCACCAGCAGCGTGCGCTGCTGGGGCATGCCGGCCATGGCATCGCAGGCGTTGCGCAGCAAATTGGTGATCACCTGCTCTATGCCAATGCGGTCGATGTGGACCGCGGGCAGGCCCGCGTGCAGTCGCAGCGAGACGTCGACACCGGCGCGCCTGAAATCGCGCTGCAGCAGGGTCACGGCGTCGGCCACCAGGGGGTTGATGCTGCAGCGCTCCAGCACCAGCTCCCGCCGTGCCAGGCGGGTGCGAATCCGGTGGACGATGCCGCCCGCCTTGGATGCGTGGCGTGACAGGGCCTGGGCGGCTGCCAGCAGTTCGGGCTCGGTGCCCGGCAGCTTCTCCAGTGCCTTGGCAATGCCTGCGCTGTAGCTGACGATGCTGGTCAGGGGCTGGTTCAATTCGTGGGCCAGCGTGGACGCCACTTCGCCCAGCGTGGACAGGCGCGCGTGGTTGGCCAGTACCTCGCGCTGGCGGCGTTCCAGTTCTTCGAGCCGCTTGCGCTCGGTGACATCCACAATCGAGCCCATCCATCCCACCTGCTCGCCCGCGCCGTCGATCAACGGCGATTCGAACACCATGACATCCACAATGCGACCGTCGCGATGGTGCCAGCGGGCCTCGCGGCCTTCCCCCTTGGCGGGGTGCGCAACGCTGTCGTGAAGGGTCGGCACTTGCGCATCGAATGCGGGTCCTTGCTCCAGCAGTTCGGCAAACGAGTAGCCCACCATCTCGCAGAAGGTGCCATTGGCAAACAACAGCCGGCCATCCAGATCGCGCGCGCGCAAACCCACCAGCGCGGACTCCTCCAGCGACTGCCGCCACGCGGCCTCGGTGCGCCACGCGGCTTCGGCCTTGGCCACCCGGTTCATCTGGCGGCGCAGCAACACCGTGGCGACCGCAATACAGACCAGAAAGCCGACCATCAGCACCACCGGCAGTGTCGTGAACCAGTGCGGCTGGCGCACGCGCTGGGTCAGCCGCAACCGGGCATCGGCAATGGCCTGGAAGGGTGTCTCGTAGGTCTCGCCCGCGGCCGCGCGCCCGGCTTTTTCCGTGGACAAAATCACTTCGTCAAGCCCGGACAGCAGCTGGACTTCGTATTGGGCAGCCAGCCACCAGAAGTCCTTGCTCTGGATCAGATCCGCGGGGTCATAGCGGGCAATCAGCTGCCCGGTCTGCGGACGGCGTTCGTCGCTGGTGGGCGCCACCAGGTGCAGGGTGATGCCCTGTGTCTGGGGAAAGCTCTTCGCACCGGGGCGCTGGTCGCGCCGCGCCTCGGCCACGATCCTGTTGTTGGCGTCCAGCCACAGCACGCTCAACCAGCGCCGGTCCAGGCCGGCCGCAACCTCCGGCAGGCTGGCGAGCTGCCGGTGCGCATCCGGGCCCGCCGGCAGCAGTCGGGTCGCGGCCGCGCGCAGCTTGACCTTTTCGGTTTCCAGCCGCGCCGTCAGTTGTGCCTCCAGGCTCAGCGTGTCGGCCACCACCGAACGCTGCGAGGCTTCACGCTCCAGTCTGTCGTTGTCCTGCGCCCACGCGACGACCAGGGCCGTAAACGCGACGGACAACAACAGGGGGGCCGCCCACAGGTAGCGACCCAGCGCGGCGATCCCGACCGGGCGTGTCCCTAAGGTGTCGTGTGCAATCGAGGGTGGCGTCATGCGGGTAGTCTAAAGAAGCACCGCGAACGCGCTACTGGTATTGCAGCACGTCCAGCATCGTCACCGGGCTTGCACGGTGGCCCCAGGCGTGGCGGATGTAGGACAAGACGTCGGCGACCTCGGCATCGTCCAGCAGGTGCCGAAACGGCGGCATGCCGTAGGGTCGCGGGTTGCCTGCGGTGGCCGGCAAGTAGCCTCCGTGCAGAACCAGCTGCACCAGGTTGGCCGGTGTGTCCATGGTCATCACGCGGTTGCCAGCCAGCGGCGGGTAGGCGCCTTGTGCGCCCTCGCCCTGCCGACCGTGGCACTCGGCGCAGTGGCGCACATACAGCCGTTGTCCATTGGCATACTGGGCCGCACCCGGCGCGTCGCCGGGTTGCGCGGGATGCGATTGCGGCGGCAGGTCTTTCAGGAAGACGGCCATGGCCCGCAGATCATCGGGCAGCAGATGCTGGGTGCTGCGGTAGACCACTTCGGCCATCGGTCCCAGCGCCGTGCCGCGTGCGGACATGCCGGTTTGCAGCAGGTCCACCACGTGCTGCGTGTCCCAGTCGGCCACACCCGCCTCCCGGTTGGACGCCAGTGAGGGCGCATACCAGTTCTGCATCGCCACCATGCCGCCGTGCAAGGCCTGTGCGTCCACGGTGGCACCTAGTGCGTTGCGCGGCGCATGGCAAGCCGCGCAGTGTCCCAGGCCCCGTACCAGGTAGGCTCCGCGGTTCCATTCCGGCGTGTGGGTGGGGTCTTGCTCGAACGCGCCCGGCCGGAAATACAGTGCCCGCCACACCGCCAGGGCAGCCTGGGTGTTGAACGGAAAAACCAGGGCGTGCGGCGTGTTGCGCCGGGACACGGGCGCCAGGCTGCGCAGGTAGGCAAACAGGGCATCGCTGTCTTCGCGGCTGACCAGCGTGTAGCTGGTGTACGGAAAGGCCGGGTACAGCAGGCGCCCATCCTGTGCGCGGCCGTGGTGCATGGCACGCCAGAACGTTTGCGTTGACCACAGGCCCAGGCCGGTTTGCGGGTCGGGCGTCAGGTTGCTGGCGAACACCGTGCCGAAGGGGGTGGCAAGCCCCAGGCCGCCGGCGTAGGCAGCGCCACCGCGGGCCGTGTGGCAGGCGGCGCAGTTGCCCGCACGGGCCAGGTAGGCACCGCGTGCCACCTGCTGCGGCGTCGCCACAAAGTCCCCGGCAGTGTCCGTGATTGGCGACTCGCCACGCCCATTCATCCAGACCACCCACGCGAGCACTGCCAGTCCCGCCACCAGCAAGGCCAGGAACCCCCGTAACCAGAGCGTGCGCTTCATGGCGGGCCCGATCTACTGCGCACCACTGCCGCACTCCAGGGGCCAATCCGTGGTGCGCGCCGGCAGCGCCCTGGGCTGTGCCGGCAGTGGCTGCGCCGACAGCCAGGTGGCGACGGCGCTGATCTCGCCGACGGTCAGCTGCGTGGCGATCTGGCCCATGCAGTCGGGCGTGGTGGCGTGGCGCTTGCCGGTCTGCCAAGCACCCAACTGGGCGACCACATAGTCGCGCGGCAGGCCCAGCAAGCCGGGCACGGCCGGCGCAATGCCCGTCATGGCGGCGCCGTGGCAGGCCACGCAGGCCGGGATGCGGCGCTGTGCATCGCCGTGCAACACCAGCGACTGGCCCTGGGACAGCACCAACGGGTGGGCGTTTTGGGTTTGCGCGGCCGGGTAGGGCAGATCCAGCGCGGCAAAGTGCTCGGCCATTTCGCGCAGGTAGGCATCCGACAGGTAGTCCACCAGGTGGGTCATGGCGGCATGGGTGCGCCGCCCTTCGCGGAAGTTGATGAGCTGGTTGTAAAGGTAGCTCGCTGGTTTTCCGGCAATGCGGGGAAAGTAACCCGCGTTGCTGGCCCGCCCCTCGGGGCCGTGGCAGACCGTGCAGGGCAGTACGCGCTGCGCCATGGTGTCGGGCACCCGGCGTGGTGCAGGTTCGGCGCTGCAGGCCAGGGTGGCCAAACTCCACGCCACCAGCAGGATCAGCATGCTGCGGACTCCTGGCCGGCTACTGCAAGGCATTGAGCTGCTCCAGCCGCTGTGGCGTGCCAACGTCGGCCCAGCGGCCGGTGTACAGCGCGGCGCTGACCCGTCGCTGGTCCATCGCGGCGCGCAGCAGGGGGCCCAGTGGCGCCTTGACGCCATGCGGATTGCCCGGCGCAATGTCGCACCACGGCGGCGCGAAAAGCGCCGCACGGTACAGGCCGATCGTGCTGTAGGTGTAGCGCTGATGCGGGTCATCATCGGGCAAGTTCAGCGCGAGTGCCGTGTCGCCAACACTGCCGGGGTCTGGTGCCAGACCAAAGTCGCCCCGCGGGTGGTGTTCAGGGTTGGGCACCAGCCAGAGGTGGGCCAGCCTGTCGCTGGCCATGAAACGGTCGACGTCGGCCTGGCGGAACACAAAGTCCGGCGCAAACACATCGCCCGCCAGCACCCAGAACACACCGTCGGCCGGCGTGGCCGCACCGGCTGGGGGTGGGCACAACAGTGGGAGCGCCCGTGCAATGCCGCCGGCGGTCTCCAGTGCGCCGCCAAAGTCTTGCCCTTCGTGGGAGTAGTGGATCTGCATCGTTTTGACGGGCCGCTCCTGATCTAATAGCGATAAATCCATATTCGACGAGGGCTGGACGGTGAAAATGCTTTGAAACATTTCCGCAACCTGCCCGCCCAGCCAGGCCGTGTTGACCACGGCGCGATCGAAACCACCGCGCGCCAGCGCCTCCAGCGGCCACTGCAGCAGCGGCTTGCCCTGCACCACCAGCAGGGGTTTGGGCGTGGCGTCGGTCAGCGGGCGCATGCGCTCACCGCGGCCGGCGGCCAGCAGCATGGCCGGGATCGACGGCGCGCGCATGCCGGGTTCTTCAGCGCATGCCAATGGAGACCTTGCCAAAGATGGCTTGCGCCTCCCGGGGTACACAACGCCAGTAGTTTTCCTTGGCCACCACTTCGCCGCCCAGTGCCGCTGCGGCGTGCCAACCCCAGCGCGGCTCGTACAAGAATGCGCGGGCCAGCGCCACCAGATCGGCGTCACCGGCCTGCAGAATGGCTTCGGCCTGGAGCGCATCCGTGATCAGGCCCACCGCCATGGTGGGCAGGTCGCTGGCCTGGCGGATGTCGCGCGCAAACGGCACTTGGTACCCCACACCCAGCACAATCTTCTGCGCAGGCGAAATACCACCAGACGACACGTGGATGAAGTCGCATCCCAGTGACTTGAGGCGGTTGGCAAACTCAGCACTTTGGGCTACATCCCAGCCCCCCTCAATCCAGTCACTGGCCGATACCCGCAGGCCCAGAACCCCGTCAAATGCCTGGCGCACGGCTGAAAAAACTTCCAGCGGAAAGCGGATGCGGTTGTCAAAACTGCCGCCATAGGCATCCGTTCGCTGGTTGGCAATGGGCGACAGGAATTCGTGCAGCAGATAGCCGTGGGCGGCATGCAGTTCAATGGCCTCAATGCCCATGGCATCGGCCCGCCGCGCGGCATTGACAAAGGCCGCAGTGATGTGGGCGATCCCGGCCAGGTCCAGTTCGGTCGGTGGGGTCTCACCGGGCAATTGGGGCAGGGCAGAGGGCCCAAACGTCTCCCAGCCACCATGGTCTCTGGCAATCAACTGCCCACCATGCCACGGCGCAGCGCTGGATGCCTTTCGGCCGGCGTGCGCCAGCTGGATGCAAACCGGTGTGGGTGGTGCCAGTGTGCGTGCGCGCTGCAAGGTGTCAGCCAGCGCGTGCGCCGTGGTGTCATCCCAGAGGCCCAGACAGCCGGGTGTGATCCGGCCATCGGGGACCACAGCCGTTGCCTCGATCGTGAATAGCCCGGCGCCACTGTTGAGCAGGTTGGCCCAGTGCATCAGGTGCCAGTCGGATGCTGCGCCATCGTGCACAGCGTATTGGCACATGGGCGCCACCACGATGCGGTTGGCAAGGGTCAGGCCACCGCGTGGCGATGGCAGGGTGTAGGGGGTAAAAAGAAGGCTCATGGCGCCAGCATATCCCATACAACTTATGAGGCGACACAGGGGCCAGCATGCTGTGTATCATTGCCACCGGTTCACGTTCACCCCAAGCAGGAGGCCCACACCATGGCACTTATGGATTTCATCAAAAAACAGTTCATAGACATCATCCAGTGGACCGAAGACAGTGACGGAACCCTGGCCTGGCGCTTCCCGATGCGCGACATGGAAATCCAGAACGGCGGCCAGCTCGTGGTGCGCGAGTCGCAGATGGCGGTGTTCGTCAACGAAGGCAAGGTTGCCGACGTGTTTGGCCCCGGCACCCACAAGCTCACGACGCAGACACTGCCGGTGCTGACCTACCTGAAGAACTGGGACAAGCTGTTCGAGTCACCCTTCAAGAGCGACGTTTACTTCTTCAGCACCCGCCAGCAGATCGACCAGAAGTGGGGCACGCCCCAGCCCATCACGATCCGCGACAAGGACTTCGGCGCCGTGCGCCTGCGCGCCTTCGGCAACTACGCGTTCCGCATCGAAGACCCCAAGCTGTTCCATACCGAGATCTCGGGCACGCGCGAGGTCTACACCGTGGCCGACGTGGAAGGCCAGCTGCGCGGCCTGGTGCTGCAAAACATCAGCACAGCCATTGCGGCCAGCGGCATCCCCTTCCTGGACCTGGCGTCGAACCAGATCGAATTTGCCAAGGCCCTGAGCACGCAACTGGCGCCCGAGATGGCCAAGCTGGGCCTGAAGATCGAGGGCATGACGGTGCAGAGCGTCTCCCTGCCCGAAGAACTGCAAAAGATTCTGGACCAGAAAATCGGCATGGGCATGGTCGGCAACGACATGGGCAAGTTCATGCAGTACCAGACCGCGCAGGCCATACCCAAGTTTGCCGAGGGCGGCGGCGGTGGTGGCAGCGGCATTGCAGGGGACGCCATGGGCCTGGGCGCCGGCGTGGCGCTGGGTCAGGTGCTGGCGCAGAACCTGCAGGCCGGTTTGCAGGGCAATAACCAGGCAGCTGTCCAGGCCGCAGCCTCTGCCGCGGCGGCCCAAGCAGCGGCCACGCTCAAGCCCGACGATATCCTCGCCACACTGGAAAAGTTGGGGGATCTCAAAGCCAAGGGCATTTTGAGTGAGGAAGAGTTTGCCGCCAAGAAGGCCGAGTTGTTGAAGAAGCTGGTGTAGCTTCTGGAAGGGGCCGGTCTGGGCGGCAAAGCGTTCTGCTTCGTGTCCCCCGCCCTTCGGGCTCCTCCTTGACCTACGCATAACGCTTTGCCGCCCAGACCTCCTTGGCCACCGCTACCCAACGCTCCTACACCGCGCCCTGCCCGGGGTGCGGCGCGCCGGTGGAGTTTCGTTCGGCGCAGTCCACGCACGCGGTGTGTGGCTTCTGCCAGAGCACGGTGGTGCGCCAGGGTGATGTGCTGTCGCGCATCGGCAAGATGGCCGAGCTGTTTGACGACCACAGCCCGTTGCAATTGTTTGCCGACGGCACCTACAACAAGCGCCATTTCACGCTGATCGGGCGTCTGCAGTACAAGACCGCGGAGGGCACCTGGGCCGAGTGGAATGCACTGTTTGATGATGGGGAGTCCGGCTGGCTGGCCGAGGACAACGGCGCCTACGTCTTCACCCAGCCCAACACCCAGGTGCGCAACATGCCACCGGCCGACCGCTACGTGGTGGGCAAGCAGGTGGGCATCAATGGCAAGCCCTTCAGCGTGGCGAGCAACGTATCGGCCCAACTCATCAGCGCACAGGGCGAGCTGCCCAAGCTGCCGCCGCTGGGCCAGGCGTTTGATGTGGTCGAGTTGCGCAGCGCCAGCGGTGAAGTCATCAGCATTGACTACACCGCCACACCGCCCGTTGTCTCGCAAGGCACGGCCGTGCTGCTGGACGATCTGGCGCTCAAGGGCCTGAAAGACGAATCGGTCAAGGACGAGAAAGGCCGCCAATTCAACTGCCCGCATTGCGGCGCACCAGTGACGGTGGCCCTGGCCACCAGCAAGAGCATCACTTGTGGCAGCTGCAACAGCCTGATTGACTTGAGCCAGGGGATTGGCGGTGAGTTGAAGTCTGCCATCCAGGACGAACCGATCCAGCCACTGATTCCGCTGGGCACGCTGGGCCAGTTGCAGGGCGTGCAGTGGCAGGTGGTGGGCTTTCAGCACCGCATGGGCGTGGCGCCGGGCGACGACGAACACTTTGGCTGGAGCGAGTACCTGCTGTACAACCAGAAAAGGGGCTTCAGCTTCCTGGTGGACTCCGAAGAAGGCTGGAGCCTGGTACGCCCCACGACCGGCGCGCCCAGCATGACCAGTTCCAACGCGCGCAGCGCCAGTTACCTGGGCACCAACTACACGCTGAAGTACAGCTATACCGCTGAAACCAACTATGTGTGTGGCGAGTTTTACTGGCCGGTGCAGCGGGGCCAGACGACACAAAACAAGGACTTTGCCAACGGCAAACGCCTGCTCTCCCTGGAGCAGAGTGCCACCGAACTGGTGTGGTCCAGCGGGGATCAGCTGGCCAGCGACGTGGTGGCCAAGGCCTTTGGCCTGGAGGGCAAGAAGGATTTGCTCAAGCGCGAGGACGCGGCGCCGTTCAGCGCCGCACGCAGCATCGGCATCGGCACCATCATCGTGGTGCTTATTGTCACGCTGATTCTGCTTTCGCTGCTGAGCCGTTGCTCCCGTTGCGACCCCAGGGTCGAAAACTGTTCTTCGTCGTCCAGCTCGCGCAGTTCGGGCGGTTCGTTTGGCGGGTTTTCAGGTGGAGGAGGTCACAAGTGATGCATCCCATTTTTTTTAGGAGAGTCCCATGGGCTTTGAAATGATAAAACCGGGCGTGGTGCTGAGTTCATTGGTGTTCGCGCTGATGGGCGTTGCGATCTTCTGGCTGTGCTTTCTCATCATCGACAAGATCACGCCCTACGATTTGTGGGGCGAGATTGTCGAGAAACAAAACGTGGCGCTGGCGCTGGTCGTGGCCGCCATGAGCCTGGGCATCTGCGTGATCATTGCTGCCGCAATACATTAGGCCCCCACGCTTGTCGCTTCGCGTACCACGCAGTCCCCGGCCACTCGAAGTCACGCTGCTGGCCAGCGTGTTTGTGGTGGCCGCCTGCGGTCTGGTGTACGAGCTGGCCGCGGGGGCGCTGGCTTCGTACCTGCTGGGCGATTCGGTTCTGCAGTTCTCCACCATCATCGGCTCCTATCTGTTTGCCATGGGCGTGGGCTCGTGGTTGTCGCGGTTTTTTGAGCGCCAGCTGCCGGCGCATTTTTTGCGCATCGAGCTGTTGGTGGCGCTGGCCGGCGGCGCCTTGCCGGGCCTGTTGTTTCTCGCCAATGCCTACATGCCGGGCGCGTTCCGCTTTTTGCTGTACGCCATGGTGGGCGTGGTGGGCATTCTGGTGGGGCTGGAGATTCCGCTGGTCATGCGCATCCTCAAGCGCGAGGTGGCGCTCAAAGACCTGGTGTCGCAGGTGCTGACCTTTGACTACCTGGGGGCGCTGGCCGTGTCGGTGGCCTTTCCGCTGCTGCTGGTGCCGCAGTTGGGGCTGATCCGGACCGGGCTGCTGTTTGGTCTGTTGAATGCGGCGGTCGCGTTCTGGACGCTGTGGGTGTTTCGCCATGAGCTGCGCCACTTGGGCGCCCACGCCTGGGCCTGTGTGCTCACGGTGGCCGCGCTGGGGACGGGCTTCGCGGTGGCCGACCAAATTACTACGCTGGCCGAGGACAAGTTCTACCACGACCGTATTGTGCTGGCGGCCACGTCGCCGTACCAGCGCATTGTGGTGACCAGCGGGCGCACCGGGCACAAGCTGTTTCTGAATGGCAACCTGCAGTTTGCCGAGCGCGATGAATACCGCTACCACGAGGCTCTGGTGCATCCGGCCATGGCTGCCTTTGGCGCGCCGCGCAAGGTGGCGGTGCTGGGCGGTGGCGACGGCATGGCGGTGCGCGAAATCCTCAAGTACCCCAGTGTGGAAAGTGTCACCCTGGTCGAGCTGGACCCCAATATGACGGGCCTGTTCGCGAATGACCCGGCCATGTCCCAGCTCAATGGGGGCGCACTGCGGTCGCCCAAGCTGCACATCGTCAACACCGACGCGTTTCAGTGGCTGCAAGGCGGCGACAAGGCAGAACCCGAAATGTTCGACGTCATAGTCGTGGATTTTCCGGACCCGACCAACTTCTCCATTGGCAAGCTTTACACCAACACCTTCTACTCGCTGCTGGCCCAACGCCTGTCGGCCAGTGGATATGCGGTCATCCAGACCACATCGCCACTGGTAGCGCGCCAGAGTTTCTGGACCGTGGCCACCACCATAGCCTCGGTCGGTCTGCACGCCACGCCCTACCACGCCAATGTGCCCAGTTTCGGTGAGTGGGGCTACATCCTCGCCAGCCACCGGCCCTGGCATCTGCCCACGGCATTACCCGAAGGACTGCGTTTCCTGAGCCCCCAGACGCTGCCACTGTTGTTTGATTTTCCCAAGGACATGGCGCGCGTGCCGGCGGACGTAAACCGACTGTCAAACCAGATTCTGGTGACAACCTATGAGCAGGAGTGGGGCAAGGTTGGGCCGTAATCCATCCAATAAAATTGACCACTGGCCCCCGTGGTTATTGGATATGTTGCTATCAATTTTGAACTAATGGGTAGAGCACTCCGTGTTACGGCTCGTTACGCTTGCTCGGTGGGCACGTAAGAACCTCTTAATATTTTGGCAATAGGCTCGGGTTTTTTGTCCAGATCCTCCCCATGAGCCAGACTTCGACCCACCGGCCAGCCCCTGCCGGTCAAGAGCGGGCACCGGCTCCTGCGCTGGCGACCGACACCGTGGTCTATCTGGTACTCATTGCCCTGACCTGGATGGTGTGGCAAATCAGCCGCCAGGGTTTTTTTGAAGCGGGCGATGACGTGGGCTACTGGTTGGGAGTGGCGGGCGGCGTCATGATGCTGCTGCTGTTCAGCTACCCGCTGCGCAAGCACTTCCGGTTTGCCCAGGGGTGGGGGCGGGTCAAGTGGTGGTTCCTGGTCCACATGCTGCTGGGCGTCGGTGGGCCGCTGCTGATTCTTCTGCACTCGACGTTCCATGTGGGTTCGCTGAACGCGGCGGTGGCCCTGTACAGCATGGTTATCGTGGCGCTCAGTGGCGTGGTGGGGCGTTTCATCTATGCGCGGGTGCACCGGGGCTTGCGCGGTGAAGTGGTCAGCCTCAAGGAGTTGCAGGCCCACGTGTCGCCGGAACAGGAAGATGTCCGGTCCCGTCTGGCATTTGCCCCCACGGTGGAAGCCAAACTGCGCGCCTTTGAACAGACCGAACTGCAGGCCAAGCCCGGGTGGCTGACCTATTTCCGCCAAGTCTTCTGGTTGCCCATCATGCAGGTATTCGTCTACCGGCAGTGTGTGTCGGAGCTGAAGGCGCCCATCCGCAAGCTCGCCGCACACAGCCATTGGTCTGCGGAAGATCTGACCCGGCGCGAGCGCCACGCCCGCAAGCTGGTGCGCCGCTACCTGACCGCGGTCGTCAAGGTGGCCCACTACACGGCCTACGAGAAGCTGTTTTCGTTGTGGCATGTGGCCCATATTCCGTTCGTGTACCTGCTGGTGATCAGTGCCATCGTCCACGTTGTCGCCGTGCATGCGTACTAGGGGCGCGAGGGTGAGTGCACGCGTCGGCGTGGTGCTGCGATGGCTGCGCTGGGCGTTGGTTTGTTGGTCTGCCAGCCTGTGGCTGGCCGGTCCGGTGCTGGCACAGGGGATCGAGTCCATCGTCTCGCCGGGCAAGCTGGTGCAGTCCCACGCCAAGGTGGATGACGAGTGCAAGCAGTGCCACACGAAGTTCGACCGCAAGGCGCAGGACGGGCTGTGCATGGCCTGTCACAAGGAGGTCGGCGCGGATGTCAGGGGCAAGACCGGCTTTCACGGGAAACAGAAGCCGCAGGCCTGCCGCACCTGCCACACCGACCACAAGGGTCGCGGCGCCGCCATTGCCGAGTTTGACAAGAACAAGTTTGACCACACGCCGACCGACTTCGGCCTGCGCGCCAAGCACCAGAAGCTGGAGTGCGTCAAGTGCCACGTGGACGGCAAGAAATTCCGTGAGGCGCCGGTGGAGTGCAACGCCTGCCACCGCAAGGACGATGTGCACAAGGGGTCACTGGGTGCCAAGTGCGCTGATTGCCACAATGAAAATCTGTGGAAGGAAGCCAAGTTTGACCACGACAAGACACGCTTCGCGCTGACCGGCAAACACGTAGACACCAAGTGCGCCGACTGCCACAAGAACAGCAACTACAAGGAAACGCCCCAGGCCTGCTATGCATGCCACCGCAAGGATGACGACGGCCAGAAGGGACACAAGGGCCAGTTCGGGGAGAAGTGTGACAACTGCCACACTGCCAAGCAGTGGAAGCCCTCAAGCTTCAACCACGACGCCGACACCCGCTATGCCCTGCGCGGCAAGCACCGCACCACAGCCTGTGCGGACTGCCATACCGGGCACCTTTACAAGGTGAAAGTCAGCCAGGACTGCAACAGCTGCCACAAGAAAGACGACAAGCACAAGGAGTCCCTGGGCAAGGAGTGCGGCAACTGCCACACCGAACGCAACTGGAAGGAGTCCCCCAAGTTTGACCATGAGGCGACCACCTTCCCCCTGCTGGGCAAGCATGCCAAGACCGAATGCAAGGAGTGCCACAAGAGCGCCATGTTCAAGGAGGCACCCAAGGAGTGCATAGGCTGCCACAAGAAGGACGACAAGCACGTCGGCAACCTGGGCGTCAAATGTGCCGAGTGCCATGCCGAGCGCGACTGGAAGAGCACCGAGGGCCGCTTCAACCACGACCGCACCAAGTTCAAGCTGCGCAATGCGCATGCCGAGTCAAAAATCAAATGTAACGCTTGTCACAAAGACTTGCGCAGTTATCGCAATACGGTAGTGGATTGCATCAGCTGCCACAAAAAGGACGACAAGCACGAGAACCAGTTGGGCGCCAAGTGTGAACAGTGCCACGGAGACAAGTCCTGGAAGACCACGCAGTTCGACCACGCGCAGTCCCGTTTTCCGCTCACCGGGCGCCACATCACGACGCCGTGCAAAGACTGCCATGCGACAAGTCGTTACAAAGATGCGCAAAAAGATTGCATTTCCTGCCACAAGAATAAAGACAAACACCATGAGAAATTTGGAATGCGCTGCGAATCCTGTCACAACACCCGTGCCTGGTCCGTCTGGGACTTTGACCACGAGCGCCGGTCAACGTACCGGCTCGACGGTGCGCACCGCAAGGTTCCATGCGAGAGTTGCCATCGACAACCCGCACCCAAAAACATGGATGCCGCAAAAGTTGGCACCGCCTGCATTGCCTGCCACCGTGGCGACGACGTGCATGACGCCCAGTTTGGCAACCGCTGCGAGCAGTGCCATGGCGTAGACAGCTGGAAGAAGATCAGGAACCGGGTCGATTCAACCCGCGGGGAGCGTCCATGAGTCAGCGTTTGCGAATATTCTTTGCGTTCTTCCTCCTTGTCTTCACCGGCGCGCTGCAGGCCCAAAATGGCACCCGCAATTTTGACCACGTCAAGACGGGCTATGCGCTGACGGGCGTGCACTCCAATGCCCGTTGCGAGTCCTGCCATATTGCCGGCGTGTTCAAGGGCACGCCCAAGGAATGCGCCAGCTGCCACACCAGTGGTACACGCCTGTCGCGTGCCAATGTCACCAAACCGTCGGCCCACTTTCAGTCCCCGCTGGGCTGCGACAGCTGCCACACCACGGCGACGTTTGTCGGCGCCAAGTTTGACCACGCAGGCGTTGCCGCCAATGCCTGCGGGAGCTGCCACAACGGAGCCACCACGGTTGGCAAACCGTCCGGCCACATCCAGACCACGGCCTCCTGCAGCAGCTGCCACAAGACGTCGGGCTGGTTGCCCGCGTCGGGCATGGACCATGCAGGATTCACCAGCGCCACCAACTGTGCCAGTTGCCACAACGGCAGCACCGCGACGGGCAAGACCGCCGCCCATATTCCCACCAGTCTGAATTGCACCAGCTGTCACGCCACCGGCGGATGGAAGCCCACCAGCTGGAACCATGGCCAGGCGCCCGTCGCCAACCAGTGTTCCACCTGCCACTCCGGCAGCTTTCCGCCCGCCGATGGGCCTTCGGCCAACCACATTCCCTACAAGTCGCTCAATGGTGTGTCCATTGCAAACTGTGACAGCTGCCACAAAGGGGGTTACACCAGCTGGAACCAGGGGCAGTTCCATGCAAACGTATCGGTTTCAAACCAGTGCGTGACCTGCCATATGAGCACCAGCTTCGGGGCCACTGCGCGTCCGGCGACCGCCATCCACAACGGGCAGAGCGTCTGCGAGAACTGCCACAAGTCGACCAGTACCTGGTCCGGCTCCAAGCCCGACCACAGCCTGTTCAATAGTTCGACCAATTGCGCCAGTTGCCACAACGGCAGTGCGGCAACGGGCAAGGCGAGCACCCATATGCCGACTGCGTCGAACTGCATCAGCTGCCATACGACGGCGGGGTGGAAGCCGACGAACTGGAACCACAGCCAGATGGCGGTGGCCAACCAGTGCGCGACCTGCCATACCGGTGGCTTTCCACCGGCCAGCGGGCCTACCTCCAACCACATTCCATACAAATCCCTCAAAGGGGTGTCGATTGCCAACTGCGACAGCTGCCACAAGGGTGGCTATACGAGCTGGAATCCGGGCCAATTTCACACCAACGTTTCCGTGTCCACGCAGTGTGCGACCTGTCACATGAGCACCAGCTTCGGGGCCACGGGTCGGCCAGCGAGCGCCATCCACAATGGCCAAAGTGTGTGCGAGAACTGCCACAAATCGACGAGCACCTGGTCGGGCGGAGCCAAACCTGACCACAGTGGGTTCACGAGTGCCACCAACTGCGTAACTTGCCACAACGGCAGTTCGGCCACGGGCAAGACGGCCGCGCACTTTCCGACCAGCGCGAACTGCATCAGTTGCCACACCACCGCAGGCTGGAAGCCGACTCGGTGGAACCATTCGCAGGCTCCGGTGGCCAACCAGTGTTCGACCTGCCACACCGGCGGCTTCCCGCCAGCCAGCGGCCTTACGGCCAACCACATTCCGTACAAGTCCCTCAGTGGTGTGTCGATCACCAATTGCGACAGCTGTCACAAGGGTGGTTACTCCAGCTGGAATCCCGGTGTGTTCCATGCCAATGTGTCGGTCTCGACCCAGTGCGCCAGCTGTCACATGAGCACCAGCTTCGGGGCCACGGGACGGCCAACGACCGCCATCCACAGCGGCCAGACGGTCTGTGAGAACTGCCACAAGTCGACCAGCACCTGGCTGGGCTCCAAGCCCGACCACAGCCTGTTTACCGCGGCAACGAATTGCTCCAGCTGCCACAACGGCAGCGCGGCGACGGGAAAAGTGGCCACGCACATTCCGACCAGCGTCAACTGCGTGAGTTGCCACAACACCAGTGGCTGGAAGCCTGCCAAGTGGAACCACTCGCAGATGCCGGTGGCCAATCAGTGTTCCACCTGCCACAGCGGGGCCTACCCCCCTGCCGATGGCAAATCCGCAAACCACATTCCCTACCAGTCATTGAGTGGGGTTGCCATCACCAATTGCGACAGCTGCCACAAGGCGGGCTACACCAGTTGGAGCCCCGGGCAGTTCCACAACAATGTGTCGCTGTCTACCCAATGCGCGACCTGCCACCTGAGCGCCAACTACGGCCTGAGCAGCCGCCCAGCCACCGCCATCCACAACGGCCAGACGGTGTGCGAGAACTGCCACAAGTCGACCAGCACCTGGCTGGGTTCCAAACCCGACCACAGCCTGTTTACCGCGGCAACGAATTGTTCCAGCTGCCACAACGGAAGTTCCGCGACCGGCAAGACCGCACAGCACATTCCCACCAGCGTCAACTGCGTCAGCTGCCACAACGTGACGGGCTGGAAACCCAGCAAGTGGAACCACAGCCAGATGCCGGTGACCAACCAGTGCACCAGCTGCCACAGTGGCGCCTACCCGCCAGCCGACGGCAGGCCGGCGAACCATATTCCCTACCAGTCATTGAGTGGGGTTGCCATCACCAACTGCGACAGCTGCCACAAGTCGGGCTTTGCGAGCTGGATTCCGAGCAGTTTCCACACCAACGTGTCGCTGTCGACCCAGTGTGCGACCTGCCACCTGAGCGCCACGTACGGCCTGAGCAGCCGGCCAGCCACTGCCATCCACAGTGGGCAGACCGTCTGCGAGAACTGCCACAAGTCGACCAGCACCTGGCTGGGCTCCAAGCCCGACCACAGCCTGTTTACCGCGGCAACGAATTGCTCCAGCTGTCACAA
>JAUSNJ010000109.1 GCA_030645355.1 Rhodoferax sp. | reverse complement strand
GATCCAGCGGTCGGCCGGGCTGAACTCCAGGTAGCCGTGCGCGGCACCGCCGACGGCGCACTCTTCCTTCGTGTGCTCGTTCAGGCCGCAATCCTGGCCTTCGCAGTTCATCAGCACGAAGCGGCTGGCGTTCCACAGCTTGTTGCAGAAATTGCGGTAGCCCTCGCAGCGTTTGGCATCGAAATTGATGCTGCGGCCCAGTGAGGCCAGCGAGGCAAAGGTGAAGCGCAGGGCGTCCGCGCCGAAGGCCGGAATGCCGGTTGGGAATTCTTTTTCGGTGTTTTTGCGCACAGCCGGCGCGGTCTCGGGCTTGCGCAGGCCCTCCGACCGTTTGACCAGCAATTCGGGCAGGGCGATGCCGTCAATCAGGTCCACCGGGTCGAGCACGTTGCCCTCGGACTTGCTCATCTTCTTGCCCTGGGCATCGCGCACCAGGCCGTGGATGTAGACGTGTTTGAACGGTACTTTGCCTGTGAAGTGGGTGGTCATCATGATCATCCGGGCGACCCAGAAGAAGATGATGTCGTAGCCGGTGACCAGCACGCTTGAGGGCAGGTAAAGGTTGTAGTCGTTCAGGCTGTTGGTGTCGGCCCCGCTCTGGGCCGAGGCGGGAACGGCCTTGCTCATACTCGCTTCGCTCATCAAATCGCTGCGTCCATCCCCGCCTCGTCCCAGCGCTGCATTGTTGGGCCATCCCATGGTGCTGAAGGGGACCAGTGCGGAGGAGTACCAGGTGTCGAGCACGTCTTCGTCGCGCTGGAGTTTTTTGCCCGGGGCCTGGGCTTGTGCCTCGGCCTCGTTGCGCGCGACATAGACCTTGCCGTCTTCGTCATACCAGGCCGGAATCTGATGGCCCCACCAGAGCTGGCGGCTGATGCACCAGTCCTGGATGTTGTTCATCCACTGGTTGTAGGTGTTGACCCAGTTCTCGGGCACAAACTTGACCTCACCGGACTGCACGGCGTCGATGGCTTTTTGCGCGATCGATTTGCCTGTCGGATCAATCGGGCTGACCTTGCTCATGGCGACAAACCACTGGTCAGTCAGCATCGGCTCGATGATCTGACCGGTGCGGGCGCAGCGCGGCACCATCAGTTTGTGTTTCTTGACTTCGACCAGCAGGCCGAGGGCCTCCAGATCAGCCACCACTTTTTTGCGCGCCACGAAGCGGTCCAGCCCTTGATAAGCAGTCGGCGCCAGATCATTGATCTTGGCGTCCAGCGTCAGCACACCAATGATCGGCAGCTTGTGGCGCTGGCCGACGGCGTAATCGTTCTGGTCATGCGCGGGCGTGACCTTCACGACGCCGGTACCGAAAGCCTTGTCCACATAATCGTCGGCGATCACGGGAATGGTGCGCTCGCACAGGGGCAGGGCGACCTGTTTGCCGATCAGGTGCTGGTAGCGCTCGTCTTCCGGATGTACCATGACGGCCACGTCGCCCAGAATGGTTTCAGGGCGCGTCGTGGCGACGGTGATGTCGCCCGAGCCATCGGCCAGCGGGTAGCGGATGTGCCACATGAAACCGTCTTCTTCATCGCTCTCGACTTCCAAGTCGGACACGGCGGATTTCAAAATCGGGTCCCAGTTGACCAGGCGCTTGCCGCGGTAGATCAGGCCCTGCTCGTAGAGCTGCACGAAGGTCGAGGTGACGACCTTGGACATCTTCGGGTC
>JAUSNJ010000094.1 GCA_030645355.1 Rhodoferax sp. | reverse complement strand
AGACGGCGACCTCGGGCCGGTCTATGGCGTGCAGTGGCGCAGCTGGCCCACACCGGACGGCGGCCACATCGACCAGATTGCCGAAGTCATCCGGGCGCTCAAGACCAACCCCGACTCGCGCCGGATCATCGTGAGCGCCTGGAACGTGGCCGATCTGGACAAGATGGCACTGATGCCCTGCCACGCGTTCTTCCAGTTCTATGTGGCGCCCGCCACCGAGCCGGGCGGCAAGGGCAAACTCAGCTGCCAGCTGTACCAGCGCAGCGCGGACATTTTCTTGGGTGTGCCGTTCAACATTGCCAGCTACGCGCTACTGACCCACCTGGTGGCGCAGCAGTGCGATCTGGATGTGGGCGACTTCATCTGGACCGGAGGGGACTGCCACATCTACAGCAACCACTTTGAGCAGGTAGAGCTGCAACTCAGCCGTGCGCCTTTTGCTTACCCCACGCTGCACATCAAGCGCAAGCCGGAGTCCATCTTCGATTACCAGTACGAAGATTTTGAGGTCGTGGGTTATGAAAGCCACGCGGCCATCAAGGCCCCGGTGGCCGTGTAACGGCGGCGCCCATGCAACTGCATCTCATCTTCGCCAAAGCCCGCAATGGCGTCATCGGCAAGAACAACGCCCAGCCCTGGCATCAGCCCGAAGACATGGCGCACTTCAAGCGTGTGACCATGGGCTGCCCCGTCATCATGGGGCGCAAGACCTGGGACTCGCTCCCACCGCGTTTTCGCCCGCTGCCAGGGCGCACCAATGTGGTGGTGACCCGCCAGAAGGATTGGAACGAAATGGGCGCTCAGCCCTCGTCAAGTCTTGCTGATGCGCTACATTTTTGTGAGCAGCATCCGAATGTCTGGGTGATAGGCGGCGCCGAACTGTACGCCCTGACCCTGCCCTACGCCCACACGGCCGAAGTGACCGAAATCGACGCCGACTTTGATGGCGATGCCTATGCCCCATCGTTCGGGCCACAATGGGTTGAAAGCGCACGCGAAACCCACACTTCGTCACAGGGCTTGCATTTTAGTTTTGTAAGCTACCGCAACCCCCAACCGCTCTCATACACCCAGGAAAATTAAGCATGTCAGGACACGGATTCCACGTACACGGCCCGCACGACCATGAACTCGAGCACGCCCAGCAAGGCGGTGGCGGGCACGGCGGACACGACAGCAGCGGAATGATCAACCAGATCGCGATGTTCACGGCCATCATCGCCACCATTGGCGCCATTTTTGGCTACATGGGTGGCGCGACCCAGGCCAATGCCGGCCTGTACAAGAACAACGCAGCCATCAAGAAAACCGAAGCATCCAACCAGTGGAACTACTTCCAGGCCAAGAGCACCAAGCAGTCGCTGGCAGAAATGTCGCGTGACCTGTCCGCCAAGGACGAGGACGAGGACAAGGCCAAGTACCAGGCCAAGGTCGACCGCTACGAAAAAGAAAAGGCCGAGATCAAGGTAGGGGCCGACAGGCTCGAAGCCGAAGCCACCGAGTGGGACCACAAGAGTGACGAGCAGATGCACCAACACCACCGCTGGGCGCAGTCCACCACCGTGCTGCAGGTCTGTATTGCGCTGGCGGCCATTGCGCTGCTGACCAAGAAGAAGTGGCTGGAATACGCCATGTTTGCAGCCGGTGCCATCGGCCTGGCCGTGGGCGCCATGGCGGCGCTACATATGTAATAGCAACAAGCCCTTGTTTGACGAGGGCTAGCGCCCGAAATTCTTCCGAGTCATCCGATGAAACTTGCCACCTGGAACGTCAACTCCCTGTCCGTGCGCCTGCCGCAGGTGCTGGACTGGCTCGCCGCCAACCCGGTCGATGTGTTGGCCTTGCAAGAGCTGAAGATGACGGACGACAAGTTCCCCGCCGCGGCCTTTGCGGCGGCGGGCTACTGTGCCCAGTGGTTTGGCCAGAAGACCTACAACGGCGTGGCCCTGCTGTCACGCACACCGGTCACCGATGTGGTGAAAAACATTCCCGGCTTTGACGATGACATGGCCCGGGTGATCGCCGGCACCGTGCTACCGGAGGGCACCTCGTACGGTACAACGGGTGTGCGCGTCATTGGCGCCTATTTCCCCAATGGCCAGGAGCCGGGCAGCGACAAGTTTGAATACAAGATGGAATGGCTGAAGGGCCTGCGCCAGTGGGTCAAGGCCGAGCTGGAGGTGCACCCCAATCTGGTGCTGATGGGTGACTACAACATCACCTTCGACGACCTGGACGTGTGGGACCCGGTGGGCCTGAAGGACACCATCCACTGCACCGAGGAAGAGCGCTACCACCTGCGCGCACTGGTCGCGCTGGGCTTGCACGACAGCTTCCGCCTGTTCGAGCAACCGCCCAAGAGTTATTCATGGTGGGACTACCGCGACATGGGTTTCCGCCGCAACCGCGGTTTGCGCATCGACCACATCCTGATCAGCAATGCGCTCAAGGAAAGGACACAAGCCTGCGTGGTGGACAAGGCCCCACGCAAGAACGAGCGCCCGAGCGACCATGCACCGGTTGTGGTGACGCTCGCATAGGCTGCTTACCCCAGCAAGCTATCGGCCGCTACGTAGGCGTAGCCCAGGTCCTTGGCCACGGCCTCATACGTGACCTTGCCTTCGCAGACGTTCAGGCCATTCTTCAGGTGCACGTTGTCGCGCAGCGCGGCCCTCCAGCCCTTGTTGGCCAGGGCCACAGCGTGGGCGATGGTGGCATTGTTCAAGGCGAAGGTCGAAGTGCGTGCCACGGCGCCGGGCATATTGGCCACACAGTAGTGCACGACGCCGTCCACCACGTAGGTGGGCTCGGCGTGTGTGGTGGCGTGCGAGGTCTCGAAGCAACCACCCTGGTCGATGGCCACGTCCACGACGACGGCACCCTTCTTCATGCGACTGATCATGTCGCGCGTCACCAGCTTGGGCGCGGCAGCGCCCGGGATCAGCACACCTCCGATAACCAGGTCGGCATCCATGACGGCGTCCTCGATGCTGGCGGACGTGGAATACACGGTGCTGATGCGGTTGCCAAACACCAGATCCAACTGACGCAAGCGGTCCACGCTCTTGTCCAGCACGGTCACGCGGGCACCCAGGCCCACGGCCATCTGCATCGCATTGGTGCCGACCACGCCGGCACCAATGATGACCACGTGCGCCGGTGCCACGCCGGGCACGCCGCCCAGCAGCAGGCCGCGTCCGCCATGGCTCTTTTCCAGGTGGGTGGCGCCGGCCTGGATGGCCATACGCCCAGCGACCTCGCTCATGGGCGCCAGCAGCGGCAGGCTACCGCCGGCACCGGTGATGGTTTCATAGGCGATGCAGATGGCACCGGACTTGACCAGGGCCTTGGTCTGCTCTGGATCGGGAGCCAGGTGCAGGTAGGTGTACAGAATCTGGCCGGGGCGCAACATGGCGCATTCCACCGGCTGGGGTTCCTTGACCTTGACGATCATCTCGGCGCGGGCAAAGATGTCGGCGGCAGTGGCCACCATCTCGGCACCTGCGGCCTGGTATTGGGCGTCATCCAGACCGATGGCGGTGCCGGCGTTGTTCTGCACCAGCACCTTGTGGCCGTTGGCGATGAGTTCGCGCACGCTGGCCGGGGTCAGGCCGACGCGAAACTCGTTGTTCTTGATTTCCTTGGGGACTCCGATCAGCATGGCGCTATCTCCTGTGTTTATGAAAGAAACGCCATTGTGCGCAAAATCCAGAAAAATAGTAGCTCCATGCATTGAATATGCATGTCATTACAAAGTCTAATGTTTTATCCTTCCGTTTGCGCTCAAAAAAAAGAAAAGCCGCTATTGTTTAGATAGCGGCCTATGCAGTATCGGCGATGGCTTCAGCGCATATTACTCCAAACCCAACTCCTGGATCTTGCGCGTGATGGTGTTGCGGCCGATGCCCAGTTTCTGGGCCGCTTCGATCCGCCTACCCTTGGTGTTGGACAAAGCCGCCAGGATCAGACGCGACTCAAAGCGATGGGTCAAAGCATCCCACACATCGGGACTGCCCGCGCCCAGCAAGGCAATGGCCTCCGCTTCCAGCGCAGACTCCCAGCCTGCCAAGGCGCCCATGGAGGGCACCGACGCAACTTGCGCGGTTGCGGGCACAGTCGTAGCCAATGCCGCATGGGCCGGCGCAGTGCCTGCCGGCGCCAATCCACCGCCGACGAACGGGACCAGACTCTGGGCTACGGGCTCCGTCAGCGAGACACCGACTTCAGGCGGCAAATCCTTGGCCTCAACCATTTGCGCAGGCGCCATCACGGTCAGCCAATGGCAGATATTTTCGAGCTGGCGCACATTGCCCGGGAAGTTGAAGACCTCCAGCCAGGCCAGAGCGGCATCGGATATGCGCTTGGGCTCGACGCCCAGTTGTTGGGCGCTTTGCTGCAGGAAATGCCGGGTCAACACGGATATGTCTTCCTTGCGCTCCCGCAGGGCGGGCAGGCGCAGGCGGATCACATTCAGGCGGTGGAACAGGTCTTCGCGAAACGCGCCGTCCTTGACCCGTTGCTCCAGGTCCTGGTGCGTGGCGGCAATCACGCGCACATTGGCCTTGACGGCGCTGTGCCCTCCGACCCGGTAGAAATGCCCATCACTGAGCACCCGCAGCAACCGGGTCTGCAGTTCGAACGGCATATCGCCAATCTCATCCAGAAACAGCGTGCCGCCGTCTGCCTGCTCGAAGCGGCCACGGCGCATGGTCTGCGCACCGGTAAAGGCACCCCGCTCATGGCCAAAGAGTTCGCTCTCCAGCAGGTCTTTGGGGATGGCAGCGGTGTTGATGGCCACAAACGGTCCACTGGCGCGCGGTGAATGCTTGTGCAGGGCGCGGGCCACCAGCTCCTTGCCGGAGCCGGATTCACCGGTGATCATGACCGTGACATTGCTCTGGCTCAAGCGGCCAATCGCGCGAAAAACGTCTTGCATAGCCGGTGCCTGACCCAGCATCTCGGGCGCATCTCCCATGCGCTCTTCTGCGACTTCCTCTCGCTGGCTTTCTTCGACCGCGCGACGGATCAGTTCGACCGCTTTGGGCAGGTCAAAGGGTTTGGGCAGGTATTCAAAGGCCCCGCCCTGGAAGGCGCTAACAGCGCTGTCGAGATCGGAAAACGCCGTCATGTTGATGACGGGCAGCCCGGGGTGCTTGGCCTTGACCTTTTCCAGCAACTCCAGGCCTGAGCCACCCGGCATGCGAATGTCACTGACCAGAATCTGGGGACCCTCGTCATCGGCAGCGGAGTTCAGCGCCGCCAGCACATCACGGGAATTGGAAAAACTGCGGGTTGGCAGATGTTCCCGCAACAGGGCCTTCTCCAGTACGAAGCGGATGGACTGGTCATCATCTACTATCCAGATCGGCTTCATTATTTTTTCGTCCCCATTCAAAAAATTTTGCGGGACAGTCCACCGCTACGCGCAGCGAGCCAGCTCTGTCCTCAATACTTCACGGCAACGGAATCAAGATTTTGAAATCCGTACGGCCTGGCACGCTGTCGACCTCGATCAATCCATGGTGTTGCTGAACAAAGGTTTGCGCCAATGTCAGCCCCAGGCCGGAACCACCTTCCCTGCCCGACACCAGCGGATAGAAAATGCGGTCCTTGATCGAATCTGGCACGCCAGGTCCGTTGTCAATGACATGCAATTCCAATGCCAACCGGTAGCGTTGCTTGCCGAAAGTGATCTGGCGCAGCACGCGGGTGCGAAAGGTGAGGCTGGCATCGCCCGCGGCGATGCGTTCCGCCAAGGCCTGGCAGGCGTTGTGGGCAATGTTCAGCACGGTCTGGATCAGCTGTTCGTGGTCACCACGGAATTCGGGAATGGACGTGTCATAGTCGCGGATGACGCGCAAACCCTTGGGGAATTCGGCCAGGATCAGTGAGCGCACCCTCTCACACACCTCGTGGATGTTGACGTCACTCACCATGTGCGGTCTGCGGTGGGGTGCCAGCAAGCGGTCCACCAGGCTTTGCAGGCGGTCGGCCTCGCGGATGATGACTTGCGTGTATTCGGTCAGTTCCGTAGACTCCATTTCCATCTCCAGCAACTGCGCCGCACCACGAATGCCGCCCAGCGGATTCTTGATCTCGTGGGCCAGGTTGCGGATCAGCTCTTTATTGGTCTGCGCCTGCTCGGCCAGACGCTCTTCGCGCTCCTGGCGGGTCTGCTGCTCCAGCGGCACCATCTCGACAATGATCTCCTCGACCGGCTCCGTCCAGGTGATGATGACATGCACCGGCATGGGCTCGGCCCCTGCACGTTTGATCCATGCGTCGTAGCGCAACACCGCATAGGCGTTGTCCCGCGCCCCTTCAAACGCGCTCTGCAACTGTGCTGGTTCGGTAAAGGCATCCGCCAGGTCCGACCCCACGATCACGCGCCGGGAAATCCCGAGGGCGTCTTCCAGCGCCGAATTGGAGAAAACAACGGTTGCGTCAGGACTGACTACTGCCACCAGCGTGGCGAGCAGATCAAAGGGCTGGAACCGGCTTGAGGCGTCCAAGCCGCTTATTTCGCTGCAGAACTACTGGACGCAGCAGCCGAGGGCACCCGACTGAGCTCACGCCGAATGCCGTCAATGTCACGTTCATTGCGGCTGATGCTGGCCTTGAGCTCGGCAACGCGGTCCAGATACTTCTGGTGGTTGCGGGTCTCTGGGCCCAGCTTTTCAGGCTCCCCGTTGTTGTACTCCTTGAGCAGCTCGGCCTGGCGTGCCTCGGCCTTCTTCAATTCGGACTCCAGAATCAAGCGGGAGTCCGAGTCTTTGGCGCGCTGATCTCCGGCGTCGACCCGTTGACCGGGTTGGGTCGCGGCGGGTACACGGCCAGCGCTGGGTTTGTGGGACTGAACCACAGTCACATTGCCGCCGGATATCAGTTTGCAGTTCTTCGCCTGGGATTCGGTTACGGTGTTGGTGTATTCATTGCCACACCGGTAGATGCGATCCTGGGCCCAACTGTTTGTGGCCGTCCAAATCGCCACCAAAGGAATCAAAAAAACAATTTTCATTCTGTATCCACGCATCCATATGCAGGGCTGGCTGGCCAGTATGCGTCAAAAAACATAAAAAACGAAATCTCCACAGGGGTATATCTATGTTGGAGGCGCTTTGGTGCAACAGGTTCCCACAAAAAAAAGGACGGCAACTGCCGTCCTTTAAAAGAAACCCGAAAGACTGCCCAGAGGGCAGTCCACTGATCACAAAGAGAAGTACATATCGAATTCGACTGGGTGTACCGACATGCGGTACCGCGTGACTTCAGCCATCTTGAGCTCAATGTAGGCATCCAGCATGGAATCCGTGAACACGCCGCCCTTGGTCAGGAACGCGCGATCCTTGTCCAGGTGCTCCAACGCCTGGTCCAGGCTGTGGCACACGGTGGGGACCAACTTGTCTTCCTCGGGTGGCAAATGGTACAGGTCTTTGCTGGCGGCTTCACCGGGATGGATCTTGTTTTCCACGCCGTCCAGACCGGCCATCAACAAGGCAGCAAAGCCCAGGTAGGGGTTCATCAGTGGATCGGGGAAGCGGGCTTCCACGCGACGGCCCTTGGGGTTGGCCACAAACGGAATGCGGATCGAAGCGGAACGGTTCTTGGCCGAGTAGGCCAGCTTCACAGGCGCTTCAAAGTGGGGAACCAGACGCTTGTAGCTGTTGGTGCCGGGGTTGGTAATGGCGTTTAGGGCACGTGCGTGCTTGATGATGCCGCCGATGTAGTACAGGGCGAAATCCGACAGACCGGCATAGCCGTCGCCGGCGAACAGGTTCTTGCCGTCTTTCCACACGGACTGGTGCACGTGCATGCCGGAACCGTTGTCACCGTGGTAGGGCTTGGGCATGAAGGTGGCAGTCTTGCCGTAGGCATTGGCCACGTTGTGGATCACATACTTTTGCAGCATGGTCCAGTCAGCGCGCTCGACCAGCGTGCTGAAGCGGGTGCCGATTTCGTTTTGGCCAGCGCCAGCCACTTCGTGGTGGAACACTTCGACCGGAATGCCCAGGGATTCGAGAATCAGGGACATCTCGGCACGCATATCTTGCGTGCTGTCAACGGGAGGAACGGGGAAGTAGCCACCCTTGACGGTGGGGCGGTGGCCGCGGTTGCCACCTTCGAGCTTGGCACCGGTATTCCAGGGTGCTTCGTACTCTTCGATTTCGTAGAAGGTGTTGTTGGACTCGGTGCTCCAACGCACGCCGTCGAAAATGAAGAACTCGGGTTCGGGACCAAAGTAGGCAGCGTCGCCAATACCAGAGGCCTTGAGGTAGGCTTCGGCGCGCTTGGCGATCGAGCGCGGATCGCGGTCATAGGCCTTGCCGTCGCTGGGTTCCACCACATCACAGTTCATGATGATGGTGGTTTCCTCAAAGAAGGGGTCGATGTTGGCCGTATTGGGATCGGGCATCAACAGCATGTCGGAGGCTTCAATGCCCTTCCAGCCAGCGATGGACGAACCGTCGAAAGCATGGCCCGATGTGAACTTGTCTTCGTCAAAGTGCGACACAGGCACAGTGGTGTGCTGTTGTTTGCCGCGGGTATCGGTGAAGCGGAAGTCAACAAACTTGACTTCGTTCTCTTTCACCATCTTCATCACGTCTGCGACGGTCTTGGCCATCAAATACTCCTGTTGCACGGTTGTTAAAAATTTGCCCTGTCCACACAGCAGCTTTTATGCCAACAGCCGCTGCGAACCCAATTACGGTTAAGCACCCTATTTTGCCCTGAGAAACGGGGTTTTCCCGTTGCGCGGCGTCAAAGTCAAAGCGGGAAAACCACTTTCGCCGCTGGGTCGCAAGCCTTGATGCACCAAATTCGGGATTAACGAAAATGCACCTCGTTTGTGCATTTTTTTAATTGCGCACCAATTCAGGGCCCAGCTGAGACTGCAGACTCCGTAGCCCGTTCAACAGCGCCACATAGGCGCCATCCACCGCAACGGGGGCTCCCTTGACGCCGAGTTCGATGTGTCGGCCATATTCGGGATGGTCAACGCTGGGCAGACTGAAAACCTTGACAGCATGGCCGCGCTCAATGGCTTCCATCAAGGGGGTCAAGGTCGACTCCATGGCGCCAAAGACAACGACAGACTTCTCCAGCCAGGCATCGTGCACAAAATGCTGTTGGCAATAGGTGTCCAATGCCCACTCCATCATGGGCCATGCCATGACAGGAAAGCCAGGCAAAAAGAATACGCCGCCGCGCGCTCCCACCGAAGACGGATCGCCATCACGCGTGCAGAAAAACCCGGGGATCTTGTTGAACGGGTTGGGAACGATGTGTGCACCTTGCGGAAAAGTTCCCATGTTCAGGCGATGCAGGTTGTCAGTGCGCCGGGGCTCATAGGGCTTGCCCTGCTCGCGCGCAACATCTTGCATGCGCTCCTCAATCAACACTTGCGCCTGCGGATGCAGCACCAATGGACGCCCCAACGCCCTGGCGGCGCAGGCGCGGGTGTGGTCATCGGGGGTAGCCCCAATGCCGCCGCAAGAAAAAACGATATCGCCAGACGCAAACGCACGCACCAGTGTGTCTGTGATCCGATCCGGTGCGTCCCCTACGTAGTCGGCATAGCCAAGTTGCAGACCACGCGCCGACAGCAGTTCAATCGCCTTCGCCAGGTGTTTGTCCGCACGCTTGCCAGACAAAATCTCGTCACCAATGACAATGAGACCAAAGTTCATGGTTGCTCCATGGAAACCAATGTGCTTGCCTCGGGCAGTGGGGTGGTCGCCGCCACTTCTGAAGCACCTTGCTCACGGCGCAAGTTGGCTAGTGCCGCCAGACAATAGTGTGCGAACCACAGTGACGAAAATGCAAAAACCAGCGTGTAGATCCAGATTGCCAGCGGCGCCAGAAAGACAAACCATGGCGGAAAGAACGCACCCGACGCCCAGACCAGGCTGGGCGCAGCGCCCAAATAGCCAGCCAGAACACCCATGCCCATCAACTGGGGGCGGTGCCGCCTGAGAATGGTACGGCGTTCGTCCACACTGGCATGCGCGGCCATCGCATCAAACGCCATCACACGATAGGTCAGCCAACCCCAAATCAACGGAGGCAACACCAACACCAGTGGCGGCACAAACCACAACGGAATGGAAATAACCAGGGCGACAAGAGCCAGTGCCGTAGACCCTAGCGCCCACGCCGCGCTGTGCAAGAACGACGCGCCATTTCGCTCCTGCAGTTCAGGGAAGCGGCGCAATGCCACCAATTGAACCAGCACCGGTGTCATCAACAACGCAACGACCAGCAGTGAGACGACCACAATCACCGGGGTGACCGTAAAAATGATGATCAGGGGAGCCAAGACGGTCTTGATCCGCCCCAACCCCATGCTATCGAGCCAGGCCCACCCGTTGTTGACGAAGGTCGACGAGTCCAGTACCAGCCTGACCTGGTCGAGCGCCGCATCCCAAAACAGGTAGCCCAGACCCACTGTCAAGCCGATCACAAGGACGAGCGGCAACAACGACAAAACAATGACACGGGGCCGCAGACAATAGGCGGCGGCGCGCCAGAATGAATCAAGAAGCAGGCTCATGGTTCAAGCATAACGCGATGTAGCCAGGCGCCTTCGCAATGCCCCGCCGATCAGCGGGCCGTATCAGCGCAGGTTGCCGGTGTGCCCCAGGGAATATCGACCCGGCTGCGGCCATAGCGTGAGGCCGTGCGGCTCCATGCCAACAGCGATCTTGTCCATGGCTCCGGTGCTGGTATCAATACGGTAAACCATATCGTCGAAGCGGCCCGACAACCACAACCACTTGCCATCGGCACTGACGTTGCCCATGTCGGGGCTGCCGCCCCCGGGAACCGGCCACTGTGCTATGACCTTGTCGGTACTGAAGTCAATTACCGTCACGCTTCCAGGACCATTGCGCGGACCATGGATTTTGTGGGAGCCCCGATTAGCTACATACAGTTTCTTGCCGTCGCGGCTGGGATACAGGCCATGCGCAGCCACTCCTGTTGTAATGAACCCGACTTCTTTCAAGGTTTCGCCATCCACGATGTGCAGCCCATCGGCCTCCATGTCCGCAACAAAGAAGCGCTTGCCATCCGGAGAGATGCGAATATCCTGCGGCATGCCCTTGGTTGCGGTACATATTTCACTGGCCGGGGGTTCAGACTTGCTAGCAGTTTTGTTGTTGGGCTTGTCACTGAAACGCGTCTTGGGCATTTCCAGTTTCAGGTAGCCCAGTACTTTGCGTTCCACCAGATCAATCTTGGCAACGCTGCCCTGGAATTCGCAGGTGAAGATGGCGTAGCGTCCGTCTATCGAGAAATCCGCATGGTTGATGCCGCCGCATTGGGGAACCGAAATGGAATATTGCATTTCCATGGTCCTGGGATCACGGAAATCCAGGCGTTTGTGGGCCTCGGCCACAATGATGGCCGACTTGCCATCCGGGCTGAAATACATGTTGTAGGGGTCGTCCACTTTGACGTTTTTCCCCGGCTTGCCGGTGCGGGGGTCCACCGGCGTCAGACTGCCGTCGTTGCCACGCTCGGCATTGTTGGCCACCCACAAGGTGCGCAAGTCCCACGATGGCACCACGTGCTGCGGACTGCGACCCACCTTGAAACGGTCCACAACTTTCAGGGTATTGGGATCAATGACCGATACGTTATTGCCCCGCAGATTGGGCACATACACGCGTTCCAGGTCATCCTTCACTGCGACCGCGAGGCGATCCGATACGGTGTCACCGTACAAATTAAGCGCATCGGAAACCGGCGGCATGCCGGGCACGGTATTGACCACAGCCGATTTGGCATTTGCCGGCTTGGTCTCGGCCAGTGGCGTCGTGGCTGCGACACCGGCAGGCACCCAAACGACCACACCCCAAGCGGCCAGTAGCGCCGCGCTTATCACTTGCAGTTTTCTTGTGGTTTTCATCTTATAAGGTAGAAGTTAACGCCCGGAACGCATTCGAGTCGCGCTCTGGATGGATTTGACCGAGGTATCGATTATGAGTTGTACGCCCACGCTTCCGGCTGCCGCGGTGGCGCGGCGCGGGTCGCCCGAGACACCCTGCGCTGCGTCCAGCCTGGTTGCCGGGTTGAGCATTTCGGAGCGCACCAGTGCGGAGTCAATGGCCAATGCCAGGGCGGTATCGGCCAGACCCGCATGGGTGCCAATCTCCGCTGGCGAGAATCCCCGCGCCTTCAGTGCCTGTATGTATTCCGTCTGGGTGATCTGGTAGTACTGGGTGAGCGCATGGACCCGAGTGGCGGGGTCAGCAGACCATTCGCGATTCAATTTGGTGGCCACATGCACTACATTCTTTTGGTAGCCGCCATGGTCCCCCAGGAAAACGACGTCCCGAAAACCATGCTGCCTGAAACTGCGTGCAATGCCCTCCAGCACTGACTCGAACGCCGCATCCGGGATCGACAGGGTGCCGGAAAATCGCATGTGGGCCACTGGCGGATTCACGGCACCTTCGGGAACATAGGCCAGCACGGGTGCCACCACGGCATTGCCTAGGGCCAGTGCAATCTGACCCGACAGATAGCGAACCCGAACATTGTGTTTGCCCAGCGCCATGTGCGGGCCGTTTTGCTCGGTGCCACCAATCGGGACCAGCACAGTGGTCGCCCCATTCGCAATGCGCGCACGCAACTCGGGGGACGTCAGATCCTCCAGGAATACGGAAGCGGACCCCGGGCCGACTGTATTGGCGATGCACTCCAAATGCACCAGCAGCCCGACCAGTAACGCAACGCAAACCTTGAAAAATGGGAAAAGAATCGATTGCATTGCGGGTAGTGACTGACACAAGTGCACCCTTGCGATGGACTCTCCGACAATTATAGAACCCGGCTACACCCGCTCCTGCCAGGTTGAAGTCACAGCGCTTTGGCCTGCAATTTCTGCAAGTCCTCGGCCCGCAACCAGCGCCACTGCCCCGGCGCCAGGTCATCGGGCAATTCCAGCGCGCCAATGCGGGAACGGTGCAAGCCCTCTACCCGGTTTCCCACGGCTGCCAGCATGCGCTTGACCTGGTGGTACTTGCCTTCGGTGAGGGTCAAGCGAAGGTGCAGGGCTGCCCCCTCGGGGTCGACAATCTCACAGGCGGCGGCACGCACGGGCTTGGGATCGTCATCCAGAACCACGCCCGCCAACAGCTTTTGCACCTGTTTGTCATCCAGTGGATGCTTGGCGGTGACTTCGTACACCTTGGGACTGTGTTTCTTGGGCGAACTCATCTGGTGGATGAACTGCCCGTCATCACTGAGCAGCAGGAGACCGGTGGTGTCCTGGTCGAGCCGTCCGACCGCCTGAACCCCCTGCACTGCACTCTTTTGGGGCCGAAGGCGCAACGGGGACGGAAGCAGCGTATAGATGCTGGGGTAGGTCGACGGCTTTTGGGAGCACTCGGTTCCTGACGGTTTGTGCAGCAACACATAGGCCTTCTCAAAGCACTCCCAATCGACGCCCTGAACCCGAAACCGCAGCCCGGTCGCTACAAATTCCATAGCGGAATCGGTAATGGTGACGAGGGCTGACGCTGCATTTTCCGTATAGACCTGGACATAACCCTGCTGAATGAGGCCGGCGCACACACGGCGCGTGCCGAAACCTTGTGAATAGAGTATTTCTTGGAGCTGCATACGATTTATCTGATGAACACTTTTGGCTGCGCCAACCCGCTAGCTTATAGCCAGATGGGCCGCATGAATCCTGTGCGTTAAGGGAAAAATCCAGTAAACTGAACCAACGAAGGGTAGCCACATCAGATGGTCCATTTTTCAGGGTGCGTTACATGGTGATTGCGTTTTTGGTGGGTTTAGCTTTCGGGGCCGCTCTTCTGTATTGGTACAACCGCTCGGTGCAGAAGAAGAGTCGCCGCATCCCCAGGGAATGGCCGCTTCGGATCCGTCCTTTGGTCAATAGCCGGGAGAAAAAGGTCTGGATCTGGCTCAACAAGGTGATGTTCGACCAGCAGATTCTCGTCAAATTGCCCGTCACACGGTATACGGCGCCTTCCCCCAACACCGATGCAACGCACTGGTACCACCTTCTCAACGGCGTGTATTGCACCTTTGCCGTGTGCGACTTGGAGGGAAGGGTCATTGGCTGTATCGATGTCCCCGGCCCCCGTGGGTTGTCGATGAGCAACCAGACGCTCAAGCACACCTTGCTGTCCCACTGTGGGATCCACTATTGGGTTGTCGACCCATTGAGTCTGCCCCACCTGATCCAGATCCGCACGGCCTTCCTGGGTGAACATGCAGCCCGTGGAACCGGGAATAGCCAGCTGGACTCGCAATTCAAGGACGTGAGCCAGTCGCTGCATGCGACCGTGGACCGCAAACGCCACGGCAAGAACAGTGCGTTTTCGCAACTGGACGCGGCAATACCAAACAACTCGGAATACGCTGAAAGCCAGATGGCAACCGGCTGGGAGCAAAACTCGTTTGTCACACCGCTGGACAGCCGCTCAGGCAGTCTGGACCGGCTCCCCCGTCAACAATAGAACTGCCGACTCACCGTCCGCTGAGTCCATCGACGGTCTGAAACATGGCTTGACGTGCCTGCCCTACCACTTGTGCCCGCCAGGCATCCGTATCGACATAGAACGCATTCAGCACCTGGCGTTTGATGGCAATTTTCAGTTCGACTGACGCTTCAGGGTGCAAGTGCAGCCAATGGTCGGCACGCAATGCCGCGATCATTTCCAGGATGGGGAGCGTACCGTATTCCATGGCGATGCCGGTGTACTGTGCTTGCGGGCACTCGTCATACACGGCACTCCACATCAAGCCCGTCAAACGCGCCGAATGGGACGAGCCGTCATAGAAGGACGTTACGGGCGTGGCACCATCCCCACCCCACCACGCGCGGGCGCGCGCCAAAGCCTCAGGTTCGTCCCTGCAGGCAAAAATCCGTTCACCCACACCACTGGGACCCAGGCCGGTATGCAAGTCCATCCATGCAATCCGTCTGGCCTTCTGACCAAATGCCTGCAGGACTGTTCGCAGCGTCCGATTGCTCCAGGTAGGCTTATCCCCACCGAAAAACATGCCGTCGGCAAACTCGTACTGCCCTTGTGACACAGCAGCCTGGTAGCCAGCTTGACCGACACGGTCGATGTAGGCCGCAATGGCCGCCTGGTTGTCTGGCGTGGGCGGCCACTCGCGTGGTAACAACAGTTCATGCAAGTCGCGGTAGGCCGCGTTCACTGGCAAGGCCTGGCTGAAATCCTGGAAATTGCGGTTCAGGTCGACGTTTTCGTGTGTGGTGCGCCGCCAGTATGAGAAGCCGTGGGGATTGAGCGCGTGGATGTAAAGCACCGCCACGCCCGCCGCGTGCGCCTTGGCCCGCCATTCGGCATCGTGTGCGGCATACACCTGCACCCCCGACCCGCAGTACCCCTCTACACCGTGGCAGGCACTGCTGACGATGAACAGGTTCTCGGCGTCGATCGAACCGTCCAGCGCAATATCCATCGCCAGAGTTTCACCATCAACCCCTTTCAGGGGATGCTCGAAGCTGCGCAGGACCATGCCCGCCGAAGCCGCCGCTTCCAGAAATTTGACGCGCGCAGCCGCATACCGACTGGAAAACGCCAAGTGCACATCCATCGTCATATCCGTCCCTCCTGTACCGCGTGGCAGGCCACACGGCCCGTGGAAAAAACCTGAATGCTGGGGCGCTCACTGCTGCAACGCACATTGGCATGCGGACAGCGCGGATGAAAGGCACACCCCCCCGGAGGACTCAGGGGGTTGGGCACCTCGCCAGAAACCGGCGTCCTGGCTCGGCCCGTGTCGCGCATCTTTGGGATGGCGTCGATCAGCATGCGCGTGTAGGGGTGGCGCGGTGTTGCGAACAGGGTTTGCTTGTCGGCCAGCTCCACCAGACGACCCAGGTACATCACTCCCACCTGGTCACTGACATGGCGCACAACAGCCAGGTTGTGGGAGATAAACAAATACGTCAAGCCCCGCGCACGCTGCAGGTCTTTCATGATGTTCAGCACCTGCGCCTGCACGCTCACATCCAGCGCCGATGTGGGTTCGTCGCACACCAGGAATTCAGGCTCGGTCCCCAGCGCGCGGGCGATCGAGATGCGCTGGCGCTGGCCACCGGAAAACTGATGCGGGTACTTCGCCATATCCATCGCGCTCAGACCGACCGACTGCAACAGGTCGGCCACGCGCGCATGGAGATCCGCAGGGTTGACGGTCAAGCCCTGCTCCCGCAGCGGTTCGCCCACAATGTCCTCTACTGTCCAGCGGGGATTCAGGCTGGCGTACGGGTCCTGAAAAATCATCTGAATGCGCCGCCGCAGTGCCTGCCCCTGGGGCGTGTTGAGCGTCGCATGCACATCCTGCCCGTCGAAAGCCAGTCTTCCGCGGGTGGGTGCGTACAAGCCCACCAGCAATCGGGCCACCGTGCTCTTGCCACAACCCGACTCCCCTACCAGGGCCAGTGTTTGCCCTCTTTCAATCTCAAAACTGACACCATCCACTGCGTGCAGCAGCAACCGCGGCTTGCCTTCCAGAACGCGGTTCAACCAGGGCGGCGACACATCGAAGGTCTTTGCAAGGTCTTTGGCCTGAACCAGTGGCATGGGTTGGGATGCGATGGGGTTCATGCCACGTGCAACCAGCAAGCCGCACGCGTGCAACCACTGGCCATCAGGTTGGGTCGGTCCACACGGCAGCGGTCAAACGCCTTGGGGCACCGTGGATTGAACGCACAGCCCGCTGGAATGGCGTCCAGCCTCGGCATGGCCCCATCAATCTGGTTCAGCCGCTCACGGTCCATTGTCATATCGGGAATGGCGGCCATCAGACCTTCGGTATAGGGGTGGGACGGGCGGTTGATCACATCGTGGACGGGGCCAATCTCGGCAATCCGACCCGCATACATCACCGCCACGCGGTCACAGGTTTCAGCAATCACGCCCATGTCATGCGTGATCAACATCACGGCCGCGCCATGCTTTTTGCAAACGCTTTTGAGCAAGGTGATGATCTGCGCCTGAATGGAGACGTCCAGTGCCGTTGTCGGCTCGTCCGCGACGATCAGCTTGGGCTCGCCCGCCAGCGCCAGGGCAATCACCACACGCTGGCGCATGCCGCCAGAGAACTGGTGCGGGTAGTGGCCCAAGCGCTGTTCGGCTGCGGCAATTCCGGTCTCTTGCAGCAGGGAGATGGCACGCAAGCGGGCTTCCTCGGCCGTCACCGGCAAATGCGTTTGGATGGTCTCTATCAGCTGTCGACCGACGGTGTACAGGGGGTTCAAAGAGGTCAGCGGGTCCTGAAAAATCGCGCCAATGCGGCGCCCGCGAATGCGGCGCATCTGCACTTCGTTCAAATGGTCAATGCGCTCGCCTTCGAGCAGAACTTGCCCACCGCTGATACGCCCGGGTGGCTCCAGCAGACCGATGATGGCCGCGCTGGTCAATGATTTTCCGGCGCCAGATTCACCCACAATGCCAAGTATTTCGCCGGGGGCGATATCGAAGGAAATATCATCCAGTGCACGCAAGGTTCCGCGGCGGCCTGGAAATTCAACCACCAGGTTTTTGACTTGTAAAAGGCTCATACAGCTAGCGCAAACGCGGGTTCAGCGCATCGCGCAACCAGTCACCGAGCAGGTTCACGCTCAATGCAATCAGCACCAGCATGAGACCCGGAAAGACCGTGATCCACCAATTGCCGGAAAACAGGAATTTGTTGCCCACCTGGATCAGCGTTCCCAGTGACGGTGAGTTCGGGGGTGCGCCCACGCCCAAAAACGACAGGGTTGCCTCTGTGATGATGGCCGTGGCCACCTGAATGGTGGCCAGCACCATCACCGGGCCCAGCACATTGGGCAGCACATGGCGGCGCATGATGCGCAGGGGCGCCACACCGGTCAGGCGTGCCGCCTGCACGTATTCCTTGTGGCGTTCCACCATCGTGGAGCCGCGCACGGTGCGGGCGTATTGCACCCACCCGGTCAGTGAAATCGACAGGATCAGCACGCCAAACACCATGGCCGACGGTGCATTGGGAAACAGGGCGCGGCCCACCCCTGCAATCAACAGCGCAATCAGAATGACGGGGAAGGACAGCATCACATCGCACACCCGCATGATGAAGGCGTCCAGCGTGCCACCCACAAACCCGGCCACCAGACCCAGCGTGACGCCCACCACGGCAGACAAGGCCACCGATGCCAGCCCCACCATCAGCGATATCCGCGCGCCAAACATCAGGGCCGACAGAATGTCGCGCCCCTGGTCATCGGTGCCCAGCAGGTATTTGGGGTTGCCATCGGCCAACCACAGCGGCGGCAGAAACGCGTCGGACAGCTCCAGCGTTGCCAGATCAAACGGATTGTGCGGCGCCACCACATTGGCAAACGCCGCGCAGAACAGGCAGATGAACGCAATCAGGGCCGCAGCCATCGCCACCGGTGAGGTGCGAAAGCTGTAGCCCAGGTCACCGTGCCAGGCGCGCCGGAAAAACCCCGACATGCGGCGGCCGCTCACTTGACTGTGATGTATTTCCACATCATGGCATTGTCCGGCCATTGCACCAGTTCGATATTCTTCTTCGCACCCCAATTCAGGGCCTGCTGGTGCAGCGGAATATGGCCTACATCGTCCTGGTGGATCTTCATGGCTTCACGGATCATGTCGTTGCGTTTCTTGGCGTCGGTCTCGGAAGCGACCTTCTCGGTCAACTCGTCGAAACGGGCATTGCTGTAGGCACCCAGATTGAACTGGCCTCGGCCACCCTCACCCGGGGTTTGTATCAACGCTTGCATCACGTTGTGCGCGTCCACCGTGCTGGACGACCAGCCCAGCATGTAAAAGCTGGTGTCACGGCGCAGCACTTTGGGGAAATAGGTGCCCTTGGTTTCCACTTCCAGCTTGATCTTGACGCCCACTTTGGCCAAATTGGCCGCAACTGCCTGGCAGATGGGGCCGTCATTGACATACCGGTCGTTCGGGCAATTCATGGAAACTTCAAAACCATTGGGGTAACCGGCTTCGGCCAACAGTTTCTTGGACGCCTCCACGTCAAACGGCAGGCGCTTGGCGAGGTCTGGTGCGAAGCCATTGACCTGGGGCGGAAACATCAACGCGGCGGGCGTCGAGGCGCCGCGCATCACAGTGCGCTTGATGCCCTCGATGTCTATGGCCTGGTAGAAGGCCTGGCGCACGCGTTTGTCCTTGAACGGGTTCTTGCCTTTGACATTGGAGAACAGCAGCTCGTCACGCTTTTGGTCCATGCCCAGGAAGATGATGCGCAGCTCGGGGCCCTGCATGATTTTCAGGTTGGGCATGGCCTTCAGGCGTTCCACATCCTGCACCGGCACCGGCTCCATGGCATCGATCTCTCCCGACAACAGCGCCGCTACGCGTGTGCTGTCATTGCCGATGACGTTGAAAATCACTTCGTCCACGTTACCTTCAATCTTGCCCCAGTAGCTGCCGTTGCGGGAAAACACGGTGCGCACATTGGGCTGGCGCTCACGCAGACGGAAGGGGCCGGTGCCATTGGCCTTGAACGAGGCCACATTCTCTATTCCCTTGCGGCGGTCCACCGGCTTGGTCGCCTGGTTGGTCTCGCACCACTTCTTGCTCATGATGTCAAAGTGGGTAAACAGTTCCGGAAGGATGGGGAACGGTACGTTCGTGACGATGTCGATGGAGTGGTCGTTGATCTTCTTGATTTCCTTGATCTGGCCAACATAGGTTTTCATGTCCGAGCCGTCACTCTTGGCGCGCTCATAGCTGAAGATCACGTCATCGGCGGTGAACGGCGTGCCATCGTGGAATTGCACACCCTTGCGCAGGTCAAAGTGCCAAACGGTGGGGGACGTCTGCTTCCACGCCGTGGCCAGAGCTGGTGCCAGCTTGTAGTCGCGATCACGCACAACCAGGGGCTCGTACACATTCTCGGTGACACTGAGTTGCAGCGATTCATTCAGCGAGTGCGGATCCATGGACAGGGCATCCCCCTGGTTGCCAATACGCAGCGTGACGGCCGACGCGGGCAAGGCCGCAGCCGCCAGCGCCGTTGCCAGCAGGGAATACGCAAAATTCTTGTGGAAATGCATGAATGGCTCCTTGGTTGACATGAAAAAAGACGGTTTAAACGGATAGCGGCATGGATTGCTCCACCAGGGCTGAGTGCAGGGCAGCGCCCAGCGGCAAAATATCGTCATTGAAATCGTAGCGCGTGTTGTGCAGCAAACAGCTGCCCACGCCGTTCTCGGCGCCCTGGCCGATGCGCATGTAGGCGCCGGGCTTGACCTGCAACATGAAGGAAAAATCTTCCGACCCCATGCTGGGCTCCAGGTCCCGCACCACGTGGTCGGCACCCACCAGGCTACTCGCCACATCCGCGGCAAAACGGGTCTCATCCGCTGAGTTGATGGTGGCCGGGTAGATGCGTTCGTAGTGCACCGCAGCCGTGGCGCCAAAACCCAGGGCCACCGCACTGCACAACTCATTGAGGCGCCGCTCCACCATGTCCTGCACTTTCGGGCTGAAGGTGCGCACCGTGCCCACCAGCGTCGCCTTGCCGGGCACCACACTCATGGCACTGGGGTCCCCCGCGTGCATGGCACAAATGCTGACCACCGCACTGTCGATGGCGCGCACGTTGCGCGACACAATGCTCTGGATCGCCGTGATGATGTGCGCGGCCACCACCACCGGATCAATGGTCTGGTAAGGGTGGGCGCCGTGCCCGCCCCGCCCCGCAATTTCTATCGTCACCCGGTCGGCAGACGCCATCATCGGGCCTGAGTTCAGCCCCACGGTGCCGGGCGGCAGGCCCGGCCAGTTGTGCATGCCGTAAACCGCCTGAACTGGAAAGCGGTCAAAGAGTCCGTCTTCAATCATGACCCGCGCACCGGCATAGCCCTCTTCACCCGGTTGAAAGATCAATACCGCAGTGCCATCAAAGTTGCGGGTCGCCGCCAGATACCGCGCCGCACCCACCAGCATGGCCGTGTGGCCGTCATGCCCGCAACCGTGCATCAGGCCAGCGCGGGCTGACTTCCAGGCAAACTCATTGAGTTCGGTCATCGGCAGCGCGTCCATATCGGCCCGCAGGCCAATCATCTTCCCGCTGGTATTGCTGCGCCCCTGAATGGTGGCGACAAGTCCCGTTTTGCCGATTCCGGTGTGCAGCGCGTCCACACCACAGTGCTCCAGAGCCTCCTTGACGCGGGCCGCGGTATAGACCTCTTCAAAACCCAGCTCCGGGTGGGCGTGCAGGTCCCGCCGAAACGCCGTGAGCTCCGGGTGAAACTCCGATATCTGCGCAAAGGCCCGACCATGGACCCTGAGCGTTGGCACCGCATGTGAACTCCGCATCAATGTCCCCCTGCGTTGCCCACGCGCAAACGCGGGTCAACCACAAAGTACAAAAGATCCACCACCAGATTGATCACGACGAAAATCAGGGCCACCAGGCACAGGTATGCGGCCATGACCGGGACGTCGGCAAATGTGACCGCCTGGATAAACAGCAGTCCCATGCCGGGCCACTGAAACACAGCCTCCGTGATGATCGAAAAAGCAATCAGCGTCCCCAGTTGCAGCCCGATGATGGTGATGACAGGCACCAGTGTGTTCTTCAACGCATGGCCAAAGTGAATTGCGTGGCTGCTCAGGCCCCGGGCTCGGGCAAACTTGATGTAGTCGGTGCGCAGCACTTCCAGCATTTCGGAGCGCACCAGGCGCGTGATCAGCGTCAGTTGAAAAATGGCCAGTGTGATGGCGGGCAGGACAATGTGGTGCCAGCCATCGCGCGTCAACAGGCCAGTACTCCACCAGCCCAGGGTCTGCACCTCGCCACGCCCAAAACTGGGAAACCACCCCAGCATCACCGAGAAGAAAAGAATCAGCAGGATGCCGATCAGAAAGGTCGGCAGCGAAACGCCCAACAGGGAGACGGTCATGAACAGCTGGCTGACGAACGTGCCGCGCTTCAGCGCGGCATACACGCCCATGGGGACCCCCACGACCAGCGCCAGCACGGCGGCGACCAGCGACAACTCCAGCGTGGCGGGAAACCGCTCGGCGATCAACCGGGAGACTCTGGCGCCCTGACGCAGGCTCAAACCGAATTCGCCCTGCACCGCATTGCCCAGGAAATGGACGAACTGTATGAAAAACGGCTGGTCCAGTCCCAGATCCGTCCGGAGCTGCGCAATCTGTTCCGGTCTGGCGTCCTGACCCAGCAAAAAAACAACAGGGTCGCCCACGTACTGGAACAGCATGAAGGCAAAGAAAGCCACCGCAATCATGACGATCACGGCTTGAAACAATCTCCGGAGGACAAAAGCGAGCATCAGTGGGAAGAAGTTGAAGGGGCATGCTAGCAGAGGCGACGGCGTGCTGACACGGGGATTTTCCCGCGGCAAAAAGCCGAGGCTAGAATCCGTGAACTCCACGCAACACTATGCTTTCGCTCTTCCGATCCAAAAAGAAATCCACTGCCGAGGCAGATGCCGCCCTGCAAGCCCATGTCAAGCGCATGGATCTGGAAGAGCGCAAGGCATTTCGCCAGGAAATGCTGTACCAGTCCATTCGTGAAAGCTTCCTCGCAATGGAAGTGATTGGCAGCATGTACAAATTCAAGGTCATGCCGGTAGATGTGCGCCACCACCGCTTCATTGCGATGATTGATGTCGCCAAATCGTTCGTCACCGGCAAAGAGGCGAGGACCAAAAGCTTCGCCGCATTGGAAAAGCTGATGCGCTCCAACGCCTACAAAAGATTCGGTGTAATGATTGACGGCATCTACTGGCGGGTCAGTGAAACCGAGAGCCAGTTTGACCGGTATTCAAGAGCTGCGGATGGTCCAGCCACCGACGGTACCGCGATCGCAGCCCAAGCCCATCAGCAGGCCACCGCGCAACCGGCAAAGCAAAGCAATGGTGAACCCTCGTTGGCACGACACGCCTACCAGCCGGTCTCTGACGAGGAAGCGCAGGCCTTCATGGAAGCACTGCAGAACGGATTGGCGCCACCGGTCGTGCGTGTGGGAGAGTGGGAATACCAGTCCGACCTCGCTCCCCTGGACAGTGGCATCATGATTGGCGGCACGCAATACGGAAAGCTGTAGCCCCCGATTGCCCGACCGGCAGCGCCTACAGCTTGTCCAGCGACAGCGGTTCTGAAATCACCAATCCTTCGGTTCTTTGCCGAAGGGCTGCGATGCGATCCAAAAACCGCATGGCCGACGCATCGTCTGGCTTGGCCAGCAACAGACTGCGAAACGCAGCTTCACTGGTATCCCATTGCTGTGCGTAAAAACTCTCTACTGCGGCTGAACTGCCCGAAATCAGGGCGGTATCCGTGCACGGCGTATACACCGCGATGGACTCGCTCTTGCCTTTGACAATCACCCGGTCCAGTAGCCGCAGCCCGATGTCGGCAGGCAGCAACGCCGCCGTTGCATCTGACACCAGAATACCGGACCCAAATGCCTTGTTGGCGCCCTCGAGTCGCGCGGCCAGATTCACTGCATCGCCAATGACTGTGTAAGAAAAACGCGATAGCGACCCAATGTTGCCCACCACCACGCGCCCGGTGTGCACGCCGATGCGCATGGAAATCGACGGCAGGCCCCGACCGGTCAGCCGCTCGGCCAGCGCTTGCATGGCAGTTTGCATGTCGATGGCCGCTCGCACTGCATGTTCCGCGTGCTGGGTATCCACCAGCGGTGCACCCCAAAAGGCCATCACTGCATCGCCTATGAACTTGTCCACCGTACCTCCATACCGGTGAATGATGGGGGTCATGACGTTGAAGTATTCGGTGAGGACTTCAACCGTTGCCTCCGCAGTCAGGCGCTCCGACATCGTGGTGAAATTCGCCAGATCGGTGAACATCAATGTGAGCTCCCGCGCCTCGCCACCGAGCTTCAGCAGGTCCGGACGTTCGACCAGACGGGCCACCACTTCCTCGGGTACATACTGCGAAAACATGGCGCGCATTTGCAGGGCACGGCGCCGGTTGGCCACATAGTTGAGCAACATGGCCGATCCATAGACCGCTGCCACCGACGCGACGGGAAACAGCGGTTCCAGCCACAGATGGTGTACCGCAAACAGGCCGTACGACAGCAACCACACACCCACCGCCAGCGATGCCGCCAATGTCGCGGTCACGCTGGGATGGGCGCGTATGCCCACCAGCCCCAGCACGGCAAGCAGGACCACCACCAGCGCCAGCCCCACCGCGGAATCCACAGGCTTCAAGCCACCACCGGTCAACTGGTTGCTGATCAGGTTGGCTTGCACCTCCACGCCCGGAATGAGCCGGTCCGCACCATCGATCACGGAAAACGGCGAATTGAACATATCGCTCTGTGAACCCGACAGCTCCACGGCCGTACGGACCGACCGTCCTATGAGAACAATCTTGCCTTTGAAGAAACCACTGGGGAGCAATCCAGGCTCCAAGGCCTGGTAGTAGGAGCGGGTATCAAACGTCGCGCGCGGCCCGAGGTATTCAATCAGATACGACCCTGCGTCGGCGCCAGCAATCTGTTTTGGTGCCGCAACAAAGGCGGCCAGTCGAGCCGAAAAGCTATCGTCGTGGCGGTCATGCCAGCGCACTACAAAGTCGTCATCTGGCGTGACCTTCACTTGCCCTGCAACCGAACCCGCACCCAAAAACAGGTCCAGCGGTAACACCTCAGTCCACTGCGACGCATTCACGCTCTCGGTCTTTTCACGGCTGGCCGCCAGCACCACGGGCAGCCCGGCCTTCAACGCCCGGGACAGTGCGGCGTCGTCTTCTGGATTGGAAGGTTCAGCAAAGACCATGTCAAAGCCCGCCGCCAGAGCCCCATCGGCGCGCAAGCGGTCCAGCACCAGGGCGTGCAAGCGGCGTGGAAACGGCCACTGGAGCTGGAGTTCCTGAAACGTCGGCTCATCAATCGCCAGGATCACAACCGGCACGTCGACCTGCCGCGTTGCAGACATTGCGGTAAAAAAGTCGAACACCTTGTGTTCGACACCCAGCCAGGGGCGCGTCGTCGATGCCAGCCCAACGAGCAGGACGGCAGCCACAGCGGCCACCAGCACCGTGGCGCGCAGGCGCCAGGTCTGGCTAAAACCGGTAGCGCGCGTCGACAACATAGCGCTCGATCTGCCGTGACGACTTGTTCCCCCCGATATTGAGCGCCGCCACGCCAAGAGCCCAGTGTTTGTCCGCGGTCTCCCACATGCCAATCAGATCCACGCTCCAGCCTGCAGGCCACAGCGTCAGATTCTCTTTTTCCTCAAACCGGTCCGACCGGTACACCGCACGCGCGCCCAGATAGGCGCGCGCACCGCTGGCCCAGGTGGCACCCAGGACCACGGTATCGCGCGGCAGGTAGGGAATCCGCTTGCCGGTGACCCGCCCTGACGGTGCGTCCTCATCGGCATAGTCACTGGTGGTGTCCTGCAGGGTGTACTTGAAGTAACCCGAAAGCCGGGACGTCCACAGCCGATTCATGCCCATCGAGAGGGCGTTGACGGTTCCCTGTTCAAAGTCGGGCGTGTCCTCCAATACGTCCACCGACGACAGGTTGACATTCTGCGCGTTGCGCAAGGCTTCCAGGAAGGGCAGCGCCGGTGTACGCAGATCAACGCCGGGGGACACCGGATTGCGAACCTCCTGGTGATCGGCCTTGACGGTCAGGTACGTCGCGTCACCCGCTGTCCAGCCCACCTGCACCACGCTGCGCTTCAGGCGCCCTCCTGCTTCGACCAACCGGTCTTCCAGCGGGATGCCCGCCGTCTCCACACTGTTGAGTGTGCTCACGCTCAGAGGTCGTACCCAGTCCTGGTAGGCGGCGCGCACGCTGATGTGCTCCGCAGGCTTGAAGGCGACGCCTACGCGAGGCGCCCATTGGTCGGTCGTCGGATTCGTTCGCACACTGTCACTCGCCACGGCACCGCTGTTAAACAGGACGGTGAGGTTCTCACCCACGGTGTTCTCGGTGATGCGGTTCAGCGCCAGGGCGCCATCGAACAGCAGGTTGGGAGTCACATGGTGTTGGGCCGCCCCGGTCACCGCAGTAAACCGCCGGTCGATATCGTTGGTCCCGCCAAAGAGAATGGTCTCAGTCTGTGTCGAAGAACCATTCCCCGCAACGAAGATCAGCCCCTCGCCCTGTGTGCCGTTGCGCTGCGACTCCTTGACCGTCTCCACCCCGACGGACAGGCGCGTGCGCGGACTCAGATCCACCGTATGGCGAAGCTGAAGGTCGTTGAATTGCTTGTACGGTTGCGCATAGATAGCGACCAGTCCCAGCACACCACCCGAACCAAAGACCACGGGGTAGGCCGCAATATCCGTCGACTCCTCACTGCTGCCAAGCTTGAACCATGTTTGGGACACCGGAGACCAGCGATAGGAAAGCCCCAACGCGCTGTGGCGGACCGTGTTTTCCGCCGCAGTGGCAAACTGGTTGTGTCCATCAATGCGTGCCCTGAACTCGTTGGTGTAGGCAAACAGACCCAGGTTTTCCGTGGGCTGCATGCCAAAACCCAGTGTCGCCACACGGGCTCGTACGTCAGACAGGCCACTCTGGTCGTGGAACGCAGGCTGGTCGGACCAGGCCCCGATATCAATCGGGAAACCCGTGGCGGAACCCTGCTGCAACTGCGCGAAATAGGCCATCGGAACCGACGTATTGACCAGGCCATTGAAGGTGACAGACGGCATCTGCAGCTGCGCAAAGGTCTTGTCCACGTTGTAGCCCACGGCGCCGTAGTGCCCCGAGCGCTGCAACAACGTCGAAAACCGGTTGCTCGCGCCAAAGGCCAGCGGGTCACTCAGGTAGCCCTGAAACAGTTCCGAGTTCTTGTTGAACTCCCCCGCGTAGCGGTCCGCCAGAAACAGGTGGCTGCCGCCCCAATACGGGTAGTAGCTCTCCTGGGCCAGCTCCAGCGCCCAGTCCTCCAGCCCGAAGAATGCCAGCGAGGCGCCAAAATTGGCGCTGCCCTTCTGGTTGCTTGCCAACTGGTTCAGGGACTTCAGGTAGGGCAGGCGCTTGACCGCCTCGCGCGAGGCCTGCACGGCCTCACCGGCGCGAAACTGGTCGGTATAGATCTGCGACAACAACAGGTACGGAACCGGGTCCTTGTCGTCCAGCGCTGACGCCTGGCGCAGGGTGTCCTCGGCATCGCCAGCTCGCCCCAACTGGTAATAGGCGACCGCCGTGTAGGCCTTGGCACGCGCGTAGCGTGGCTCCATGACACCAGCCCGCAGGAAGGCATCCAGCGCCACTTTGGGTTGCCCCTGCTTCAAGCGCAGCAGCCCCAAACCGGTCCAGGCCACGTAATCCGCGGGGTTGCGTTCCAGCGCGGCGGCGAAAGCTGCATCGGCTGCATCGAAACGGTTGGCAAAGGTTTCCAGCGTGCCCAGCTCGCCGGCGTAGCCCACGCCTTGCGGGTGCAGGGCCAGCGCCTGGCGCAAGTTGGCACGGGCCGGGCTGATTTCTTCGCGCTCACTCTGCGCACTGCCCAGCCCGAACCAGCCCCTGTCATCGCCCGGAGCGACCGCCTTCGCTCGGCTGTAGGCCTCTACCGTGGTGCTCGCATCGCCCTGGCGGCGTGCCAAGTCGCCCTCTGCCACCAGCACGCTGGCCGTATCGGCGTTGCGCGAGCGGGCCAGGGTTTTGGCGCTCTCAAACAGGCGGTCCGCCAGCAGGTACACGCGGGCCAACTGTGCCAACAACTCGGGGTCCTGGGGGTTGCGACTCAGCCCGGACTCCAGCGTGTTGGCGGCCATGTCGAACTCCCCGGCCACCAATTGCAGATCCGACAGCATCAGGTAGGCCGGTGGCGCAACGCCCTGGACCGCATTCACCAGACTCTCCAGCGTCTGCCGCGCCAGTGGCGTATCGCCTGCCTGTATCGCCTGCGCACTGCGCATAATCGCCACCCAATCGCCGGGGGCAGACGCAGAGCTTGCCTGCAATGCGGCCTGCGCGGCGCTCAGGTCCGACCTGCGCAGGGCCTCGTGCGCGGGCTTCAGGGCGGGCGGCACCTGGTCCGCAAAGAGATGGCGCATGGGATCGGCCGTCAGCGCGTTCACCCATTGGATGCGGTCACGCGGATTGCTCAGTTGAATCTTGACCGGAATACGTCCGACTTCGGCGATGGCCGCCTCGTTGCTGTTTACCGTAACTGAGCCCTGTGCATTGGAAAGCTCCACACGGCCGGATAGCACCGTCAGCAGGGTCTTGCCGGTGGCGTCCACATCCAGCTCCCAATCGGTGCCGCGTATGCCGGCCGTAGCCGCCGGGGTTTCCAGGTTCAGGCGGCTGCCGTCGTTTCGCTTGGTCTGGGCCCAGGCCCGCCCGAGAGACAACATCAAGGTAGTGGGCTGCGCAGCCGTGGCCAGGCTCTTGACCTGCAGCACCGAATTCTGGTTGAGCCGAATCTGGGTGTCATCGGCAAACAGCAGCGCCATCTTCGAGGCCGGCAATGTGCGCACAAATGCGCCACCCGGCAGCAGTTGGGACGGCTTGGCCGCCAGCCACAGGCTGCTGTCCTGCGCATGCTGTTCGCCACTGCCTTGCAGGCTGACGATTTGCGCTGCGGAACCGGGTGCAATTGTTGCCTGCGCGGCAACCGGCCCCAGAACCAACAGCATTGACAACGCGCCCGACCGGCGCAATCCGGAGAATCTCATGGTGTGTCCTGATAGAAGGGAAGCAATCTAACCGCCCGGCGAGCGTCGGGCAATTCATTCTAGAAGTGACGCCGCCAACATGCCATCCCCCATTCGGGTAAATTTCCATCGCCCCTAAAATGACCCGGTGAACGCCGCCCTGCTCCCCCATCCCCCCCGACGCCCTATCCGTGAACTGTCCGACGAGCTGATCAGCCAGATCGCCGCCGGTGAGGTCGTGGAGCGCCCGGCCTCGGTAGTGCGTGAACTGGTGGACAACGCGCTGGATGCTGGCGCCACCCAGGTGACGGTGCGCCTGGCCGCAGGGGGCGTGCGCCTGATCAGCGTGGAAGACGACGGGCTGGGCATCCTGACCGAGGAGCTGCCCCTGGCCTTCCGCCGCCACGCCACCAGCAAGATCGGCAACCTGCAGGATCTGGAGTCGGTGGCCACCATGGGTTTTCGCGGCGAAGCCCTGGCTGCTATCAATTCAATAGCGGATTGTGCAATATTGTCGAGGGCTAGCGGCCAATCAGGCGCATACCTTCTGGATGGACGCACCGGTGAACTGAAACCCGTTGCGCGCAGCCAGGGCACGACCGTCGAAGTCAAGGAGCTGTTCTACAGCACGCCGGCGCGGCGCAAGTTCCTCAAGACCGACGCCACCGAGTTGTCCCACTGCATCGAATCCGTACGCCGCCACGCGCTGGCCCGCCCCGACGTCGGCTTTGCCATCTGGCACGACGGCAAGCTCATTGAACAGTGGCGCCGCTGCGAAGATCCATCGCAGGAAGCCAGCCTGAACCAGCGCCTGGCCGACGTGCTGGGCGCGGATTTCATCGCGCAATCCATTGCCGTCGACTGGCGCCCTGCCAGCGCGGCCCGAGCGCAAGGCGAGTCTTCGACTGAATCCAGCCAGGGCCCCGGCGCCCTGCGGGTGTGGGGCCGGGTCGGCATCCCCGACGCCGCCCGCTCGCGCGCCGACCAGCAGTTTTGCTACGTGAACGGCCGCTTTGTACGCGACAAGGTGCTGACCCACGCCGCCCGCAGCGCCTACGAAGACGTACTGCACGGCCACCGCCAGCCGGTCTACGCGCTGTACCTGGCCATGGACCCGGCACGGGTGGACGTGAACGTGCACCCGACGAAGATCGAAGTACGTTTTCGCGACAGCCGCGAGGTACACCAGGGCGTGCGCCACGCCATCGAAGACACATTGGCCAAGCCGCGCGCCGGGCAGGCAGACGGCACCCTGACACCCACAGCGTCCACGCAAGCAACGGCCGCTCCTTCCGTGTTCCAGCCCAATGGCTTTGAGCAAAAACAGCCTCCTGCCCTCGTGGAATATACGCAACGCGCTATGCATTTCGGAGCACCAGCGGAACCCGCCGGCCACCGGGTGAGCGACATAGGCATGCTATGGCAGCCAGACGTCAGCCCTCAAGGAGGCTGGGCGGCAGAGGGTTCTGCGCAGGTCAAGGAGGAGCCCGCACAGCGGGCGGGGGACACGGAGCAGAACCCTCTGCCGCCCAGCCGCCCAGCGCGCGAAGAAGAACCAGCGCAAACCTGGCCCCTGGGCAAAGCCCTGGCGCAACTGCAAGGCATCTATATCCTGGCAGAGAACACCCAGGGCCTGGTGATCGTGGACATGCACGCCGCCCACGAACGCATCGTCTACGAGCGGCTCAAGAACCAGTTGGCAACACAACAGGCGCAAGGTGCGACCACCACCGTGGCGCAACTGGCCAGCCAGCCCCTGCTGATACCGGCCACCTTTGCCGCAACCCCCCAGGAGGTTGCCACCGCCGAGGCCCACTACGCCACGCTGCACACGCTGGGCCTGGAGATCAGCCCGTTCTCGCCCAAGACCCTGGCCGTGCGTGCCGTGCCCACCACGCTGGCGCAGGGCGACGCCGTGGAGCTGGCCCGCAGCGTGCTGGCCGAATTGGCACAGCATGAGGCCAGCACCGTGATCCAGCGCGCCCAGAACGAACTGCTGGCCACCATGGCCTGCCACGGCGCCGTGCGCGCCAACCGGCGCCTGACCCTTGACGAGATGAATGCCCTGCTGCGCCAGATGGAGGCCACCGAGCGCAGCGACCAGTGCAACCACGGCCGCCCCACGTGGCGCCAACTCAGCGTGCGCGAGATCGACGCGCTGTTCTTGCGCGGGCGCTAGTTGCGGGGGTGCAAGACACCCACGCGACCGGCCGCGCCACCACCATACCGCACAATCGTCCCACTGTGAAAACCAAACACTTCGCGCAGCTGGTAGCGCTATCCGCCCTGTGGGGCGCCTCCTTCATGCTGATCCGCATTGCCAGTCCCCTGCTGGGCCCCAACGTGCTGGCCGCGCTGCGCATCGGCATGGCCACACTGACACTGGCCGTGCTGATGCGCGCCATGCGCCACACCTGGCCCATGGGGCATTGGCGCGAGCTGGCGCTGATTGGCCTGCTGTCGGTGGCCCTGCCCTTTCTGCTGTTTGCCTGGGCAGCCCTGCAGCTGCCCGCGGGCTACAGCGCGTTGCTGAACTCCACTGCCGTGGTGTTTGGCATGTTTGCATCGGCCTGGCTCAAGGAAGACACACTGACGCTGCGCAAGGTGATTGGCTGTGTCTTTGGATTTACCGGTGTGGCCTTGATTGTGGGTCTGGGGCCGGTGGAACCGTCGACCAAAGTGTTTCTGGCCGCGCTGGGCTGTGTGGCCGCATCGGCCTGCTACGGCGTTTCAACGCCGCTGATGAAACGGGCGCTGAGCCGCATGGAACCGCTGCAGATTGCCGCGGGTCTGCACGCCACGTCCCTGCTGATGCTCATCCCCGGGGCCGCCTGGAGTTGGCCAGCGGCCCAATTCACGCCCATGGCGCTGCTGGCGGTGGCCATCATGGGCGTGGTCACCTCGGGCATTGCCTACTGGATGCACATTCGCATCCTGGCCCACGTGTCGCCCGTGGCGGCCATGAGTCCCACCTTCATGATCCCGGTTTTCGGGGTGGCCTGGGGGCATGTGTTCCTGGGCGAGCAGCTCAGTACCGGCATATTTGCGGGCGGTGCCCTGGTCTTGCTGGCCAGCGCGCTGATCACCGGCTTCAATCCCTGGCAAAAGTGGCTGGATGTGGTGGACGCCAAGCCCTGATCGCTCAAAGAATTAATGCGAAACCCAGTCAACCGTTTGCAAAGCGCCGTCGTTGTGAAGGGGCCTCCACTTATCGGAGTCGACCAACAAGCTTTGAAAGGCTACTGAAAATGAGCAAGATCCTCGCAACCCTGATCGCTGGTTTGTTCGCTGCTGGCGCGTTTGCACAAGCCTCCGCACCCGCCGCTGCCAAGCCTGCTGCTCCTGCAGTCGCTGCGACTCCGGCCGTAGCCGCTACCCCTGCGGTCGCTGCCACACCCGCTTCCGCTCCCGCAAAAGCCAAGAAAGCCAAAAAGGCCCGCAAAGCCAAGAAAGCTGAAGCCGCGAAGTAATTCGCAGCCTTCCCTGCTCTGCAAGAAGCCCGCACCCAGCGGGCTTTTTTTCGTCCTGCCCCTTTTTTCAGGACTTTCCTTTCGTGGTTTTGCTGTCCTTCGAACTCCCCAGCCGGGCCCGGACCGCCTCCCGCAGCAAATACTCCACCTGCGCATTGACACTGCGCAATTCGGCAGCGGCCAGCCGCTCGATCTGGGCCCACAGGACCGGATCAATGCGCAGTGCAAAAGATTTCTTGTCGGGGCTGGCCATGGACCTCTCGTTTCCGGAATGCGAAGCTAGGACGGCTCGTGGCTCTGTTGCGCGGCACGTGCCTTGGCCTGCGCACGCAATTGGACCAAGCCCTGCGGTTCGCTGCGAAACCAGAACCACTGGGCGTCGGTGCCGCCATGGCGCAACACAAACTGCGACACCGTCAGCGACACCACCGCCCCGGCAATAACGATCGCCACCAGACCCAGGCCGCCAACGGTGGCGTACCACAGGAACACGGCCAAGGGCACTTGGGGCGCCAGATCGGCCGCAGCAATACTGACCAAACCCAACAGCAAAAGGCCTGCAGAAACCAGCTTGGCCGCGAGCAGGAAACGGGACTTGTTGTTTTGCATTGCAACTCCTTGTGACCTCAGTTGTACAGCGTGCCGGTGTTCACGACCGGCTGGGCGTCATGGTCCGAGCACAGCACCACCAGCAGATTGGTGACCATGGCCGCCTTGCGCTCGTCGTCCAGATCCACCAGGCCACGCTCCTGCAGCCCGCTCAGCGCCAATTCCACCATGCCCACCGCGCCCTGCACAATCAGGCTGCGTGCCGCAATGATGGCCTGTGCCTGCTGACGGCGCAACATGGCACCGGCAATCTCGGGAGCGTAGGCCAGGTGTGTCAGCTTGGCATCCACGACAACGATGCCGGCCAGCGAAAAGCGGGCCTGCAGTTCGTGCCGCAGGGCGGCGCCGACCGCCTCGCCACCGGAGCGCAGTGTGATTTCCTGCGCTGCAACGCTGGCCGCGTCGTCCAGGTTGTCATAGGCGTAGCTCGATGCCAGATGCCGCACCGCCGCTTCAGCCTGCGTCAGCACATAGGATGCAAAGTCTTCCACGTCAAAGCTGCAGCGCGCCGTGTCCTCCACCCGCCAGACAATCGCCGCGGCGATCTCGATCGGGTTGCCGCGCAGGTCGTTGACCTTGAGCTTCTCGCTGTTGAAGTTGTAGGCGCGGGTCGACACCTTGCTGCGGCTGTAAAACGGATTGGCCCAGCGCAGGCCTTCGGCACGGTCCGTGCCCCGGTAGCTGCCAAACAGCTTGAGCAATGCCGCCTGGTTGGGGTTGAGCGCGTACAGGCCGGTCAGAAACCACAACGCCGTCAGCAGCAGCACCCCGGCGGCTACCAGGGTCGGCAACGAAGGCGCCCGTGTCACCAGCAGCACGGCACCCAGCAACAGCCCTACCCCCATCCCCACCGCCGCAAAGCCATTGCGCGTGTGTGCCAGAAATTCGTTCGAAGCTTGTTTTTCCATGACTATCCCCGTTGGTTGCGTTGGTCTCTCATTTGAGATCAAAGTGATATCACTATAGTAGCAATCTCCCAACAAGTCAAAACCACGCAATCTCCAGGGGATTGCGCAGCGTCCCCCTTAGAATGGCTGCCCGATGACCCTGCCCGCGCCCACTCCCCACACTACCTCTTCCAGCGCCCGCATTGCTTCAGAAATTGCTGCGTTGTGGCAACTGGCCTGGCCGATTCTGGTAGGGCAACTGGCCAATGTCGGCATGGCGGTTGCCGATGTGGCCATGGCCGGACATGCGTCCGCGCAAGACCTGGCCGGCGTGGCGCTGGGCTCATCCATCTGGATGATTGTGGTGGTGACGCTGATGGGCGTCATGATGTCGGTGAACCCCACCGTGGCGCATTACGTGGGTGCGGGCCAGTTCGACAAGGTGCCGCACGTGGTTCGCCAGGGGCTGTGGAAAGGGCTGGGTGTGGGCGCCGCGGCCTTTGCGCTGGCCAACCTGGGGGCGCTGGTGTTCGACCACATGGAACTGGAGCCGGCAGTGCGCGATATAGCCATTCGCTTTGTGCACATCACCAGTTTTGCCCTGCCGGCGTTTGCCTGCTACCGCGTGCTGTATGGCTACAGTGCCAGCCTGAACCAGACCAAGCCGATGATGGCCATCGCGCTGGCCGCGCTCCTGCTCAACTGCTTTCTGAACTGGTTGCTGATCTTTGGCAACTGGGGCTTTCCACAACTCGGCGGCGTGGGCTGCGCCTGGGCCACGATGCTGTGCATCTGGTTCAACCTGGGGGGCCTGCTGTGGTGGATGCGGCGCGCACCGGCCTACCGTAGCACCTGGCCGTTTGACCGCTTTGAAGCGCCACACCGGGAGAAGGTGGGTAGCCTGTTGAAGCTGGGCCTGCCGATTGGTGTGACCTACTTTGCCGAAAGCAGCGCCTTCAGCCTGATCGCCCTGCTGGTGGCCCGCTTTGGCAGCACGCAGGTGGCGGCGCACCAGATCGCGTTGAATTTTTCGTCGCTGGTCTTCATGGTGCCGCTGAGCCTGGGCATTGCGCTGCTGACCCGGGTCGGGCAGGCTTTGGGCGCGGGAGACCCGGTGGCAGCGCGCTTTCGCTCCACCGTGGGCGTGGCGCTGGCGGTCGGGCTGGCCGTGGTCTCTGCCACGCTGATGGCGGTCTTCAACCACCACATTGCCGCGCTGTACACCAACGACGCTCCGGTTGCTTCGGCGGCAGCCGGTCTGTTGTTTCTGGCTGCGCTGTTCCAGATATCCGATGCCGCACAGGTGTCGACCAGCAGCGCGATCCGCGGCTATAAGGTCTCGCGCGCGCCGATGGTGATCCACCTGGTTGCATTCTGGGGTTTCGCGCTGCCTCTGGGCTGTGTGCTGGGTCTGGCGCCACCGTGGCTGCCCTGGCGCCCGGCCCAGCCTATGCAGGCCGAAGGCTTCTGGATCGCCCTGGTCGTCGGGCTTACCATTGCTGCCGGCGGCCTGATCATCCTGTTGCGCCAAGTGTCCGGGCGTCATCTACACAACGGCCCCGCAGGTCGTCCTCCTATTCATGCCGTCTCGTAGCGCACTCACTTCCATGCCACCCGCACTGATCGTGTTAACGCTGGCACTGCTGTTGGGCATACAGCCCATCACCACCGACCTGTACCTGCCCGCCCTGCCCGGGCTGGCGCACGAACTGGGCGCCAGCATGGCACAGGCCCAGCTCACACTCACCGCGCTGCTGCTGGCCTTTGGCATCTCGCAACTGGTCTGGGGGCCGCTGTCGGACCGCTTTGGCCGCCGTCCCATCCTGCTGCTGGGCATGGCCGCCTATGTCGTGGCGTCGGTGGGCGGCGCGTTTTCACCCAGCATGGACTTGCTGATCGTCTGGCGCACGCTGCAAGGCGCTGCCATGGGCGCTGCCGTGATGTGCGCACGCGCCATCGTGCGCGACCTGTACGCGCCGGCGCAGGGTGCCAGCGTCATGTCCAAGGGCCTCAGCGGCCTGGGCGTGATCGCCTGCCTGAGCGCACCACTGGGCGGGCTGCTGACGGCCTGGTTCAGCTGGCATGCGGCGCTGTTGGCCCTGTCGGTTTTTGGTGCGGTGTGCCTGGGCCTGATCGCGCTGCGCTTTGAGGAAACGGTGCCCCGCAAAAACCCCAAGGCACTGCAACTGACCACACTCACGCACACCTGGCTGGGCATTCTGCGCAACCCGACATTTCTGGCGTTCACGGCGCTGACCACGTTTGCCTATAGCGGCCTGTTCACATTCCTGGCGTCGTCATCCTTTGTGTTCATCCGGGTGCTGGGCTTGAGCACCACGCAATACGGCCTGGTGATGTTCGCCAACTCCTTCATCTACCTGCTGGGCACCTTCTTGTGCCGCCGCTTGCTGGTGCACCTGGGGGTGCGGCGCGCGGTGGCCATCGCCGGTGCCCTGAGCCTGAGCGGCGCGGCCACCATGGCGGCCCTGTCGCTGGCTGGCGTGCAGTCGGTCTGGGCGATTGAGCTGCCCTTTGCGTTGTTCATGCTGGGGCATGGCATTCACAACCCCTGCGGGCAAAGCGGCGCCGTGGGGCCCTTCCCGCAGGCGGCTGGAGCGGCCTCTGCACTGAATGGATTCATCGCCATGGTCAGCGCCTTTGCCACCGGCCAGTGGCTGGGTACGCACATGGACGGCACAACTGGCCCGCTGATTTTTGGCATCCTGTTCTGGAGCGTGCTCATTGCGCTGAGCGCCTGGACGCTGGTACAACGCTATGGCCGTCCCTGAAGCGCCGCTGCCCTTCCATGTGTGTCTGGCCGGGCCGACTGCCAGTGGCAAGACTGCGGCGGCGCTGGCCATTGCGCGCGAGCATGACTGCGAGATCATCAGCGTGGACTCGGCCCTGGTCTACCGGGGCATGGACATCGGCACAGCCAAGCCCAGCGCGGCCGAGCTGGCCCAGGTGCCGCACCACCTGATCGACATCCGTGACCCGCTGCAGGCCTACAGCGCCGCCGAGTTTGTGCGCGACGCCACGCACCTGATCCACGCCATCAGCGCACGCGGCAGGCTGCCCCTGCTGGTGGGTGGGACGATGCTGTATTTCAAGGCCCTGTTTGACGGACTGGACGACATGCCACCGGCCAACGCCGCGGTGCGCGCGGTGCTGGAACAAGAGGCCGCAGACAAAGGCTGGCCCGCCCTGCACGCCGAACTGGCGACGGTCGACCCGGTGACGGCCGCCCGCCTGGCACCGGCTGACAGCCAGCGCATCCAGCGCGCACTGGAGGTGTACCGCATCTCTGGCCTGCCGTTGTCGCACTTTCACTCCACCCAGGTCGCTACTAAAAATATAGCTACTGAGGCAGAATCCACGAGGGCTAGCGCCCTGATTTCCCTGGAGCCTTTGGAGCGCAGCTGGCTGCACGCCCGCATTGCCCAGCGCTTTGACGCCATGCTGGAGCAGGGCTTTATCGACGAAGTGCGTGCCCTGCGCGCACGGGGCGATCTGCATGCGGACCTGCCCTCGATGCGCTGTGTGGGCTACCGCCAGGTGTGGGAGGCGCTGGATGCACACGAAGCAAAGGGATCCAGCGGGCCGCTGCCCTTGGCCGAGGTGCGCGAACTCGGCATCATTGCCACCCGCCAGCTCGCCAAACGCCAGATCACCTGGCTGCGATCCATGCCGCAGCGCCACATCGTTGCGGCAGACCAGGCCGACGCACTCGCTGCTGTGCAAGCGCATGTGCTGCGTGCAAAGGCGGCCAACGACTAGCCCACCCATCCTGCACGCACATTGGCTTGCACGCCCAACTCGCGCTCGGCGGCATTGGCGTAGTCACGATCCCAGGCCAGAACCTTGGGCGTCATCAGCCGGTGCCACAGCGGGGGAATCATCGCCACGGAGATGGTGGTGAGGTAGCCGCCGATCATCATGGGCGCGTTGGGGTAAGGTTGCAGATCCTGATAGGGAACCTCGCCCTGTGCATGGTGGTGCGAATGGCGCGTGAGGTTGAACATGGCCCAGGAGCTGATGCGCTTGTTGGTGTTCCACGAGTGGCGCGGCTGGACCGGCTGCGCCGGGTCCCGCACGATGCCATAGTGCTCCATGTAGTTCACGATTTCCAGCAGGGCCTTGCCCCATAGCGCACAGGCACAGAAAAACAGCGCCGCCCACACCCCACCCAGTACCCAGGCCGCGGCAACCAGCACCGCACTCATACCCAGGCCTCGCAGGTAGGCGTTGTGCCAGGACAGCACGGCCAGGCCACGGCGCTGCAGGCGCGATGCCTCTATCTTCCAGGCGCTGATGTTGCCACGCACGGTGGAGATGACGATGTGTGCATACACGTTGCGTCCGCGCGGCGCAGTGGCCGGATCGTTGACGGTGGACACATAACGGTGGTGGCCGTACACGTGCTCAATGGCAAAACCCACGTCGAAACTGAAGGCCAGCAGCCAACGTCCCACCCACAACGACACGGGCTCCCAGGTGCGGTGCGTGAGTTCGTGGCCGGGGATGGTGCCCACCATGCCGATCATCAAGCCGGTCACGAGGAAGGCCGACACATGGTGCCCCCAATGCGTGGCGTCGCGTGCCGCGAGCAGGTCCACGCCAGTCCACTGCGACAGCAGGGCACCGGCACCCAGCGGGTCGCCCGCGCTCACACTCCATACCGCTGCGAAGCAGATGAGCAGCAATACCGGCAGCGCCATCCACAGCTGCACGGTCAACACCCAGGGGTGACGGTACTTGGGCGTGGAGGTATCGTCGCCCAGCAACATGTCGCCAAAGGTGCTGAACAGGTTGAAACCCACCAGTGCGAGTGTGATCCAGCCGCCACCGGCAAACAGTGCCGCGGCCACGGTAAGGCCTTCTACGTGGAACAGGAAGAACTTGAGGTAATGCCACAGTGCTGCAACCCACTCACCCAACGATTGCGGCGGCGCTATGTTTTCAGTAGCGGTATTCTTAGCATTTACTGGGGCTACAACGTCATGAAGCGTAGTAAACCGGTCGGCGTGAATATGCCCTTTGGGCAGCCCGACCTGCTGCAGCTGCGCACTGGCGGCATCAATCATGGCCGGAGGGCCGCACAGATAGGCGTGCATTCCGGGCTCCACTAGCTGCGACAGCTGCTCGGTCACCAACCCGCGTGCACCTGTCCATGTGGAATCGCCCTGTGCGTCGGACAAAACGGGCAACAGCCGGAACTGGCCGGGCCAGCTGGCGGCCATGGCGCGTAGCTCGTCCATGAGGTACAAGTCGGCCTGCGTGCGGGCTCCAAACAGCACCGTGACCGCACGTGCCAGCCGCTGCGCCTGCATGCTGCGAAGCATAGCCATCACCGGCGCCAGCCCCGAGCCCCCGGCAATAAACAGCGCCGGCGCGTCAGACTCGCGCAGCCAGAATTGCCCCAGCGGGCCGTGAACGTGGGCCATTTGCCCTACCAGGCTGTGGCTGTGCACATGCTCGGTAAAGGTGCCTCCGGGCACGCGCCGGACAAAAAACTCGACCAAGCCGTTTGTATCAGGCGCCGTCGCGAAGGAATAGCTGCGCGTCACGCCCGGCATCGAGTCCACACTGATTTGCGCGAACTGCCCCGGCTTGTAGTGCAAGGGGGCGCCAAGCTGCAAGCGCAAACGCTGGATGTCATGCGTCAGCGCTTCCTGTGCAACCACCGTGGCGCTGCACTCTTGCACCATCAGTGCCTTGGTCTGCTCCACTTCAATGCGCACCGGCCCGATGGGCACGCTTTGGCAGGCCAGGATGGTGCGCTGTGCCAGCTCTTCTTCGGAGAGCAGATAGCTCGACTCCGTGAGCTCGCGAACCTGCCCTTCAACGAGGCGGCACTTGCAGGTGGCACAGCCCCCCACACGGCAACTGTGCGGAAAGTCCACGCCTTCGCGCAAAGCGGCAGTCAATAAGGTTTCGCCCGCAAGCACCCGTATGGGTTGTGCGTTGATGGTGGCGGTTGTACCCGCCGAATTGGAACTCCATCCGAACATGCTGTCTCCTGGTGGTACGGGTGCTGTGCACCTCTGCCCCGCATGGTAGGCATGTGTAGTCGATTGCAAAAGGTTAGACTTTGCCAATCACAGGTCATTTTCTGCCACATTGCCTCCCATGCCCCCCTCCACTGCCCCACCGGACACTGGTGACGTCCAGGTACCCGCCCTGTACCTGCGCACCCTGATCGAGTTGACACACGAAATGGGCTACGAGTCCCGCCCCTGGCTGCAAGCAGCCGGAATTGAAGCGCAGCAACTCACGCAACCCACGGTGTCTCTGAGTACCAAGCGCTATGTGGCATTGGTGCGTGCAGCAGTGCTGCACACCAAAGAGCCTGCGCTGGGCCTGCTCGTGGGCCGGCGTTTACGTATGAACACCCACGGCACGCTGGCCTTTGCACTGATGAACAGCGCGAGCCTGCGCCAGGCTATTGCACTGCTGGAGCGCTTTCTGCCTGTGCGCACCAATCTGCTCAGTGTTTGCTTTGCTGACAGCGCGACCATGCCGCAACTGCAGTTCGCCCCTGCCGCCGATCTGGACGTGGCAGAGCTGCTGATACTGGAAACCGTCATGCTGGCCGTGCGCAATGTATTCGACTACCTGGCTCCCGGCGCACAGGTGGTACAGACTGTCGAGTTCGCAGCCCCGGTAACACCCTACCAAGGTCTGGCCCAGGAGCTGTTTGCCTGCCCGGTGCGCTATGGAGCTGCATGCAACGCACTGTGCCTGAACCCGCAAACGATGGACATGCCACTGTCCACCGCTGACGCCCAGGCACTGGAAAACGCCGCTGCCCTGTGTCAGGCCGAACTGGACAAAATTACACGACAGGAGTCACTGACTGCCCGCATCCAACGCAGTCTGTTGGTGACCAGTGGCGCCCTGCCCTCGCTGCAGACCAGTGCCCGCATGTTGCACATGGCGCCACGCACCCTGCACCGCCGACTGGAGGCTGAAGGTACGAGCTACCGCGCGATCGTGGACCAGGTGCGCCACAGCCTTGCACTGCAACACCTGACAAACAACCATATCAGCCTGCAGGAAATTGCGTTCCGACTGGGCTACACCGACCAGGCCAACTTCCGCCGCGCATTCAAACGTTGGGAGGGCGTAGCGCCGCAAACCATGCGCGACCAAACCAAACCGTGAGTGCGCTCAGATCAATCCACCTTTGCACCAGTCGCCTTGACCACACCTTGGTACTTGGCCAGCTCACTCTTCATCAGCGCGCCAAACTGCTCAGGAGTCGTGGGCACCGGCTCGGCCAGCAGCCCCGCAAAACGCGCCTGCGCCTCGGGCGAATTCAGCGCCGCCACAAAGGCAGTGTTGAGTTTTGCAATCACATCCTTGGGCGTGCCGGCGGGTGCGACCAGGCCCCACCAGGTGTCAATCGCAAAGCCCTTCAGCGTGTCGGCCACCGGCGGCGCATCGGGCAGCGCCGGCGAGCGCGCCAGCGTGGTCACGGCCAACGCCTTGAGCTTGCCGGACTTGATGCCGGGCGCGGCGGTAGCCAGGTTGTCAAAGTTGTAATCCACCTGGCCGCTTTGCAGCGCAAACTGCGCCGGGTTGCCGCCGTTGTACGGAATGTGCACGGCAAAGATACCGGCCTGGGCCTTGAACATTTCACCGGCCAGGTGCCCCGCGCTGCCATTTCCGCCGCTGCCGTAGTTGAGCTTGGCGGGGTTGGCCTTGGCGTAGGCTATCAAATCCTTGACGCTGTTGATGTTCAGGCGCTTGGCCGCCTCGGCGTTCATCACCAGCACATTGGGCACGCGCACCATCTGGGTGATGGGCGCAAAGTCGGTGGCCGCGTTGTACGGCATCTTGGCGTAGAGCCAGGGGTTGACCGCGTGCGTGGCGGTGGCGGCAATGCCGATCGTCAGACCATCGGGCGCGGCCTTGGCCACGGCGTCGGCGCCGATGTTGCCACCGGCACCAGGCTTGTTGTCGACGATGACGGTGCCCAGGCTGTCCTTGACGCGCTCGGCCAGCACGCGGGCAGTCACGTCCAGCGGACCACCGGCCGCATACGGCACGATGAGGCGGATAGGCCGGGTCTGTGCCCAGGCACCGGACAAGCTTGAAAGGGTGGCTGCTGCCACGGCGGAGAGGATGAGGGTTCTGCGGTTCATGCCACCATTGTGCCTCTATCATGGGCACCACACCATGAACCTGACCATCCAGAATCTCAGCAAACATTACGGCGACACGCCGGTGTTCCGCAACGTCTCAATGACCGTGGAACCCGGTGAGTTTGTGGCCATCGTCGGTGAATCGGGCGTTGGCAAATCGACCTTGCTGAACTGCATGGCCGGCCTGGACCAGTGGGACAGCGGCACGGTGACGCTGGACGGCACCGACCTCGGCCCGCTGGACGATGACGCACGCGCCCTGTTGCGCCGCCAGAAGGTGGGCTTTGTGTTCCAGGCCTTTCATGTGCTGGGTCATCTGGACGTGACACAAAACGTGGCCTTGCCACTGCTGCTGCTAGGCACGCCCGATGACGACCGGGTGCAGGCGATGCTGCAGGCCGTGGGGCTGGACGGCATGGGCGCGCGCCTGCCGCAACAGCTCAGCGGGGGTCAACTGCAGCGCGTGGCCATCGCCCGCGCGCTGGTGCACCGCCCCACCCTGCTGCTGGCCGACGAGCCCACCGGCAATCTGGACCCCACCACCGCGGCCAAGGTGATGGAGGCCCTGGTGGCGCAGACCCGCGCGCATGGCACATCGCTGGTGCTGGTCACGCACTCCGAAGCCGCGACCGCACGCGCCGACCGGGTTCTGCACCTGCGCGCGGACGGCATGGCGACGTCATGACTCTTTCACGAAACACTCACCCCGACGCAAGCCGCCACTACCGTGATCTCCACCCGCAGGTCGGGTGATGCCAGATGCGCCTGCACCGTGGTGCGCGCGGGGGCGGCGCCAGGGGGCACCCAGGCCTCCCACACCGCGTTCATGGCGGCAAAATCTTCGATCTGTTTCAGATAGACCGTGGCCGACAGCAGGTGGCTGCGGTCGCTGCCGACGTCAAGCAGCAAGGCGTCGATGCGGCGCAGCACCTCACTGGTTTGGTCGTCGATGCTGGCAAGCGCAGTGCCGCTGGAGGTCTGGCCGCACAAAAAGATAAGGTCACCGTGCTGCACGATTTTGCTCATGCGGGCATTGCTGTGGTGGCGCCGGATGGAGTGGGTCATGGGTGGGAGTCCTGGTTGTCGGTCCCGGTGCACAGTGAAGCCAGCGCGGCCAGTGGCACCGGTTTGAGGGGTGAGCGGATGCGGTAGGCGCCGACCTCGGGCACCGGCTTACCCAGCGCGCTGGCCAGAATCTGGCTTACCGCGAGGCCGCATTGGCGACCCTGGCACGGCCCCATGCCGCAGCGGCTGAAGAACTTGGTCTGGTTCGGCCCCTGGCAGCCCTGGCGCGCCATGTCCCGCACCTGGCCGGCCGTGACCTCCTCGCAGCGACACACCACGGTGTCGTCGGCGGGCGTGTTGATCCATTGCGGTGGACGGTACAGAGCGTCCAAAAAGGGGCGAATGCGAAGCTGCTGGCGCAGCGCTCTTTGCGCGGGCCGCGCGCGCGCATCGCATTCGGCGGCGGACAAGCGCCCCAGGGCCTGTGCCGCGCCCAACGCGGCCAGCGTGCCACGGGCTTCGGCCGCCAGGGCACCGCCAATCGACGCGCCATCGCCGGCAATGCGCAAACCGGGCAGCGAGGTCTGACCGAAGTCATCCGCGCACGGCTGCCAGGCTAGTTGGGTATCGTTCCAGTCGTGTTCCACCCGCAACAGACGGGTCAGCTGCGTGTTGGGCACCACGCCGTGGTGCAGCAGCACCACACTGGCGTCCAGCCTATGCGTTCGCCCACCGGCGGTAAAGCACAGTGCCTCGGCCCGCTCCTGCCCTCGCACCGCGAGCTGCGTCGCACCGGTGAAGCACGGCACACCGGCGGCGCGCAGGCGCCGCAGCATGCGCAATCCTTTGATCAACGTCGCCGGTGCGCCCAGGGCGGCAGGCATATGGGGCAGTGCCGCCCAGCGGTTGGCAGCGGGCGATGTCTCAACAATACCGGCCAGCGTGGCCCCCGCGTCCAGCAATTGGCAGGCCACCAGCAACAGCAGTGGGCCGCCACCGGCCAACACCACAGCGCCGCTGGGCACCGAGCCCGCCGTTTTGAGCGCGATCTGGGCCGCACCGGCGTTCATCACGCCAGGCAGGGTCCAGCCGGGGATGGGCGACGCACGTTCCATGGCCCCGGTGGCGGCAATCAACTGCGGCGCACGCAGTTGCTCGGTCAGGCCCAATCGCAGTGTGGTTACGGTGAGGTCGCGGGCCACATCCCACACCAGCGCGCCGTGCCGTACCTCAACCCCAGAACTCACCAGCCGCTCGGCCAACGCGCGACCATAGGTGTAGTCCGGGCCGAGCAGCCTCGCCACTGCAGGATCGGCCACCGTGACGTTGCGGTAAATCTGGCCGCCCGCGCGGGGTTGCTCGTCCAGCAGCACGGTCTTTAGGCCCAGCGAAGCGGCCGTGCTTGCCGCTGCCATGCCGGCCGGGCCGGCACCGATGATGAGCAGATCATGTGTCATGCGGCGTCCTCCGCGCGGCGCGCACCTGTCGGCAGGCGCACCTGCATGCCCTCGCTCACTTCGACCATGCAGGACTGCACATTCTGCTGACCATCGACCTCGACCAGGCAGTCAAAACACGCGCCCATCAGGCACAAGGGCGCGCGGGGCTGACCGGACACCGGGGTTTTGCGAAACGGCACCACGCCCGCGTTCAGCAGGGCCATGGCCAGCGTCTCGCCCACGCGGGCGGTGATGGGTTGGCCCTGCACGAGCAGCGTGACGCCGGGCCGCGCCAGGGTTGAGTCAATCGGTCTAAACATGAAAACGTTCCGCGTTGAAGCCGCTGATGTCGGCGGGCTGTTGCCCTCCCCGAATCCAGTCCGCAAGGGGTCCTGCGTGCTGGCTGGCCAGCGTGATACCGCTGTGGCAGGTGACCACAAAAGCGCCGGGGCAGGCCGTGGAGGCCTGGTAAATCGGAAAACCATCAGGGCTCATGACACGCAACGCACCCCAAGTTCGCACGATGTTGACGGTCTTGAGCAAGGGGAAGCAACGCATCGCGCGTTCGGAGATTCGGGCCAGTTGCGCCAGCGTGGTGCCGTCGTCCAGGCCCACCTCTTCCTTGGAGTCACCAATCTGCACCACGCCTTCGCCGGTTTGCCGCACGTGCAGTGATGGGTGTCGCAAATAGGGCTGCACCCGTTCGGTCACCAGAATCTGGCCCCGGACGGGTTTGACCGGTGCTTCCAGCCCGACCAACGGGGCCAACGCGCGATTGCCCAAGCCAGCGGCGAGTACCACCTTGGCGGCCACGTGTTCGGTGCCGCCCGCGCGAACATGAAACGCGCCGTTGCGCTGCGCAATCGCATCCACGGCCACCCCGGCGCACAGTTCGCCGCCCAGGTTTTGAAAGCTCTGGAACAGCGCGCGCAGCAGCCGCAACGGGCTCACATGGCCGTCCAGCGGGCAGAACACGGCACCGGCCACCTCGGGCCCCACCAACGGAGACAGGGCGCGCAGTTGCTTCAAATCCAGCACGTCAAAGGCATAGGGCTGCCCCAGTTGCTGGCGCACCGCCGCCAGGCCTGCGGCACGCTGGGCGAGTTCTGCCTCGTCCATGCACATGATGAGGCCGCCGAGTTGCGACAGCTCCACGTCCACACCGCTGTGCTGCGCCAGCTCCTGTGCAAATGCAGGCCATTGCCGGGCGGCCTCCAGGGTCCAGCGCGCATAGGCCGGGCGGTCCAGCCCCTTGCCCTGCACCCACACCAGGCCAAAGTTGCCACGCGCTGCGCGAAAGGCATCGTCGCCTTCATCCAGCAGGCGCACCCGCTCACCCGCGCGGGCCAGGCCATACGCGAGTGACATGCCCACCACACCGCCCCCTATCACCAGGGTATCGAGTTCCGCGTGATGCTTCATGTCTTGCCCGAGAGGATTCGGTCCAGGCCGTAGAAGCGGTCCAGCACAATCATGAGCACCAGGGTCAGCACGATCATCACGGTGGAGACCGAGGCCAGTAGCGGGTCTATGGTGTTGGCGATGTGGTTGTACATCTTGACCGGCAGCGTCTGCGTGCCCGCCGAAGCGACAAAGATCGACATCGTCAACTCATCGAAGCTGTTGATGAAGGCAATCAGCCAGCCACCCGCCACACCGGGCACGATCAGGGGCAGCTCAATGCGCCGAAACACCGTCCAGCCCGACGCTCCCAGCGACTGTGCCGCCTGCGCAATGCTGCGATCGAACCCCGTGGCTGCAGCCACCACCAGGCGCAGCACATAGGGCAGCACGATCACGGTATGCGCTGCGGTCAGTCCCCAGTAGCTGCCCGAGCCGCCGATCTGGGTCAGGAAGCGCAGCAAGGCGATGCCCAACACCACGTGCGGCACCATCAGCGGCGAAAGCAACAAGGCCAGGATGGTGTCGCGCCCAGCAAAGCGGTGCCAGGCGATGGCCATGCCCGCGGGCACGGCCATCAGTGTGGCCAGCGTGGCCGCTGCTGCGGCCAAGCCCAGGCTGCGCCAGAACGCGTCAATGAAGTCAGTCGCCTCCAGCATGGCGCGGTACCAGCGCAACGAGGCACCATCAAACGGCATGGCGATGTAGCCCTTGGAGGTGAAGGACACCAGCACCACCATGGCCAGTGGCGCCAACATGAAGATGGCAAACAGCCAGTGAAACACCAATAGGGACTTGGGTAACTTGTTCATACAAACACCTGCTTCCAGCGGCGTTCCACCAGCCGGTTCACCCCCATGGAGACGGCCAGCACGATGAGTACCAACACCACAGCCAGCGCGGCACCCAGTGGCCAGTTGAGGTTGCCCAGAAATTCGTCGTAGATCGTGGTCGGCACCACCTTGAGCCGCCGTCCACCGATGATGGCTGGCGTGGCGAAGGCGCTGGCGGCCAGGGCAAACACAATCAGCCCGCCCGACAGCACGCCTGGAATCACCTGCGGAAACACAATGCGCCGCAACACCGTGGGCAGGCTCGCACCCAGTGATTGGGCAGCCTGCTCGGTGGCGGGGTCCAGCTTTTGCAGCGAGGTCCAGACCGCCAGCACCATGAAGGGCACCAGCACATGCACCATGGCAATCACCACGCCCGTGAAGGTGAACATGATCTTGAC
>JAUSNJ010000092.1 GCA_030645355.1 Rhodoferax sp. | reverse complement strand
CCGTCATGCGGCTGATGCCGAACTGCGCCGCCAGCGCCGCCTCGCTGGGCACCGGGTCGCCTGGCTTCCATGTCCCCGCACTGATATGGGTCTTGATGAAGGCCTTGACCTGCTCATAGGCAGGCAATAAAACTTTTGGCATGGGCGTAGATTACCCCAGTTGACACAAGTTGTATAGACAACTAGGATTTGCCGGAACGAATCTTGCGTGTCCGATTCCGACCGCCAGGACAGCCATGAAGGAGCCACCCGTGTCAGACCTTTCACAAACCCCTTTCCTCGACAGCAAGGCCAGGCCAGTGCGCGCACCGCGCGGAAACACGTTGAGTTGCGCCAACTGGCAGATCGAGGCGGCCTACCGCATGATCCAGAACAACCTGGACCCGGAAGTCGCCGAGAACCCTGACGAACTCGTGGTGTACGGCGGGATCGGCAAGGCGGCGCGCAACTGGCCGGCCTTCGACGCCATCCTCGACTCGCTGCGCAAGCTCAAGCCCGACGAAACCCTGCTGGTGCAGTCGGGCAAACCGGTGGGCGTGTTCCGCACCCACACCGGCGCACCGCGCGTGCTGATTGCCAACTCCAACCTGGTGCCCAAGTGGGCGACTTGGGAACACTTCAACGAACTGGACCGCGCGGGCCTGATGATGTACGGCCAGATGACAGCCGGCAGCTGGATCTACATCGGTACGCAGGGCATCGTGCAGGGCACGTACGAAACTTTTGTCGAAGCAGGCCGCCAGCATTTCAACGGAGATTTAGCCGGCCGCTGGGTGCTGACCGCCGGCCTGGGCGGCATGGGCGGGGCCCAGCCGCTGGCCGCCACCTTTGCCGGGGCCTGTTCGCTCAACATCGAATGTCAGCAGTCGCGCATCGATTTCCGTCTGCGCACCAAGTACGTGGACAAACAGGCCAAGGATCTCGACGAAGCGCTGGAATTGATCAAGCAGCACACCAGCCGCAAGGAAGCCGTCTCGATTGCCCTGTGCGGCAACGCGGCCGAGATCGTGCCCGAGCTGGCGCGGCGCGCCGCGGCTGGCGGCATGCGCCCCGACCTGGTGACGGACCAGACCTCGGCGCACGACATCATCAACGGCTACCTGCCTGCGGGGTGGAGCGTCGCACAATGGCAGGCCGCGCAGAAAGACCCGTCGCAACACGCAGCGCTCACGAAAGCCGCGGGTGAATCCTGCGCCA
>JAUSNJ010000087.1 GCA_030645355.1 Rhodoferax sp. | reverse complement strand
GTGTGTGCACCGTGGGTAACCAGGGCGTTCAACGAGCAAAGCAACCAGGGCCGCGCGGCCAAGGTGTTTGTGGATGAGGTCGCCAAGCTCTCCGGCGGCAAGATGAAGGTGCGCGCCATTGGCGCCGCCGCACAGGGCCCGGACAACCAGATGCAGCAGGCCTTGATTGGCGGAGCACAGGAAATGATGGTCGGCTCCACGGCCACCCTGGTCGGCATCACCAAGGAAATGGCGCGGTGGGATACGCCCTTTCTGATCAGTAACGCAAAGGAAGCCGACATCCTGCTCGACGGCCCGATTGGCGACAAGATCCGCAACAAGCTGCAGGAAAAAGGCCTTGTCGGCCTGGTCTATTGGGAAAACGGCTTTCGCAACCTGACCAACAGCAAGCGCGCCATCACCAAGATGGAAGACCTGGACGGCGTCAAACTGCGCGTCATGCAGAACAACGTGTTTTTAACCAGCTTCCAGACGCTGGGCGCCAATGCGATCCCCATGGCTTTCTCCGAGCTGTTCAGCGCACTGGAAACCAAGACGGTGGACGGCCAGGAAAACCCGTTCAACACCATCCTGTCGAGCAAGTTCTACGAAGTGCAGAAATACATGACGGTGACCAACCACGTCTACAGCCCCTGGATCGTCACGGTCAGCAAGAAGTGGTGGGACCAGCTCAGCAAGGATGAGCAAAAGGTGTTGATGGATGCTGCCAAGACCAGCCGCGACTTTGAACGCAAAGACACCCGCGACGAAGCCGCCAAGGCCATGGGCGACCTGAAAGCCAAGGGCATGCTGATCAACGAACTATCACCCGCCGAGTCCGCCCGCATGCGCGACAAGCTGACCAAGGTCTATGCCCTGATCGCGGCCGATGTGGGCATGGATTTGTGGAACGAAACCCAGGCTGAACTGGTGAAAATTCGCGCCAAGAAGTAACAGCGGCTCACACGGCTGCACGCCGTGTCGAGGCGAGGTGCAGTACAAACAGCACCACGACCACGCTGTCAAAACCCACGGCAAGCCCAGCCTTGCCCAGGTACTGGCTGCCCAGACCCAACACCAGGCCGATGAACACCACTTTGCTGATGGCAGCCACGGTGAGTATCAGAGCCCGGTGCACGGGCTGGAAGGCGCCGTAAATCAGCATGGCGCCAATCAGCGTGATCAACGCACCCCAGTTGCGCACCACGATCTCCGCCAACGGCCCGCTGATGGAGTCCCCAAAGGTTTGTTGCAGCGCGGCCTGCGGCGCGATGGCGGCGTAAAACATGGTGCACGTCAGGATGCCCGAGGCGAGCATGACCCATTTGATGGATCGGGATAGAAATTGCATGGCGGGTCTCCGGGTTGTGTCGTCCGGAGTCTACCGAACCCAGTTCGGAAAGTAGCCCAGCGCATCCTGCACAGCGGCATCGTGCGCGGGCACCACCACCAGATCGGGGTGTTTTCGGGTCACAGCGCGGACCTGCTCGACACTGCTGCGGGTCTGCTCGCGGTCACGGTCCACGATGACACTGGCGGCCCAGAACTTGGCAGCGCCCACCTCCACGGCGGCGGTTTTCCACGCCACATCACCGATGAAGAAATAGGTCTTGCCGCTGTCGACGGTGACAAACATGCCGATCGAGCCGGCCGTGTGGCCGGGCATGGGAACCAACACTACCGAGCCATCGTTGAACAGATCAAGGCTGCGCGCATAGCCCTTGTAGGCAACGGGCTGCATCACCAGTGGCGACCAGCGGGTTTCAGGGGCTGCCACCTGCGATGGCCAAGCCGTGGCCGCGCCCGACTCGGGGTGGGCGATGCTGTGCATCTCTTCTTCCGCGGCAAAGATCTGCGCCTCGGGGAAGTCGGGCACACCACTGGCGTGGTCCCAGTGGCCGTGGCTGATGATCACTTTCTGGATCGGCGCATAGCCCGCGTCTTCCAGTTGTTTGCGGGCCGGTAGCAACGGCTTGTCAAACTTGAATGCCAAGCGTGCCCAGTACGGCATGTCCCGCGCGTATTGGGCCTCGATGCTGGCGCCCAAACCGGTGTCGAACAAAAGATAGTCGTCATTGTGTTTGATCAGAAAGGCCGAGAAGTTGGTGTCTATCTTCTTGGAGAGGCTGCCCTCTGGCAACAGAAGACGCTCGGCTACCGCCACCTTGCCGGTCTTGATGATGGAGAAGCCGACACGTGGTCGACCGGCCGACGGGGATGGCGCATCCTGTGCGGCCACGACGCCGGTGAACAACAGGGCTGCCACCGAGATGGCGTAGGCGAGCGATTTTGCGAGTGAGAGAGTCTTCATGCTGAGATTCCGTTTGTGGTTGGTAGAACACCAGAATAGGTTGTATGGGCTCGGATGCGAGACCGCTAGACGGACTCTAAAGCTTGGTCTATGCTCCAAGGTCAAGCACTATTTTTGGTGCGACTGCGATCCACGTTGCAAACATGAACATCAGCCAGCTAGCCAAGGCCGTCAACGTGTCCACCGACACGGTGCGCTATTACGAGAAACAGGGCATTATTGAGGCCCCCGAGCGCCAGGAAAACGGCTACCGCGCCTACACCGCAGCGCATGTGGAGGTGGTGCGGTTTGTGCGCGGCGCCCAGGCGCTGGGTTTTTCACTGGCCGAGATTCGTGTGATCCTGCCGCAAGTGGCGCGTGGCCAGTTTGGGCGGAGCGACATTGAGCAACAACTCCAGGCCAAGATGGCACAAATTGACGCCCATATTCGCCAGCTACAGACCCTGAAAACAGAACTCAAGGCCACCTTTGCATCTTTGACCTGCGCGCCGGACCGGCCGGTCTCGACGGCCCACAGTACGGCGACGGATTCCGGCAGCGGAGCCGGCGCTGCGCGTGCCCGAAAGTCGTTTACAAAACCCGCCGCGAAGTCGCCTGCCCGCTAGCGACCTCTAACGCTCGTCAGCGCCCGCAAAGAACACGTCCAGTGTGGGGAACCTGGGCTCCCCTGTCAGACAGTCCCACAGGTAGATGGCAAAGCCCAGGTCCCCCGTCCACAGCGAATACTGGCCCTGACCGTGCTGAGCCTGCTCGGAGGCGGTTTGCGCCATGCCGTGCATGGCAAAGGCCCGGGCGCGCTGCAGCCACAGGGCATCCCCCGTGCGCTGGTACAGCTTGAGGAAGGCGTAGCCATTGCCGCCCGTGCCATGGCACAGGTTCGCACCCTTGGTCAGCGGGCCGGCCGCCCAAACGGCCTCGCCCGCGCGCAACAGCACAGCGTCCAGCGCGGGGCCGGGCAGCTCTGCCAGGCAGATGACGAATCCTGGCGCGCCGTGGCAAAACTGCATCAGAAACCTGGGCTTTTCACCGGCGGCCGTGATCAGTTGCGCGCGCCAGTTGGCCAGCCCGCGCTCTTCGGTTGCGGTGCGCGCCATGGTCTGCTCAATGCAATGCTCCCAGGCCTGCCAATCCTGCGGCGCCAGCAGATGCCGTCCCTTGATCAGCACACAGGCCGTCGCCACAAAACCGTGCACACCGTCGAGGTAGGTACTCTGTCTGCCATACATGTCCTGCGTCCAGTAGTGGCACTGGAACTCTTCAGACCACAGCAGCTGCGACCACAGCTTGGCCGTGGTCTGGACAAACAACTGGGCCCAGCGCGCATCGCCACTGAGGCCATGCAGAAACAGCGCCGCGAGCAGCGTGCCCGGCGAACCCCACATCAGTTCACGGCAGGGCTGGTCCATATTGCCGGTGATCAGCCGGGCCAGCCGGTCCTCCAGCTCCGCCGGGTCTTTGGCCCGCGCCCATTGCATCAGCAAGAACGGCGTGTCCCCCATCATGTAAGAGGCCGCCGCCTCCTCGGCCACTTCGCCCAGCCAGGCCCGGTTGTGGGACCGTGCGGCGTCCAGACACGGGATGTAGTCTCTTTGCAGCGTGGCGGCCCCCACGTCTTGCAGATAGTGCAAGGCCCACGCTGCGCCGCAAGCGCCGTGGTACAGCGGCGTCAGGCCAACGGTGGCCTGCGCTTCGGCCGCGCGGTCACGCGGGTGGGCCGGCCAGAAGTGCACGGGGTCGAATCGGCTCTCGGCGTCGCTGACAACCTGCTGGATGCCGGCGCGTGCGGCATCGGCGTCCCAGGCGATGGTGCGCAAGGCTTCATGGCGGGCGGGATCAAAGAGCATGGAAAGTGTGGACATGGGTGTCGGGCCTATTTCGGTTGCACCAGGTCCCACAGATTACCGTAGAGGTCCTGGAACACGGCGACGGTGCCATACGGCTCTTGCTTGGGCTCGCGCACAAAGACCACGCCACGGGCGGTGTAGGCGTTGAAGTCGCGCCAAAAATCATCGGTGTAGAGAAACAGAAACACCCGTCCGCCGGTCTGGTCACCGACCCGCGCCAGTTGTGCGTCGCCCACGGCCCGCGCCAGCAAGAGGCGCACGCCGCCCGTGCCGGGTGGCGCCACCACGACCCAGCGCTTGTTTTGCGCTGGCATGGCTGTGTCTTCCACCAGCGTGAAGCCGAGCATGCCGACGTAAAAGGCGATGGCCTCGTCGTAGTCGCGAATGACGAGGGAGAGTTGGTCTATGGATTGGTTCATGGGTGGAGGCGTTGGACTCTGAAATGCTCTGTTTTTAATAGCGGCATACGCATATTCCACGAGGGCTATAGGCCACTTTCATGCATAGCCTCCTGGCGCTCAGCGCTTCAGCGCCGCCTGCGTGATGCCAGCCAGCGAGACCCGGGTGCTGATCAGCTCGGGCTCCAGCATGACTTCGATCAGCGTACCCTCGGGCCGCTCCAGTGCCGCCAGCAGCTCGGCCTCAAAGTCGGCCGTGCGCTGGATGCGCACACCGGCATAACCGTAGGCGCGGGCCAGCGCGGCGAAGTCGGGGTTGTGCAACGCGGTGCCGGCACCGGCTACGCGCTGTGGGTACTCGCGCTCCTGGTGCATGCGGATGGTGCCGTACATGCCGTTGTTCAGCAGCAGGATGATGGTCTTGGCGCCATGCTGCACGGCGGTGGCCAGCTCCTGGCCGTTCATCAGAAAGTCGCCATCACCGGCGATCGTGAACACCACCCTGCCCTGCCCGGCCGCCGTGGGGCTGGCTTTGCTGGTGATGGCTGCCGCAATGCCGGCCGGCACGCCATAACCCATGGCGCCATTGGTGGGCGCCAGCTGGGTCTTGAAGCCCTTGGCCAGACCGCTGTAGCGGTAGAAACGGTGCAGCCAGCTGGCAAAGTTGCCGGCGCCATTGGTCAGCACCGCATCTGCCGGCAAATGCTTTTGCACGCTGGCGATGACGCTGTACATGTCCACCAGGCCGCGCTCGGTATCCGCCGGCAAATCTTTGATGGGGCTGGCTTGCAGGTTGGCCAGATAGTCGGCATTGCAGGCCTGCGCCCATGCCTCCCACGCCACATCCTTGGGGGCAGCCAGCACCTCCAGCGAACGGGCCGCGGCGCGCATGCTGGCGTGGATGGCCAGGTCGGCCTGGTAGACGCGGTTCAGCTCTTCGGCGCTGGCGTGGATGTGCACCAGGGTCTGCTTGCTGCGCGGGGCCTGCAGCAGTGTGTAGCCACCGGTCGTCATCTCACCCAGGCGCGGGCCGATGGCGATGACCAGATCACTCTCACCAATGCGCTTGGCCAGCGCCGGGTTGATGCCAATGCCGACGTCACCGGCATACAGCGGATGGTGGTTGTCAAACGTGTCCTGGAAGCGAAAGGCATTGCCGACCGGCAGGCGCCAGCTTTCGGCAAACCGCTGCAGGGCCTGGGCCGACTGCGGCGTCCAGCCGCTGCCACCTGCGATCACAAACGGGCGCTGGGCTCTCATCAGCATCTCACGCAATGTGCGCAGGGCGCCGGGGTCACTCCAGGCGTCAGATGGTTCGACGCGGGCCAACGGTGCGGGCACTACGCCGGTGTGCGGGTTCACCTTGACGGCTTGCGTCAGCATGTCTTCCGGCAACACCAGCACTACGGGGCCAGGCCGACCATTCATCGCGGTGGCAAAGGCCCGTGCAACGTATTCAGGGATGCGGGCTGCGTCGTCGATGCGCTCCACGCGCTTGGCCATCCCTAAAGCGCTGGGGCCGAACATGACGCGGTAGTCCATCTCCTGAAAGGCTTCGCGGTCGCGCTGGTCGCTGGCCACATCACCGATCAGCAGCACCATGGGCGTGGAATCCTGGAACGCGGTGTGCACGCCGATGCAGGCATTGGTGGCCCCGGGGCCGCGCGTCACAAAACACACGCCGGGGCGCCCGGTCAGCTTGCCATGCGCCTCGGCCATGAAGGCTGCGCCACCCTCTTGCCGGTTGACGACAAACTGTATGCGGTCGCGGTAGAGATGAAAGCCATCCAGCACAGCCAGATAACTTTCGCCGGGGACTCCAAAGGCGTGGGTAACGCCTTGTTCAATCAGGCATTGCACGAGCAGGTGGCCGGCAATGTGGGGAGTGGGGGTAGAGGGTGTGGGTGTCAAAGTCATGGTCGTTATTGTCCACGGACACGACATCCGTTTGGGCTGGGGTTTATGCCCTGTAAAGTTCCTGCAGGCTTGGAGTAGTAGAGTCAGTCCACCGCGGGTCGTTCGGTCGTTGGAAGCGATAAGAAAGTGAACACAATGGAACCAAAAACCATGCGCCAATGGATGCGCAGCCTTCTGTTCGCGCTCACGGCCAGCGCGTTGCCTGCCATAGGGCAGGAACTTGTCGTTGCAGTCACCAGTTCGTCCGTTCCCTTTGCCTACATCAATGCCCAGGGCGAACTGACCGGCTTCAATGTGGACCTGGGGCGGGCGGTGTGCGAGCTGCTCAAGCGCCCCTGTCGGATTGAAGCGATGCCCTTCCCGCAGATCATTCCATCGGTCAGCGCTGGGCGTGCGGATTTCGGGTTGGGCAACGTGCTCAAAACCCCGGAGCGCGAACGTCAGGTGGCGTTTTCCATCCCCATATGGCGCTCGACCAGCAGCTTTGTCGGTCCCGCCGGTACCCGCCTGAGCACGCCGGCCGGTGCCATCCGCGAGAAGACCGTGTGTGTGGTGGAAGGCGGTGCCCAACAGGTGTACCTGCGCGCCCTGGGTGCCCCCGCTCCCCAGCTCCTGCCCAAGGCCACCAACCAGGCTGTACTGGAGAGCCTGCAACGCGGTGAATGCGCCATGGTGCTGCTACCCACCATGCAGGCCCTGCCCTTTCTGCAGTCAGCGGCTGGCAAGCCCTATGCTTTTGTCGGCGCGCCCATGGCGAACGACGGCCTGGGCGGAACCGTGCATGTGGTGGTGCGACCGGACCAGCCGGAGTTGTTGGGTGGGGTCAATGAAGCCATTCAGACCCTGACCCGCAACGGCACGCACGAAAAGATCAGCCGCCGTTACTTCCCTTTCAGCATTCTCTGATTCGAGCCCCCGGTGCCCCCGCCTCCCCCCAATTTCCCTCTCCACACTGTGTCGCTGCGGCGCATGGCGCTGTGGCTGCCCATACTGGGTGTGGTGCTGCTCATGGGTACCACCCTGGTACTGACCATGGTCAGCCTGTCGGTGATCCAGGTTGCGGAGAGCGGTGGCGAGAATTCGGCACCACAGCAGATGGAGCATTTGCGCGCGGTTGGCAACCTGGAGCGCCTGATTGCACTGGGTGACCAGCTCGACAACGAGTCGGACGATGAGAAGTGGCGCACCATTGCGCTCACGATGCAGGCCCTGGCCAGCCATCCGTCCATTGTTGCCCTGACCAGCAGCAGCGACATCGCGGCAACCCATGCCACGCTCGCCGAGTGGCAGACCTTGCGGGAAACCGCAACCCTGGCGTCGACCGGTGACAGCCAGCGGCTTGCCTTGACTGACCAGGCACACGCCCTGTGGCAGCAGCGGCGCCAGGCGCTGAAAACCCTGGCCGACAACACGGCGGTAGACATCGTGCAGCACAACACCCAGGCCGCCGACGATATTTCCAGTTCCGCGCGCAAGATCCTGTTCACCAGCATCACTGGTGCCGCGCTGGGGCTGATAGCCTGCGTCGCCCTGATCTTGAACATGCGGCGCTACTTTCTGACGCCGCTTCTCAGGATCTCCGACTTTCTGGCCGGTGTGAACCACCACAACACGCAAGAGCTGACGCTGCCCGAGCCCAATAGCCAGGAAATGGCGGAAGTGGTGGCAGCCGTGCAAGCGCTGACCGAAACCCGGGTGGCGCTAGAGGAAATGGCCTTGCATGACCGCTTGACGGGGCTTTTCAACCGGTACGCGCTGGAAGCACGCCTGAACCAGGCGCTGTCCCACGCGCGCCGCGATGGTCGACGCAGCGCCCTGATGTTCATTGACCTGGACCGGTTCAAATCGGTCAACGACACGCTGGGCCACGCCAGCGGTGACGAACTGCTCAAGACCGTTGCAGAGCGGCTGGGTAACAGCATTCGGGAAACCGACACGCTGGCCCGCCAGGGTGGCGATGAATTCATACTGGCACTCGACGACATCAAGGACATCAATGCCGTTAGCACGATGGCGCAGAAAATGATTGACCTGATCGTCGAGCCGATCCACCTGGGCGGGCTGGACCTGAAAATTTCCGCTTCCGTTGGCATCAGCCTGTTTCCGGACGACGGGCTGGATCTGAACGAACTGATGAAAAACGCCGACGTGGCCATGTACCAGGCGAAGGCCGCCGGACGCGGAAACTTCCGCTTCTTCAATACGTCGATGAACTCGGCCGCGCTGGCTCGCTTGCACCTGGAGAACGACTTGCAGCATGCACTGGAGCGTGGCGAATTTGTGCTGCACTACCAGCCCCAGGTCGACTATGCCAGTGGCGTTGTGCAAGGGGTGGAGGCCCTCCTCCGTTGGCAGCGGCCCGACGGGCAACTGGTGTCCCCACTGGATTTCATTCCCATTGCCGAGGACAACGGACTCATCATCCCGATTGGCAAATGGGTCATCCACGAGGCCTGCCAAACCCTGGCGCAGTGGCGCCTGCTCGGTCATACCCATCTGCGCATGGCGATCAACATCTCGGCACGTCAGTTCAGAAGCCCGGATCTGATTGACGTGATCCGCCAGGCACTGGCCGCGTGTGCGATTCCCGCGTGCTATCTGGAACTGGAGATTACCGAATCCCTGGCCATGGAGAATCCACAGGAAACCATACGAACCTTGCACGCCATCAAGGACATGGGCGTGTCACTCTCCATTGACGATTTCGGTACGGGCTATTCGTCACTGGCCTATCTGAAGCTGTTCCCCATTGACTACCTCAAACTCGACCGTACTTTCGTCAAGGACATCGAGCTGGACGGGAACGACGCCATGATCTGCGCCGCCACCGTCAGCCTGGCCCACAGCATGAAACTCAAGGTCATTGCCGAAGGGGTGGAGTCCGCCGCCCAGGCGAGCTACCTCAACGGCCAGGGTACGGACCTGATGCAGGGTTATCTGTTCAGCAAGCCGGTCCAACGGGATTTGGTGCTGGCCCTGCTGGAGAAGAAAGCACTTCCCGGCGTACACCAGCTCCACTGAGGAGGCTGGGGTAGCGTTCAGCCCCTACGGGGTCGCGCCCGGTGGTAGCTGCCGGTGCCGCGGTAGGGCACGCGGTCGGTGGGCAGCACGTCGCCCGGCTGGTAGGTCGGGCCGTGGTTCAGGCGCTCGTAGTACGGCGCAAAATCCGTCTGTGCCAGTGCCAGCAGGTCTTGCAGATCGTCCAGCACGAAGTAGCTTTCCTGGAAATCGTCAATGCGGTAGTTGGTGCGCATGACGCGCTCCAGGTCGAACGCAATGCGGTTGGGGGAATCGCTCTGGATGGAAAACGTGCTCTCCGAGAACGACGATGCAATGCCGGCCCCGTAGATGCGCAAGCCCTCTTTCTGCTGCACAAGGCCAAACTCCACGGTGTACCAGTACACGCGTGCCAGTTGCGTCAGCTTGCCCAGTTGCTGGGCGCGCAGGCCGCCCTGGCCATAGGCCTGGATGAAGTCGGCCATGACAGGGTGCATCAGCATGGGCACATGGCCAAACACGTCGTGGAACACGTCGGGCTCTTCCAGATAGTCCAGCTCATGCGCACCGCGTATGAAATTGCCGGCCGGGAAACGGCGATTCGCCAGATGCTCAAAGAACACGTCATCCGGCACCAGGCCGGCCACGGCCACGATCTGCCAGCCGGTCCTGCGCATCAGCGTCTCCGACAGCTGTTCGAAATTGGGAATTTCGTCGGCCGACATCGGCAGCTGCCGCATGCCTTCGACGAAATCGTCACAGGCCAGACCGGGCAACAGCTTGGTCTGGCGCTCGTACAGCGTCTTCCACACCGCGTGCTCTTGCGGTGTGTAGTGTTCCCAACCCTGTGGAATGGTCCAATCGGCGCGTTGGGGTGCGGCCGCAGGGCCGGCCGCCAGACCATGCTTGACCTTTTGCGGTGTTGCTTGCATAGCGGTTTTCCTTTCAGTGGCCGGCCGCGGTGGCAGCGTAGCCGGCAAAGGCCTGGTCGCACAGACAGGCCATGGCCATGTCATTGGCGCTCAGGCCATGCACGTCATGCGTGGTCCAGGTAATCAGCACCTTGTTGTACACATTGCTCCACTCGGGGTGGTGGTTGTGCTTTTCGGCAGCGATCGCGATCTGGGTCATGAAGGCAAAGGCCTGTATGAAGTCTGACAGCACAAATTCGCGGGTGATGGCCGCTGCTTGCGCGTCCAAAGTCCACAGAGGCAATGCGTGCAAGGCTTCGGTTGCCTGCTTGGCGTCCAGTTTTTGCATGATGGTCAATCTGCCGTGATGACGCCACGGCGCAACTGGTCGCGCTCCATGGATTCGAACAGCGCCTTGAAATTGCCTTCGCCAAAGCCGTCGTCGCCCTTGCGCTGAATGAACTCGAAGAACACCGGGCCCAGCACGGTTTGCGAGAAAATTTGCAGCAGCAGGCGGCGTTCGCCCTGCTTGCTGACGCCGTCCAGCAAGATGCCACGGCTTTGCAGCGCGGCCACGTCTTCACCGTGGTTGGGCAGGCGGCCTTCGAGCATCTCGTAATACGTGGCCGATGGCGCGGTCATCAGGGGTACACCGGCTTTCTTGAGGCGGTCCAGCGTGGCGATCAGGTCGTCACTGAGCAGCGCGATGTGCTGAATGCCTTCACCGTTGAACTGCATCAAATACTCTTCAATCTGCCCGGATTTGCCCGAGGCTTCTTCATTGAGCGGAATGCGGATCATGCCGTCGGGCGCCGTCATGGCACGGGAGGTCAGGCCGGTGTATTCGCCCTTGATGTCGAAGTAGCGGATCTCGCGGAAGTTGAAGATCCGCTCGTAGAAACCACCCCAGAACGCCATGCGGCCGCGGTACACGTTGTGGGTCAGATGGTCGATGATCTTCAGACCGTGGCCCACCGGATGGCGGTCCACGCCCGGGAAGAATTCAAAGTCGATGTCGTAGATGGACTTGCCGTCTTCAAAACGGTCGATCAGGTACAGCGGCGCACCGCCAATCCCCTTGATGGCTGGCAGGCGCAGCTCCATCGGGCCGGGTTGGATGTCTATGGGTTGTGCGCCCAGCTCCAGTGCACGGGCGTAAGCCTGGTGCGAATCGCGCACGCGAAAAGCCATGCTGCAGGCGC
>JAUSNJ010000079.1 GCA_030645355.1 Rhodoferax sp. | reverse complement strand
AGGCGCAAGGCATCAAGGTCAAGAAGGGCCTGTTCCCCTGGACCGCATCCGGCCGCGCCATTGCCAACGGCCGCGACGAAGGCGTCACCAAGCTGCTGTTTGATGACAGTCCTGAAGCGCACGGCCACGGCAAGATCCTGGGCGGCGGCATGGTGGGCACCCACGCGGGCGACATGATCGGCGAGATTGCGCTGGCCATTGAAATGGGCGCCGACGCGCTCGATATTGGCAAGACCATTCACCCGCACCCCACGCTGGGCGAAAGCATTGGCATGGCGGCGGAAGTCGCGCACGGGTCTTGTACGGACTTGCCGCCGGCGCGCAAGTAAGCGAATCCGAATCCCGTTCAAAAAGCCCGAACTGGTGACAGTTCGGGCTTTTTGCTGTGTGGGCGGCCATCGCATCATCGGGCTGATGATCGAGAGGCACCTGAATGGCGGCAGGCAAGGCCGAAAGCCGGGCCAGCCCCCCTTTGCAAGCGGTCACAATCGTGGGCAGTCCATAAAGCGAACAGCCCAAAATCAATCGATAACTTCAGTCGATACCACACGCACCACCAGCGATCCACCCCCAACCCAAAGGACACACGATGGTCTTAGCCAACAAGCTCCACATTTCAAGCCAGGTTGAACTCAACCGGGTTGAAGAAAAGCTCAGTAAGCAAAAAGCCAAACAATTATTTGAAAGCGGTGACATCGACCAAGTGGAAGTGGGCACTTTCGCCGGGCTGGCGCAAATTCATGCTTATTTGTTTGGTGAGGTGTATGCGTTTGCCGGACAAATTCGCGATGTGAACCTGGCCAAAGGCAATTTTCGGTTTGCCCCCGTCATGTATTTGCAGCAGTCGCTGGCGCATATCAGCGCCATGCCGCAGCAAAGTTTCGAGGAGATCATCGAAAAATACGTGGAGATGAACGTCGCCCACCCGTTTCGAGAAGGCAATGGGCGCGCCACGCGCATCTGGCTGGACTTGATGCTGAAAAAAGAACTCCAGCACGTCATTAACTGGAATGCAGTGGACAAAGCCGAGTATTTGTCGGCCATGGAGCGCAGCGTGGTGAAAGACTTGGAGATCAAACACCTGCTCAAAAGCGCCTTGACCGACAAAATCAACGACCGCGAGTTGTACATGAAAGGCATCGACGTGAGCTATTACTACGAAGGCTATAGCGAATACAGGGTCGAGGATTTGTAAGCGGGGCGATGTGCAGGAAAAAAGCAAGCCATAAATCGGTCTGGCTGTCAGCTATGGCCCCATGGCCAATACGCCTCAGTTCGCTTCGCTGCACCGAATTGCCGCAGTATCGGACCGGATGCAAGTGCGTTCGCTGGAGACTCAGCCAAAGAACCAGTAGCAAACCCCGATGGACGCCAGCACCCCTGAAAAATCCGCCAGCAGCGCGCAGCCCACGGCATGCCGCGCGCGCTGTATGCCCACCGAGCCAAAGTAAACGGCCAGCACATAGAAGGTGGTTTCCGTGCTGCCTTGCATGGTCGCCGCCAGCAGCGCCGGGAAGCTGTCCACGCCATGGCTCTGCATGGTCTCGATCAGCATGGCCCGTGCTGCGCTGCCTGAAAAGGGTTTGACCAGCGCCGTCGGCAAGGCATCGACAAAGCGCGCATCCCAGCCCGCCCATTCCACCACGGTGCGAATGCCCTTCAGGCCCAAATCCAGGGCGCCGGAGGCGCGAAGCACGCCCACTGCGCACAGCATGGCCACCAAATAGGGCAGCAGATTTTTGGCCACCTCGAACCCTTCCTTGGCGCCCTCCACAAAAGCCTCGTACACCGGCACTTTCCGCAGCGCGCCGACCAACAGAAACAGCAAAATCAAGCTGAACAGCGTGACGTTGCCCAGAAGCGACGACAGCGCCGCCAATGCGGTGGCGGACAACCCGGCCAGCACGGCCATGCCGCCGCCCAGCAGTAGCGCACCGGGAATCAGGTAGGCCAGCACCACCGGGTCCCAGAGTTTGAGCCGCTGCATGAAGGCCACCGACAGCAAGCCGGCCAGGGTGGAGGCGCTTGTGGCCAGCAGAATCGGCAAAAACACCAGGGTCGGATCGGCGGCGCCCTGCTGGGCGCGGTACATGAAGATGCTGACCGGCAGCAGGGTCAGCGATGAGGCGTTGAGCACCAGAAACAATATCTGCGCATTGCTGGCCGCGGT
>JAUSNJ010000077.1 GCA_030645355.1 Rhodoferax sp. | reverse complement strand
TCGCTGGTCGCGTTGAGTTTCATGGTGCAGCTGCCCAGAGGAATCATGCTGCGGTCCAGCGCCAGGTCCTTGTCGCTGAGCATGCGGATGTAGCGCAGCATGCCGGTCTCGGAGTGGTGGGTGTTGAAGACCGGGTGGGTCAAAAACTTGCTGGTGCGGCGCAGTGCGGCGGGAATCAACGGTGCCGCGTCACGCTCAAAGTCTTCGACCTTGGGCAGCGTCTGGCCGGGCTTGGCAAAGAAGGACCAGATCAGCGCCACGTCGTCGCGCGTGCTGGTCTCGTCCAGCGACAGCAGGATGTATTCACCCCAGGCGATCTGGACGTTAGCCCTCATGGATACTGCACGGGCCGCTATCTCTTTGGTAGCGCCCGCTGTCTTGATGGCCAGCGTGTCAAAGGCCTGGAGGAATGTGTCGCGGTGGCTCATGGTGTAGCCCAGGGCTTGCAGGCCCTTGGCCACAATGGCGGTCAGCGTGGCCACACGCAGCGCGATGCGGGTCAGACCCTCAGGCCCGTGGTACACGGCGTACATGCTGGCCACCACGGCGGGCAAGACCTGCGCGGTGCAGATGTTGGACGTGGCTTTCTCGCGGCGGATGTGCTGTTCGCGGGTCTGCAGGGCCAGGCGGTAGGCCGGGTTGCCATGCTCATCCACGCTGACACCAACCAGGCGGCCGGGCATGGAGCGTTTGTATTCGTCGCGGCAGGCCATGTAGGCGGCGTGTGGACCGCCGTTGCACATCGGCATGCCGAAACGCTGGGTGGTGCCGATCACAATGTCCGCATCCCACTCGCCGGGGGGCGTTAGCAGGGTCAGCGCCAGCAGGTCGGCCGCCACGATGAAGGCCGCGTTCCTGGCGTGCACCTTGGCCACTTCGCCGCGCAGGTCGCCGATGGCGCCGCTGGTCGTGGGGTATTGGTCCATGACCGCAAAGTAGTCGCGGTTGGCCAGCCAGTCGTTCCAGTCTTCGCCGTTCATGGCCACCAGCACTTCAATGCCCAAGGGCGCGGCGCGGGTCTGGATGACCTCGATGGTTTGCGGATGGCAGTCGCCGCTGACGATGAATACATTACCCTTCGCCTTGACCGAGCGCTTGGCCAGCGTCATGGCCTCGGCGGCGGCGGTGGCTTCGTCCAGCATGGAGGCGTTGGCCATGGGCATGCCGGTCAGGTCGCAGACTATGGTCTGGAAGTTCACCAGTGCTTCCATGCGGCCCTGGGAAATCTCGGCCTGGTAGGGCGTGTAGGCGGTGTACCAGGCGGGGTTTTCCAGGATGTTGCGCAGGATCACGCCGGGCGTGTGCGTGCCGTAGTAGCCCTGGCCGATGAAGCTCTTGAAGATCTGATTCTTGCCCGCAATCGCCTTCATCTCAGCCAGTGCGGCTGCTTCGGTGATTGCGGCCGGAATCGCCATCGGCGTCTTGCGCGCAATGCTGCGCGGCACGATGCTGGCGATCAACTCCGCTCGGGACGTTTCGCCAATGGCCTTGAGCATCAGCGCCTCGTCGGCAGCATCGATGCCGATATGGCGTGCGTGGAATTCGCTGGGGTTTTCGAGTTGGGCGAGGGTTGGTGTAGATGTGGGCATGGGTTCACCAAAAACAGTGCTTACGCGTTTTGCTCGTAGGCGGTGTAGCTGGTTTCGTCCATCAACGCGTCCAGCTCAGAAGCGTTGGACAGCTTGACCTTGAAAAACCAGCCGGCACCCATCGGGTCGCTATTGGCCAGCGACGGGTCGGCGCGCAGGGCCTCGTTCACTTCCGTGATCTCGCCGGTCACGGGCATATACACATCGGCGGCGGCCTTGACGGACTCCACCACGCCGGCCACTTCTTTGGCTGCATAGGTCTTGCCCACTTCGGGCAGGTCCACAAACACCACGTCGCCCAATGCGTCCTGCGCATGGTGGGTGATGCCTACGGTGGCTGCATCGCCTTTAACGTTGAGCCATTCGTGGTCGGGGGTGTACTTGATCGTCATGGTGTGCTCCTGAATAAAGTGATGGGTAAAAAAATTAGCCGCGGAAATAATTGGTCGGTACAAAGGGCATGGCGGAGACTGCCATGGGCACGGGCTTGCCGCGCACAATCGCCACGACCTGGGTGCCCAGTGCACTGAATGCAGCATCCACGTAGCCCATGGCGACGGGCTTGTCGATGGTGGGACCGAGCAGGCCGCTGGTGACTTCGCCAATCTTGTTGCCCTGACCGTCCTGTAGCTCGGTGTGGTCGCGCACGGGGACCCGCTCCAGGGCGATGAGGCCTACACGTTTTCGGCCGCCAGCCCTCGCGGAATCTGCAAGTGCCGCTAGTATTTTTGTAGCACCCGGAAAACCACCTTCGCGTGCGCCACCGGTGCGGCGGACCTTTTGCATGGCCCAGTTCAAATTGGCTTCCACCGGGTGGGTGGTTTCGTCGATGTCGCTGCCGTACAGGCACAGGCCGGCTTCCAGGCGCAGCGAATTGCGTGCACCCAGGCCAATCGGTTTGACTTCTGCTTGGGCCAGCAGGGCGCGGGCCAGGGCTTCGGCCTGGCTGTTATGGACCGAAATTTCAAAGCCGTCTTCGCCGGTGTAACCGCTGCGGGTCAGGAACACGTCAATCTTTTGTGTGCCTGTGTCCACTGTGAAGTTGCCACCGGTCATGAACACCAGTTTTTCGACGCCGGGTGCCAGGCGGGATAGGGCGGTCACGGCCTGCGGGCCCTGCAGCGCCAGCAGCGCCATCTCTGGCATGGGGATGACCTCGCAACGGTGGCCGATGCGGAACTGGATGTGGGCGATGTCACCGACCTTGCAGGCGCCGTTCACAATCACAAAAATCTCGTTGTTGCCCTTGTTGAAAAACATCAGGTCGTCAATGATGCCGCCATCATCGTTGAGCAGCAGGCCGTAGCGCTGCTTGCCGACGGGCAGGTCGATGACGTCCACTGGAATCAGGGTCTCGAACGCGGCGGCGGCGTCGGGGCCGACCAGGCGCAACTGGCCCATGTGGGAGACATCAAACAGGCCGGCTGCCTTGCGGGTGTGGTGGTGCTCGGCCATCAGACCAGCGGGGTATTGCACTGGCATGGAGTAACCGGCAAAGGGCACCATGCGGGCACCCAGTTCGATGTGCAAGGCGTTGAGCGGTGTGGTCAACAATGGGGATTCGGTGGATGCGGACAAGGGCGGTCTCCAGACGACTGGGCGCTAACGTGCGTTAGGCGCCGGGGGCAATGGACTATCCACGGCAATAACTGTCTAGTCAATGCCATGGGCTTGGTTGCCCCCGCTGTCCGCTTTACCTGAGAGATTCGCCGGGTCTGCAGCACAACAGGGTGCGCGCAGACTGCGGTTTGCTCCTTCGGTGGGCGGCATCCGGTGCCGCCTCTCTCCAGTGGGGATCGTGCTGCGGCAATCACTGCCACAACCCGTTTGTCAGTCCTTTTGCCTGAGCGTTCAGACTGCTGCAATCAGCAATCCTGCGCCTTCGGCGGCCACATCGTGTGCGGCTCTCTCCTGACGGCTTGCATTCTAAACCAGCTGTGGCCTGCGTTAAGCCGAGGCCCTGCCGCGCAGCTGTTCCAACTGGATGGCCAGCTTCTGCCGCAGCTCCGACAGGCGCAGCCGGTCCGAGGGTGCGTCCGCGGCATCTGGCGCGCCTTCGAGCTTCTGGCGAAGCGATTCGATGGACTGCATCAGTTCAACTTCGGGTGGCACGAAGCCCGCGTCCCTGAGGATCTTGAAACCCATGCGCAGCGCCTCCGGGGTTTCCTGGTAGCCATCGCCAAAGTCCAGCGGCTTGCCAAAGCTGGCCGCAGACCTCAGTTCGCCCGTCTTTTCGCTGTCGGCCAGGTGGCGACCAATATGGTCTTCCACCAGGCGCAATGCGTTTTCGCGCTTGCGTTCGTTGGCGCTCACGGGCGTTGCATCCTGGCTCACATGCCGGCGTAATTCGGGCCGCCACCACCCTCTGGCGTGACCCATACGATGTTCTGGGTCGGGTCCTTGATGTCGCAAGTCTTGCAGTGGACGCAGTTCTGGGCGTTGATCTGCAGGCGGTCGGTGTTGTCGTCGTTCTTCACGAATTCATACACACCGGCCGGGCAGTAGCGGGCCTCGGGACCGGCGAACTTGGCCAGGTTGATGCCCACCGGGACGGATGCGTCCTTCAGCGTCAAGTGCGCGGGTTGTTGTTCTTCATGGGCCACATTGCTGATGAACACGCTGGAGAGGCGGTCAAAGGTCAGCTTGCCATCGGGCTTGGGGTAGTCGATCGGCTTGCACTCGGCGGCCGGCTTGAGGTACTCGTGGTCTGCCTTGGTGCGGCGAAGCGTCCAGGGCATGTGGCCGCGCAGCGTGAACTGCTCAATGCCGTTCATCAGCGTGGCCACGGTCAGGCCCCATTTGAACCAGGCTTTGAAGTTGCGCGACTTGTTGAGTTCGGTGAACACCCAGCTCTTCTCGAAGGCTTCTGGGTAGGCGCTCAGTTCATCGTGCTGGCGCTGGGCCAGCAGTGCGTCATAGGCGGCCTCGGCAGCCAGCATGCCGGTTTTGATGGCGGTGTGGCTGCCCTTGATACGGCTCACGTTTAGGAAGCCGGCATCGCAACCCACCAGCGCACCACCAGGAAAGACCGTTTTGGGCAGCGACATCAAACCGCCAGCCGTGATGGCACGTGCACCGTAGGACAGGCGTTTGGCGGTGACCTCGCCCTTGTCGTTTTCCAGGTAGTAGCGGATGTTGGGATGGGTCTTCCAGCGCTGGAATTCCTCAAACGGACTCAGGTACGGGTTGCTGTAGTTCAGTCCGGTGACAAAACCCAGCACGATCTTGTTGTCTTCCATGTGGTACATGAAGGAGCCGCCATAGGTCTGCTCGTCCATGGGCCAGCCCGCGGTGTGCATGGCAAAGCCCGGCTGGTGGCGGGCCGGTTCGACTTCCCACAGTTCCTTGATGCCAATGCCATAGGATTGGGGATCGCAGCCCTCGTCGAGCTTGAACTTGGCAATGACCTGTTTGCCCAAGTGGCCACGGGCGCCTTCGGCGAAGATGGTGTATTTGCCCAGCAGCTCCATGCCGATCTGGAAGGCCTCACCGGGGTTTCCGTCCTTGCCGACGCCCATGTTGCCGGTCGCCACGCCCTTGACCGATCCGTTCTCGTTGTAGAGCACTTCGGCGGCGGCAAAGCCGGGGAAGATTTCCACGCCCAGATTCTCGGCCTGTTGGGCCAACCAGCGGGTCAGAGCGCCCAGGCTGATGATGTAGTTACCGTGGTTCTGCGAGCATTCGGGCAGCAGGAAGTTGGGCATGCGAAACGCGGACTTCTCGCTCATGAACAGGATGGCGTCGTCGGTGACGGGCTGGTTCAGAGGGGCGCCTAGTTCCTTCCAGTTGGGAAACAACTCAGTGAGGGCAATAGGGTCCATGATGGCACCCGAGAGAATGTGGGCGCCGGGCTCAGACCCTTTTTCCAGTACCACGACCGATATGTCCGTGCCCTTTTCTGCAGCGAGTTGTTTGAGGCGAATTGCGGTGGACAGGCCGGCGGGGCCACCGCCCACAACGACAACGTCGTACTCCATCGCTTCACGGGGGCCGAATTGGGCAAGAATTTCCTCGTTGGTCATGGTGTGTCTCGTTCAATAATGGGAACCAGGTGGGTTCGGCCAACCAGTTTCTGGGCTGCTTGGGTTTGCATGGGATTTTATGCGCTGAATCAACGCAATAGCACGACCGTTCTTTTTTATTCGTAGGGGTTCTCTAAATGGCATACACCATCGATCTTTCAGGCCGCGTGGCCTTCATCACGGGCGCCTCCAGTGGCCTCGGCGCGCAGTTCGCGCGAACCCTCGCTCAAGCGGGTGCAGCGGTGGTGCTGGCGAGCCGCCGTGTTGAAAAACTCAAGGACTTGCGCGCCACCATCAACGGGGAGGGTGGTGACGCGCATGTGATAGAGCTCGACGTCAATGACCACGACTCCATCAAGTCGGCGGTGGCACACGCCGAAACCGAAGTCGGGTCGATTGACATCCTGGTAAACAACTCCGGCGTGAGCACGACGCAGCGCATCCAGGATGTGTCGCCGGACGACTATGACTATGTCTTCAACACCAACGTCAAAGGCGCGTTCTTTGTGGCGCAAGAGGTCGGCAAGCGCATGCTGGCACGGGCCACGGGTTCGGCCCCGGGCAGCTACACCGGCGGGCGCATCATCAATGTGGCGTCCATGGCAGGGTTGCGGGTCCTGCCCCAGATTGGCGTGTACTGCATGAGCAAGGCGGCCGTTGTGCAAATGACCAAGGCCATGGCACTGGAGTGGGGTCGCTTTGGTATCAACGTGAACGCCATTTGCCCGGGCTATATCGATACCGAAATCAACCACCGCCACTGGCAGACCGAGGCCGGCCAGAAGCTGGTCCAGATGCTGCCCCGCAAGCGGGTGGGCCAGCCCAAGGACCTGGACGCCTTGATGGTGATGCTGTGTTCGGACGAAAGCCATTTCATCAACGGCGCGGTGATCGCCGCTGACGATGGCTTCGGTGTATAGCGATTAACGGGGCGCCAGGCGGATGGCGCCGTCCAGGCGGATGACTTCGCCATTGAGCATGTCGTTTTCGAAAATGTGCACCGCCAGCTTGGCATAGTCTTGCGGCGTGCCCAAACGGGATGGAAACGGTACGGCTGCGGCCAGGGAATCTTGTACTTCCTGGGGCATGCCAAACATCATCGGCGTGCCAAAGATGCCGGGTGCAATGGTCATATTGCGAATACCGTTGCGCGCCAGGTCACGGGCAATGGGCAATGTCATGCCAACCACGCCGCCTTTGGATGCGCTGTAGGCGGCTTGGCCCATCTGGCCGTCATATGCCGCCACCGAGGCGGTGGAGATGATGGCGCCGCGTTCACCCGTGGACTCGGGCTCGTTCTTGGCCATGGCATCGGCCGCCAGACGGATCATGTTGAAACTGCCCACCAGGTTGACCGTGATGGTCTTGCTGAAAACCGCCAAGCTGTGGGCGCCGTTTTTGCCAATGGTTTTTTCGGCTGGGGCGATACCCGCGCAATTGACCAGACCCATGAGCTTGCCCAGGGATACTGCCTTGGCCACAACGGCCTGACCATCCGCTTCCTGGCTCACATCACACTTCACGAAAGCGCCGCCAAGTTCCTTGGCAATGGCTTCCCCTTTTTCGACCTGCATGTCGGCGATGACGACCTTGGCGCCCTTCGCGGTGAGCATGCGGGCCGTGCCCTCGCCCAAACCTGAAGCACCGCCCGTGACGATGAATACTTTGCCTGCGATTTCCATGGTGTTTTCCTTGTAGTGAGTAGAAAGAGTTGACGTTTACGTTAACGTCAATTATGGCCCAAGCAGGTGTTGTGGTGCGAAGTGGCGGGAGACTGTTTTTTTACTGCTATACTTCGGCCTCTCGAATACTGTAGGCGCGTAGCTCAGCTGGTTAGAGCACCACCTTGAC
>JAUSNJ010000073.1 GCA_030645355.1 Rhodoferax sp. | reverse complement strand
GCGGCCAACTCATGGCGCACGGTGCGCAGGCTCAAGAAACTCAGACCCATGCCGGCCATCACGGCCTGTTTGATGGTTTCGTTGCTGGGCCTTTCCATCACCACATTCAACGGCGTGTTGTGCTCGGAAAACAGGCGCTCCATGGCCGCGCGTCTGCCAGAGCCTTCTTCGCGCACCACAAAGCGATGCTCGCCCAGGGTCGAAAACGGCAGCAGTTTGCGGCGTACCAGAGCGTGATCGGGTGCGGCAACGATGGCCAGAGGATTGGTGGCGAAGGGGGTTGCTTCGCAGTCCAGATTGGCGGGGGCGCGGCCCATGACGACCAGGTCGGCCTCGTTGCGTGCGAGCAGCCCCAGGATGTTCTCGCGGTTATCGATCTTGAGCTGGATGTCAATGCCCTGGAACAGCTTGTTGAAGCGCACCAGCAGCATGGGAATGAAGTATTTGGCGGTACTGACCACGGCCAGGTCAATGCGGCCTTTTTGCAGCCCCACATGCTCGGCCATCAGGGCTTCGAGGTCTTTGAGCTGGCCCATGGCCGCAATGGCATAGGTCTGAAAGGCCTCGCCGGCGTGGGTCAGCCCGATGTTGCGGCCCACTGGTTCGATCAGCGGCACGCCAAAGGCGTCCTCCAGCTGGCGGATTTGCATGGACACGGCGGGTTGGGTCACAAACAACCGCTCGGCCGCTTTGGAAACCGAGCGCTGGCGCGCCACTTCCAGAAAGGTCTGGATTTGCTTCAGGGTATAGGGGCGCATCGGAGACCTCCATTTCATCAGATTAGTCTGATGAGTTTTCAATAAAACGTGATTGGAGTTTATGAGTTAAGGCGGATAAAGTAAATCATCCCTCACTGATATGACGCCCTTTTTGAACCAATCCCATGCCTGCCACCACCCTTCAAGCCCTGATTTTTGATGTCGATGGCACGCTGGCCGACACGGAAAGCGCGCATCTGGCTGCGTTCAACCACGCCTTTGCCGAGATGGGCATGGACTGGGTGTGGGATGAGGCGCTGTACACCGAACTGCTCGATATATCGGGCGGCAAGGAGCGCATCCTGCACTACTGGAAAACCACCCGGTCCGACATGCGCGAGGTCGGCGCCATGGCGCTGAACGATACCGTGAACCGGCTGCATGAGCTCAAGACCGCCGCCTATGAGGCCGCGGTCAATGACGGTGCCGTGAACCTGCGCCCGGGTGTGCTGATGCTGATGGACGAAGCGCGGGCCCAGGGCCTGCAGTTGGCCATTGCCACCACCACCTCGCCCGTGAACATCGCCGCCCTGATGCGCCGCGCCGTGGGAGCGGACTGGCGCCTGAACTTTGCGGCCATCGGCGACGCGTCGACCGCGCCCATCAAGAAGCCGCATCCGCAGGTGTATCTGCAAATGCTGGACGCGCTCCAGCTCAAGCCCGCCTGTTGCATCGCGCTGGAGGACTCCAGCAATGGTTTGCGCTCCGCCACGGCAGCGGGGCTGGCCACGGTCATCACGCCCACCGCCTACACCGCGCACCACGACTTTGCAGCGGCGCTGCGCGTGGTCCCGGATATGAGCCATATCAACCTGACCCAGCTGCGCCAATGGCATGCTGAAAAACAACCCACTGAAAGCCAAACATGACCGCCTCCATCGCGCAGTCGCCCACTCTCCGCCTGGCACCCAGCATTCTGTCGGCCGACTTTGCCCGCCTGGGAGACGAGGTTAGGGCCATTCAAGCGGCCGGTGCGGATCTGGTTCATTTTGATGTGATGGACAACCACTACGTGCCCAACCTGACCATTGGCCCGCCGGTGTGCGAGGCCATCCGTCCGCACGTGACCATTCCCATCGATGTGCACCTGATGGTGGAACCAGTGGACGCACTGATCCCTCTGTTTGCCAAGGCGGGTGCCAACATCATCACCTTTCACCCCGAGGCCTCACGGCATGTGGACCGCACGCTGCAGTTGATCAAGGAACACGGTTGCAAGGCCGGACTGGTGCTGAACCCGGCTTCGTCGTTGGATTGGTTGAACCACGTGATGGACAAGCTGGACATGGTCTTGCTGATGAGCGTGAACCCCGGCTTTGGCGGGCAAAAGTTCATCCCTTCCACGTTGGGAAAACTGCGTGCGGTGCGCCAGCGCATAGACGCGCACGAGGCTGCTGGCGGCCAGCCCATCTGGCTGCAGGTGGACGGTGGTGTCAAGGTGGACAACATCCACGAGATCGTGCAAGCAGGAGCCGACACCTGCGTGGCCGGCAGCGCCGTGTTTGGCGCACCCGATGCCGATGGCGGCTACCGCACGGTGATGCAGGCGCTGCGCAGCGCCGCAGCGCGTTGAACCCTCTGTACCCGTTTCTTAATCTTCCCGAAAGCCCACCATGACCACGCGCCGCCGTTTTACCCTGACCCAATACCTGATCGAACAGCGTCGCCGCTTTCCGTCTGCCAGTGGCGATTTCAATGCCTTGTTGCTCGATGTGGCGCTGGCCTGCAAGGCCATCGCACGCTCGGTGGCGTTTGGCGAACTGGGTAGCGTGCTGGGCCACCCCACGCCCGAGGTTGCCACCAGCGTCAACGTGCAGGGCGAGGTGCAGAAGAAAATGGATGTCATCAGCAACGAGTATTTCACGCAGATGACGGAGTGGGGCGGCCACCTGGCCGGCATGGCGTCCGAAGAGATGGACGAGCCCTACCAGATTCCCGAAACCCTGCAGCGTGGCAAGTACATGCTGGTGTTCGACCCACTGGACGGCTCCAGCAACATCGACGTGAATGTGACCGTGGGCAGCATCTTCAGTGTGCTGCGTGCGCCGCAAGAGGTCATTGACAGCGGGCGCGATGTGGTTGCGGCTGATTTTCTCCAGCCAGGTACCCAGCAGCTGGCAGCGGGCTATGCGCTGTATGGCCCCACCACCATGCTGGTGCTCACGGTGGGCAACGGAGTGGCGGGCTTTACCCTCGACCCCAACCTGGGACAGTTCATGCTGACCCACCCGGACATTCAGGTTCCCGTGGACACCAATGAATTCGCCATCAACGCGTCGAACGCCCGCTTCTGGGAAGCCCCGGTCAAACGCTATGTGGACGAGTGTCTGGCCGGCAAGCCCGGCCCCCGCGCCAAGGACTTCAATATGCGCTGGATTGCCAGCATGGTGGCCGAGGCCCACCGCATCCTGATGCGCGGTGGCGTGTTCCTGTACCCGCGTGACACCAAAGACCCCAGCAAGCCCGGCCGCCTGCGCCTGCTGTACGAAGCCAACCCGATGGGCATGATCATGGAGCAGGCCGGTGGCCGCGCTTCTACGGGTGAGGTGCCCATGCTGAGCGTGCAACCCACCAGCCTGCACCAGCGCATTGGTCTGGTGTTTGGCTCCAAGAACGAGGTGGAGCGTATCGAGCGCTACCACGCCGAGCCGATCAGGCACGAGCTGGACAACCCGCTGTTTACCGAGCGCAGCCTGTTTCGCGACTCACACTATTGATCAGTTGAGGACAGCGCTAAAGATTTGTCCCGAAATGCTATTAGTTTGATAGCTTCTCGTCCAATCAGTACGAGGGCTAGAGGCCATTTTTGATATTAACTATCCTGAAGGAACCCAATGAAAAAACTATTGACTGTGTTGCTGGGGTGCTGCATTGGCAGCGCCGTTTGGTCCCAAGCCGCCTCTATCCCGGTGGGCACGGCGCTGAACATTGTGGGAGACAAAAAAGAGATCACGGTACAGACCAGCAAAGGACCCGTGGTCATCACCCGCACCATGACTGCATGCGCCAAAAATGGTGGCAGTTTGCAGGAGCTGGTGCCCGTGCCAGGCGTACATCCGGTGGGGGAAATTGAAATCATCCATGCCTTGAGCGACCGAGAGTCATTGGTGGTGGACATGCGCGACACCAACGACCGCGTCAAAGGCACCATCCCTGGCTCGATAGGCATTCCATACACCGAAGTGGCAACACGCATGACTGAACTGGGGTGCAGCAAAGTCGGTGCCACATGGAACTGCACGCAGGCTAAGAAGGTATATGCCTTCTGCAACGGACCCGCCTGCCCCCAGAGTCCATTGGCGATCAAAGCCATGACCCGTGACGGCTTTCCTGCCGACAGGATTTACTACTACCGTGGTGGCATGCTCGACTGGGATGCGCTGGGTTTGCCCTCCGTCAAAGACGAGTTTTGAAACATAGACCCCCTTCGCTGCTATAGGAGACCCAACCCATGTCCGCACGCCACCCCATCATCGCCATCACCGGATCCTCCGGCGCGGGCACCACGTCCGTCACCCGCACCTTTGAGAACATTTTCCGCCGCGAAGGCGTCAATGCCGCCGTCATCGAGGGCGACAGCTTTCACCGCCATGACCGCGCCGAGATGAAGCTGCGCCTGGCCGAAGCCGAGAAGGCCGGCAACAAAAACTTCAGCCACTTCGGGCCGGAGAACAATCTGTTCCCCGAACTCGAAGCCCTGTTCCGCGACTATGCCGCCACCGGTACCGGCCGGCGCCGCAAGTACCTGCACGACACCGAAGAGGCCGCGCCGTACAAGCAAAGCCCGGGTACCTTCACCCCATGGGAAGACGTGCCCGCCAACACTGACTTGCTGTTTTACGAAGGCCTGCACGGCGCGGTGGTCACGCCCGAGGTCAACATTGCCCAGCACCCGGACCTGCTGATCGGCGTAGTGCCGGTCATCAACCTGGAGTGGATTCAAAAACTCTACCGCGACAAAAAGCAGCGCGGCTACAGCACGGAGGCGGTGACCGACACCATCCTGCGCCGCATGCCCGACTACGTGAACTACATCTGCCCGCAGTTCATGCACACCCATGTCAACTTCCAGCGCGTGCCCATGGTGGACACGTCCAACCCCTTCATCGCGCGCGACATTCCCAGCGCCGACGAGAGCATGGTGGTGATTCGCTTTGCCAACCCCAAGGGCATCGATTTCCAGTACCTGCGCAGCATGATTGACGACAGCTTCATGAGCCGCGCCAACACCATC
>JAUSNJ010000067.1 GCA_030645355.1 Rhodoferax sp. | reverse complement strand
ATGTTCCAGGGGGCCAGCACCGCCAATGTACAGGGTGCCTTCGACGAATTGAACGAACTTGGTTTTGACCTCGGCGGGGCCGGCCCGGCAGTACGCACCAGCATGTCCTGCGTCGGTGCGGCACGCTGCGAGCAGTCCTGCTTTGACGAGGCACGCGCACACCGCCAGGTGGTCAATACTTTCCTGGACGACATGCACCGCCCTGCCCTGCCGTACAAGTTCAAGTTCAAGTTCTCGGGCTGCCCCAACGATTGCATGAACTCCATCCAGCGCGCCGACATGGCCGTCATCGGCACCTGGCGCGACAACATGCGCACCGACGAGCCGCTGGCGCGCAAGTGGTTTGCCAAACACGGCATGACCGAGCTGGTCAACGACGTGGTCAGCCGCTGCCCGACCAAGGCGATCATGCTCAAGGAGACGAAGGATGTTTCCAAGGGCGAAAAGATCACCAGCGTCGCGATCAACGACACCCAGTCGCTGGAGATTGACAACAGCAACTGCGTGCGCTGTATGCATTGCATCAACGTCATGACCGGCGCGCTGGCCACCGGAACCGACAAGGGCGTCACGGTGCTGATGGGCGGCAAGCGAACCCTCAAGATTGGCGACCTGATGGGCACCATGGTCACGCCCTTCATGCCGATGAAGACCGATGAAGACTACCAGGCACTGGTGGAGCTGGCGCAGAAATCCATTGACTTCTTTGCTGAGAACGCACTGGAGCATGAGCGTACCGGCGAGATGATCGAACGCATCGGCCTGATCAATTTCCTGGAAGGCATTGGCCTGGAAATCGACCCCAATATGGTGTCCACGCCCCGCACCAACCCCTACGTGCGTACCGATGGCTGGGACGACGAAGTCGCCAAGATCAACGCCAAAAAAGCGGCAGCTAACTAAGGACACAAACATGGCAACCATGCGCACCCCCATCGAGAGCGGCGTACCCGACAACAAGCAGTTCCTGCACCCGCTGATGCACAAGAACTACGGCAATTGGAAGTACCACGACCGGCCACGCCCCGGCGTGCTGCACCACGTCTCGCACACCGGCGACGAAATCTGGACCGTTCGCGCCGGCACCCAGCGGCAAATGGACCTGTTCACCATTCGCAAGCTGTGTGACATTGCAGATACCTACGCCGATGGACATGTGCGCTTTACGATCCGATCCAACATCGAATACATGGTGTCGGACCAGTCCAAAGTGGCGCCGTTGATTGAGTCATTGACGAGCAACGGCTTTCCGGTCGGGGGCACAGGCAACTCGGTCTCAAGCATCGCCCACACCCAGGGCTGGCTGCACTGCGACATTCCTGGCACCGACGCATCGGGTGCGGTCAAGGCACTGATGGATGATCTGCACGCAGAGTTCATCCAGGAAGACATGCCCAACCGGGTTCACCTGTCAACCTCGTGCTGCGAGATCAATTGCGGTGGTCAGGCAGACATTGCCATCATCATCCAGCACACCAAGCCGCCCAAGATCAACCATGACCTGGTGGCCAATATGTGCGAGCGCCCCACCGTGGTCGCGCGTTGTCCCGTCGCAGCTATCCGGCCGGCCATGGTCAACGGCAAGCCTTCCCTGGAAATCGATGAAACCAAATGCATGTGCTGTGGCGCCTGCTACCCACCCTGCCCCCCCATGCAGATCAATGACCCAGAGCACAGCAAGCTGGCGATCTGGGTGGGCGGCAAGAACTCCAATGCCCGTGGCAAGCCGACCTTCATGAAGATGGTGGCCTCGGGCCTGCCCAACAACCCGCCACGCTGGCCCGAAGTGTCGGCCATGGTCAAGAAGATTCTGTACACCTACAAGGAAGACGCGCGCTCCTGGGAGCGTGTGGCGGACTGGATCGAGCGCATTGGCTGGCCCGCATTCTTCGAGAAGTGCGACTTGCCCTTTACCAAGTACCTGATTGACGACTGGCGCGGTTCGCGCTCCAGCCTGAATGCATCTACCCATATCCGCTTCTGAGAAAAAATATGAAATTCGGATTACTTGTCAGCGAAGGGCCCTACACGCACCAGGCGTCGGACAGCGCCTACCAGTTCGTGGTGGCCGCCCTGGCCAAGGGCCACGAGATTCAGCGCGTGTTTTTCTACCACGACGGCGTCAACAACGCGACCCGCCTGACCGAGCCGCCGCAGGACGACCGCCACGTGGTGAACCGCTGGTCGGCACTGGCCGCAGACCACAAGGTGGACCTGGTGGTCTGCGTGGCAGCCGCCCTGCGTCGTGGCATCAAAGAAGAGGTTCTCGCACCGGGCTTTCGCATCTCCGGCCTGGGCCAGTTGGTGGACAGCGGCATCAAGACAGACCGTCTGATCACGTTTGGCGACTAAAGACACTAATCAAGAGTACCCCATGAGCGAACAACAAGCAGCACCCGCCAGCGGCCCGAAAGTGAAGAAATTCATGTTTGTGAACCGCAAGGCGCCCTACGGAACCATCTACGCGCTGGAAAGCCTGGAGGTGGTCCTGATCACTGCCACCTTCGACCAGGATGTGAGCCTGGTTTTCATCGACGACGGCGTCTATGAACTGGTCAAGGGCCAGCAGACCAAGGGCATTGGCATCAAGAATTTCTCGCCCAGCTACCGCGCACTGGATGGCTATGACGTGGAAAAACTCTATGTGGACCAGGATTCGCTCAGCGCACGCGGCTTGACCGAAAAAGACCTGTTGGTGCCCGTGGAAGTGCTGGGCGCCCAGCAAATGGGCCAGTTGATGGCGCAACAGGACGTGATCCTGAGCTTTTGAGAACAAGGACACAACCCCATGTTGCATATCGTCAATAAATCCCCCTTTCAGACCCGCACGCTGGACACCTGCCTGCGCATGGCCCAACCGGGCAACGCGCTGCTGCTCATCGAAGACGGCATCTACGCCGCCACCGTGGGTAGCGCAACCGAGGAACGCATCCGCGCAAGCTGTGCCACGCTGAAGGTCTATGCGCTGCAACCGGATATGGATGCCCGTGGCGTGACGGCCAAGCTGATCGACGGCGTGACGCTGGTTGATTACGCCGGCTTTGTGGATCTGACCGTGGAACACAGCACATCCCACTCGTGGCTGTGACCCAAATTACCAAATTTACTGGAGAAAAAAATGAGCTTTGAAATCAACGGCACGACCTACGAAACCGACGAAGAGGGCTACTTGCTCAATCTCGCCGAATGGACCCCTGAGGCAGCCGTCTACCTTGCAGAAGAAGAGAAGGTACCGCTTACCGACAACCACTGGGAAGTCATCAACTTCCTGCGCGAGTACTACAACGAGTACCAGATTGCCCCGGCCGTACGGGTACTGACCAAGGCCATTGGCAAGCAATTCGGCGAGGAAAAGGGCAACAGCAAGTACCTGTACGACCTGTTCCCCTATGGCCCTGCCAAACAGGCCTGCAAGATCGCGGGCCTGCCCAAGCCCACCGGTTGCATCTAAGCCACGTTGCCAGGCCAGACGATGTCGCTGCTGACCATCCTCTATTCGGCATTGTTCTACCTTGCCACGGGCGTGTTCGTCATCGGCCTGGGCCTGAAGATTCGCAGCTACGCCAAGACACCAGCGCCATTGAAGATACCCACCACCCCGGCACCCACCACCATGGGCGGTGTGCGCTGGCGCATGGCGCGTGAGGTGGTCTTTTTCGAAAGCCTGTTCAAGTCCAGCAAATGGACCTGGATCTTTGGCTGGACGTTTCACATGGCGCTGCTATTGGTGGTGTTGCGCCACCTGCGCTACTTTCAGGAGCCGGTGTGGCTGCCCGTCGTGCTGGTACAGCCCTTCGGCACCTACGCCGGTTTTGCCATGGTTGCGGGCTTAAGCGGACTGTGGGCGCGGCGCTGGCTGGTGGACCGGGTGCGCTATATCTCCACCCCGTCCGACCATTTGATGCTGGCACTGCTGCTGGCCATTGGAATCACCGGTCTGGGCATGCGCTTCGTGGCCCACACCGATATCGTCGCGGTGAAGATGTTTGTGCTGGGGCTGATGCGACTCAACTGGCAGAGCCTGCCGGCCGACCCGGTGCTGCTGGTGCATCTGGCCTTTGTGGCCGTGCTCATGCTCATTTTCCCCATCAGCAAGTTGTTGCACGCTCCCGGCCTGTTCTTCAGCCCCACCCGCAACCAGGCTGACAACGCCCGTGAAGTGCGCCATGTATCCGCCTGGGCGGCCGCATTGGACAAGCGTCCCTGAGAACCGATACACCCACTATGGCCACCGCAGCGTTCGAAACCCCCAAGCTCAAGAGCTATCCCGTCATCCCACTGGTGCAAGTGGGGAGCATGTCCCACCTCAAGCCTTTTGTGGCGTCCGCGCCCATCCAGAAGGCGCTGGGCTTTCCGGAGACCCTGGTCGAAGACTGGCAGGCCAAGGCCATTGCCAAGATGGGTGAGTTGCTGGGCAAATACCGCTCGCTCCAGGTCTATATGGACGCCTGCGTGCACTGTGGCGCCTGCTCCGACAAATGCCACTACTTCTTGGGCACCGCCGACCCCAAAAACATGCCGGTAGCACGCCAGGACCTGATGCGCAAGGTCTACCGCCGCTACTTCACGTTTGCCGGCAAGTACTTCCCCAAGCTGGTGGGCGCGGTCGACCTGACACGCGAGGTGCTGGACGAGTGGTACAGCTACTTCAACCAGTGCTCCGAGTGCCGCCGTTGCTCGGTCTTCTGCCCCTATGGCATTGACACGGCCGAAGTCACCATGGCGGCCCGCGAGATCATGGACTCCATCGGCATGGGGCAAAAATACTCGAACGAAATCATCGGCAAGGTGCACCGCATCGGCAACAACCTGGGCATTCCCGGGCCGGCGTTGGAAAACACGCTGGAAGGCCTGGAGGAAGACACCAAGGACGAAACCGGCCTGGACATCAAGTTCCCGCTCGACGTCAAGGGTGCCGAGGTCCTGCTGATCACCCCGTCGGCCGACTTCTTCTCGGAACCGCACGTGGAAAGCCTGATCGGCTATGCCAAGGTGTTCCACGCAGCCGGCATCAGCTGGACGCTAAGTTCGCACGCCTCTGAGGCCGGTAATTTCGGCATGTTCATTGGCAACTACGAGCAGATGCGCAACATCTCCATGCGGGTGCGAGAAGCCGCGCTGGAGCTGGGTGTCAAACGCATCGTGGTGGGTGAATGCGGTCACGCCTGGCGCGTGGCCTATAGCTTCTGGAACACCCTGATCGGCCCCTTTGACTACCTGGACCCGCGTTACCCGGTGCCCCAGCACATCTGCGAAGTCACAGACGATCTGATTCAGCGCGGGGCCCTGCAATTTGACAAAGAGGCCAACGACAGCCGCATCATCACCTTCCACGATTCGTGCAATGTGGCGCGTGCCTCACGCATGGGCAATATGCCGGGCGGCCAGTTTGTGATTCCGCGGCGCATCATCACTTCGGTAGCGAACCACTTCCATGACATGGCGCCGCAAACCATACACGAGAGCACGTTTTGCTGCGGCGGTGGCGGCGGCTTGCTGACAGACGACCTGATGGAACTGCGCGTCAAGGGCGCCCTGCCCCGCATGGAAGCCCTGAAATACGTGGTGGACGACCACGGCGTGAATTTCATGGCCACGATCTGCGCCATTTGCAAAGCCCAGTTCACCAAGGTACTGCCCTACTACGGTTTCAACATGGGCATGGTGGGCGGCGTCCACCAGTTGGTCAGCAAGGCGATTCGCCTGGGCGACAAATAGCCCCGCCCATCCTGCTCAGCCAACACAACAAATACCAGGAGATTCCACTATGTCCGCCCCCAACGAAGCCGTCACTGTCAAACCCCTGACCTTTCGCCGTTACAAGGATGGTGACAACAAGGTCAAGTCCTTTCAGAAGGATATTTTTGATGCCGGGCACTCGCACAAGTGCCCCACCTATATCCAAAGCACTCCACCCTGCCAGGGCAGTTGCCCGGCCGGTGAGGACATTCGGGGCTACCTCAACATCGTGCGCGGCATCGAGAAGCCGCCCACCGGGATGGTGTGGCAGGAGTACGCCTTTCGCCGCCTGACCGAGGCCAACCCATTTCCATCGGTCATGGGCCGCGTGTGCCCGGCGCCGTGTGAATCGGGCTGCAACCGCAACCAGGTGGAAGACTTTGTCGGCATCAATTCCGTCGAGCATTTCTTGGGTGACTACGCCATCAAAAACGGGCTTGCTTACACCAAGCCCACCCATGTTTCCGGCAAGACCGTGGCCGTGATCGGTGGAGGCCCGGCCGGACTGTCGGCAGCCTACCAGTTGGCGCTCAAGGGACACGCTGTCACGCTGTTTGACGAGCGTGCCGAGCTCG
>JAUSNJ010000062.1 GCA_030645355.1 Rhodoferax sp. | reverse complement strand
AAAGCCGGACTTTCCGGCTTCTGGATCATAAGGGATTACGCTTACTTACCTTGGCAGGTCGCTAAATCCCATCAAAAATTCATCGACCGCGCGGGCGGCCTGGCGGCCTTCGCGAATCGCCCACACCACCAGGCTCTGGCCGCGCCGGATATCACCTGCGGCAAACACCTTGGGCACGTTGGTCGCATAGCCGCCCGTGAACTCCGTGCTGGCCTTGGCATTGCCCCGGTTGTCTTTTTCAATGCCGAAGGACTCCAGCACCGAGGCAACCGGCGAGACAAAGCCCATGGCCAGCAGCACCAGGTCGGCCTTGAGGATTTTTTCCGAGCCCGGCACTTCCACCATCTTGCCGTCTTTCCACTCGACGCGAACGGTTTTCAGACCGGTGACCTTGCCCTTTTCACCCATCAGCTCCTTGGTGGAGATGGCGAATTCGCGCTCGCAGCCTTCTTCGTGGCTGGAACTGGTGCGCAGCTTGATCGGCCAGTAAGGCCAGGTCATGGGGCGGTTTTCTTCTTCGGGCGGCTGGGGCATCAGTTCAAACTGGGTCACGCTGGCAGCGCCGTGGCGGTTGCTGGTGCCTACGCAGTCGGAACCGGTGTCGCCGCCGCCAATCACGATGACATGCTTGCCTTCAGCCCGGATCTGGCCCTTGACCTTGTCGCCCGCATTCACCTTGTTTTGCGTGGGCAGGAATTCCATGGCGAAGTGCACGCCATCGAGGTCGCGGCCAGGCACGGGCAAGTCCCGCGACTGCTCGGCGCCGCCGGTCAGCATGACCGCGTCAAAATCTTTTTGCAGTTGTTCAGGTGAAATCGTTTCCTTGGCCCAGTTGGTCACCTTGGAATCTTTGGGCAGGTTGCCCACCATCACGCCGGTGCGGAACTGCACGCCTTCGGCCTGCATTTGCTTGACCCGGCGGTCAATATGGGTTTTCTCCATCTTGAAGTCGGGAATACCGTAGCGCAGCAAGCCGCCGACGCGGTCGTTTTTCTCGAACAGCGTCACATCATGACCGACCCGCGCCAGTTGCTGCGCGGCCGCCATGCCGGCCGGGCCGGAACCGACGATGGCGACCTTCTTGCCGGTCTGGTGCTTGGGCAACTGCGGCGTGACCCAGCCCTCGGACCAGGCGCGGTCGATGATGGCATGCTCAATCGACTTGATGCCCACCGCGTCGTCGTTCACGTTGAGCGTGCAGGCGGCCTCGCAGGGTGCGGGGCAGATGCGGCCGGTGAACTCGGGGAAGTTGTTGGTCGAGTGCAGCATCTCGAGCGCGTCCTGCCAGCGGTCGCGGCGCACGAGATCGTTCCAGTCGGGAATCAGGTTGTTGACCGGACAGCCGTTGTGACAGAACGG
>JAUSNJ010000113.1 GCA_030645355.1 Rhodoferax sp. | reverse complement strand
CAGCCACAGCGTCAACGCCGTGCTGGTGCAACTGGCGCCGGGCTGTGGGGCAGAGCAGGTGGCCGAGCCGATTCGCCGCTGGAAGCACCTGCAAGTGTTCACACGCGCGGGCAAGGAAGAGATTCTGGTGGCCAAGCTGATTGCCACCTCGGCCAAGCAGATCGGCATGTTCCTGGTGATTCTGGCCATCGTCAGCGCGGCCATCGTGGCCTTCATCATCTACACCATGACGCTGGGCAAAATCCGCGAGATTGCGGTGCTCAAGCTCATCGGCACGCGCAACATCACCATCGCCAGCATGATCCTGCAGCAGGCCCTGGGCCTGGGGCTGATCGGCTTCATCGTCGGCAAGGTCGCGGCCACGATCTGGGCGCCGGTGTTCCCAAAATTCGTGCTGCTGCTCACGCAAGACGCCTTCACCGGGTTGCTGGTCACACTGTTGATCTGCGCACTGGCCAGCACGCTGGCGATTCGCACCGCGCTCAAAGTGGACCCGGCTGCGGCCATTGGATAAGCGCCATGCAAGCCCACTCCACCAACATGACCGCGCCCGTGGCACAGCCCCACGCCCCCGCCGCCGCGCCGCTCACCGGCGGCATCCTGATCGAAGGTCTGCGCAAGGTCTATGGCGCGGGTGACACCGCCGTCGAGGCGCTCAAAAATGTCAACCTGCAGGTCAGCCCCGGTGAGGTGGTCGGCCTGGTCGGCCCCTCCGGCTCGGGCAAGAGCACGCTGCTCAAATGCCTGGGCGCCATCATCGAACCCACGTCCGGGCGCATGACGCTGGGTGACGACGTGATTTATGACGACGGCTGGAAGGTGCGCGACCTGCGCACCCTGCGCCGCGACCGCATCGGCTTTGTGTTCCAGGCACCGTATCTGATTCCGTTTCTGGACGTGCTGGACAACGTCGCTCTGCTGCCCATGCTGGCGGGCCTGCCCAATGCCCAGGCCCGCGCGCGGGCACTGGAGCTGCTGACCGCGCTGGACGTGCAGCACCGCGCCAAGGCCCAGCCCTCGCAACTGTCCGGCGGCGAGCAACAGCGCGTGTCCATTGCCCGGGCGCTGGCCAACCGACCGCCCGTCATATTGGCCGACGAGCCCACCGCGCCGCTGGACAGCGAACGCGCGCTGGGTGTGATGCGCATCCTGAACCAAATGGCACACCACGCCCAGACGGCCATCATCGTGGTCACGCACGACGAGAAGATCATCCCCACCTTCAAACGGATTTACCACATACGCGACGGACAGACGGTGGAAGAGGCTGGGGAAGGTCGGTCGCTGGACTGAGCATTGGTGGTCAAATAGGCATCTCGCCCCCGTCAACATTGCGTATAACGCTATTGTATTTATAGCACTTTCAGTATGACACACGCGGTAGGCATCCGCCCCGCTGTCTGCCAGAATGGCGACAGCACGGCAGCAAACCGTTCCCAGGAGGATGTGATGGACAAGGTGTACGGCAGTGTCGATTTTCAGGAACGCGTTGGGTACTCTGCAGATTGAGTGGGGCGCGCGCCATGCCCATCATCGACGTTCAACTGGTAGTGCCCGACGCCGAGGGTGTCCCGCCTGGCTTGGCGCAGGCGGTCGCGGACGCACTCGGCCAACTGTTCGCATCGCCACCGGGCCACACCTGGGTTCGCGCGTCGGCGCTGCCGGCAGCCAATTACGCGGAGAACGGGTCGCGTCTTGCCCAAGACAGTCTGCCCGTCTTTGTCACCCTGCTGCTGGCCGCGCCACCGCAGGGCGAGGACCGCGCGACCCAGGCCGCGCGCATCACCACAGCGGTGGCATTGGCCGTCGGGCGGGATAGCAGCACCGTCCACATCGAATACGCCGCCCCGGGCAAGGGGCGCGTGGCTTTTGGCGGCATGCTGGCGGAATAGGTATGAACACTTCGGAAGCGGCGTATCAGCAGCGCCTCGTTGAGATTGCCAGAGAAACTCCCTGGTTTATGGAGGCCCTGGTTGCAGTCCGGCAATTGGCGCTGCCCGAATGGTGTATCGGTGCCGGCGCGGTCCGCAATCTGGTTTGGGATTCGCTGCACGGCAAGTCTTCTCCCTCACAGTTGGCAGATGTGGACGTCGCCTACTTTGACGCCACCAACACGTCCCCAGGGCGAGACCAGGAACTGCAAGGCAGGTTGCAGGCGCTCGATCCCCGGTTTCCGTGGGAGGTGACGAATCAGGCTGGGGTGCACCTGTGGTTCGAAAAATACTTTGGGCACGCCGTTGAACCGCTGAGCTCCCTTGAAGAAGCCGTTGCCTCGTGGCCCGAATTCGCCACAGCAGTCGGTCTGACCCTTGGTCCAGACAACGCGCCGCGGGTCATCGCGCCGCACGGGCTGGAAGATCTCTTTGCCATCGTTGTGCGCCGCAACCCGGCGCGCGTGAGCGTTGAAACGTACAGGCAACGCATCGCGCAGAAGCGCTACCGTGAGCGCTGGCCGCAGGTCACAGTGGTGCCTTGCTGAGAGTGCGCCTTGTGGCCGCACGCAAACAACACGCAGTCGACGGTGGGCGCATGGTACAGGCTGATGCGCCAAGATTCTGTACATCAAACAGGCCAGTAGCCCCCGTAAACATTGAGTGCATTGCTTCAAAAGTTATAGCATTTGACAAATATCAAGCACGAAGATCTTTTTCCAGGGTGTTGGAAATCACCGACACCACACCTGTTTTGCCGGTGCTACCTTTGCGCCCTGACCTGAACCGGAGCGCAAACACCATGCCCAAAACCCTGATCGAACCATTCCGCATCAAAAGCATAGAACCCATCCGCATGACCACGCGCGAGGAGCGTGTGCAGTTGTTGGAGGCCGCCAAACTCAACGTCTTCAAGCTGCACGCCGAAGACGTGCTGATCGACTGGCTGACCGACTCCGGCACCGGCGCCATGTCCTCCAAACAGTGGGGCGCCATCATGGAAGGGGACGAAAGCTACGCCGGCGCGCGCAGCTTCTACCGCCTGGAAGCCGTGATCCGGGACATCACCGGAATGCAGTATTTCGTGCCCACCCACCAGGGCCGTGCCGCCGAAAAGGTGCTGTTCACCGCCGTCTGCAAGGCCGGTGATCTGGTGCCCAACAACTGCCACTTTGACACCACCCGCGGCAACCTGGAATACATGGGCGTGGAGGCCGTGGACCTGGTGATTGCCGAGGGCCTGCAACCCGCGCTGGTCTACCCGTTCAAGGGCAACATCGACCTGGCGCGCGCTGAAAGCCTGTTGCAAAAGGAAGGCCACCGCATTCCCTTTGGCATGATCACCGTGACCAACAACACCGGTGGTGGCCAGCCCGTGTCCATGGCCAACATCCGCGCCTACGCGGCCCTGCTCAAGAAATACGGCAAGCCCTTCATCATGGACGTGTGCCGTTTCTCCGAGAACGCCATGTTCATCAAGATGCGCGAGCCCGGCTACGAGAACACCCCGATCAAGACCATCGTCCAGGAAATGTTCTCCTACTGCGACGGCTGCACCATGAGCGCCAAGAAGGACGGCATGGTCAACATCGGTGGCTTCATCGTGCTGCGCAGCGAGGAGTGGCTGGATGCAGTGCGCAACGGCCTGATCATGATGGAGGGTTTCCCCACCTACGGTGGCATGGCGGGGCGCGACCTGGAAGCTCTGGCCGTGGGTCTGGTGGAAGGCATGGACGAGGACTACCTGCGCTACCGCCTGCGCACTGCCGAATACCTGGGCGAGCGCCTGGAAGCGGCCGGAGTGGGCTTTGTCAAACCCACTGGCGGTCATGCGGTCTATATCGATGCCAAGACCGTATTGCCGAACATGCCGATCGAGCATTACCCCGCTTGGGCACTGTGCAACGCGCTGTACCTGGAGGGCGGCATCCGCGGTGTGGAGATCGGCTCGGTGATGTTTGGCAAGCGCCTGGACTCTGGCGTCGAGACCTACCACAGCATGGAGCTGGTGCGTCTGGCCTTCCCGCGGCGCATGTACACGCAGTCGCACTTTGACTATGCGGCCGAGGTGATTGACGAGGTCAAGCAGAAGGCGGCCAGCATCCGGGGGGTGAAGATCATCAAGCAGCCCAAGTTCCTGCGCCACTTCACCTGCGAGTGCGCCTGGGTGGACCTCTGACCCGCAAGTGCCACAGGTAAAGAAATGTGGCGGCCGACCGCCGCGACGCCGGGACTTGTAAAATCGGCGGTCTACTTCTTCTAGGTGGTTTTGCTCATGTCCTTTTTCTCCATCCGCCAGGCACTGGCCGCTGTATTGGTTGCCGTGCTGGTTTCTGCCTGTGGTGGCAGCGGCAGCTCGGCACCGCCCCCCACAGGAGGCATTGTGGTGACGCCAGGTGATGGCACGGCCACGGTCACGTGGACCGCATCGCCTGGGGTGAAGTATTGGCTGTTTTATGCACCGTCCACCAGCATTTCCAGTACCGACTGGATCAATGTCCCTGGCAGCCGGGCGATCCTTGACGTGACATCTCCCTACGTGGTGACCGGCCTGGCCAACGGCTACATCTACTCGTTTACGGTCAATGGCCGCAACGGTGATGGCCCTGGCGGCGTTGGTAGCCCTTCAGTCTCGGCCGTACCGCGACCCGCAGGTGCAACCTGGAGTGCCGGTGGCTCGCTGGGCACCAACACCCTGCGCAGCCTTAGCTATGGCACCAGTACCGACCTGTTGGGCTATTACCTGGCAGTCGGTGATGCGGGCAGCACCTACCGCAGCACCGATGGCCTTAGCTGGACCGCGCTGCCGGCCGCCGCCAACGCCAATCTGAACGCCGCCACCTACACGCTGAGCAAATTCATCGTGGTGGGAAGCGGCGGCAGTATTTCCTACGGCACGGACATGACGACCTGGACGGCTGCCGAGTCCAACACCACCGAAACCCTGAACGCCATTGCCAGCAATGGCACGACCGTTGTTGCCGTGGGCAACAACGGCACCGTGCGTTCATCGGTGAATGGTGTGAACTGGGCGGCGGTATCCGTTCCCACCTCGAAACACCTGTATGGCATCGTGTACTCCGGCAGTGGGCTCTGGCTGGCAGTGGGCGCGGGCGGAACTCTGCTGACCAGCACCGATGCGGCAACCTGGACAGCTGCGGCATCGGGCACGACTGCCGACCTCCGGTCGGTGACGGTCCAGGCGGTGTCCTCTTACATCTATGTCGCCACCGGCGACAACGGCACGATCATTCGCAGCACCGACAGCGGTGTGACTTGGGCGGCGCAGACGTCGGGAACCACGGCCAATCTCTTGGCCGTGAGCCCCAGCACCAGCCAGTTCCTGGCCGTTGGCAGTGGTGGCGCCGTCCTCACCAGTCCGGACGGAACGACCTGGACCACTCGCGACAGCGGCACGACGGCCAGTCTCCAGTCTGTATTATTCGGCTTCTCCCAGTATGTGGCGGTCGGCCAGGGTGGCATGAGCCGCATCTCGAAGTAGGCATGCGCCCAAGCGGTGAAGATTGGTCGTAAGAATGTTAGTCGTAAGATAGGGGCATTGCAGTTACATCGGGTCTGGAGCCACACGTTGACAACCGACAAGCCGCTACATGGCAGCACCACCAAGGTCGCCGGAACGCAGTTCCGCGCCCATGGACGCGTCGATATGTGGATGGAAGACGATGTGCTGCACTATGAGGCCACCGGCCCATTCAACGAGGAAGTCTTTGATCTGCTGGCCGTCGCCCAGTTGGGCTTCCTGAAAACGCTGACGCTTAACGGCCCCTGGGCCAGCATTTGCACCCTGCGGCACAGTGCCATGAGCACACCCGGTGGCATCCAGCGTTACACCGAAATCATGCAGAGCCCCAAGCCGCCGTCCTTCACACCGGTCGCCACGGCCTTTGTTGTGGGCCCGGAGATCGAAGGCGCCAAGATCATGGCGCCCCACTTCGAGCGGGTCTACAGGCTGATCAACCGGCCCTTCCAGATTTTCGAGACCATGGCACAGGCCCAGCAATGGGTCCACGCCATGGTCCAGGCCAACCGGCCCGACGCTGCGGCTTAACCGCGCCGCGCCTTGACCGCTGCGGACAGCAGTTCCAGCGACTGCAGTGAGTCGTCCCAGCCCAGGCAGGCGTCGGTAATGCTCTTGCCGTAGGCCAGCGCGCCCGGATCGTCTTTGCCCGGTGTAAATTTCTGGGCACCCGCCTGGAGGTGGCTCTCCACCATCACACCGAACACACTGCGCGATCCGGCCGCAATCTGGTTGGCAATGTCGCGGGCCACATCGACCTGTTTCTCGTGCTGCTTGCTGCTGTTGGCGTGGCTGCAGTCGACCATCAGTGTTGCCGGCAACTTGGCTTTCTCCAGTTCCTTGCAGGCGGCCGCCACACTGGCCCCATCGTAATTGGGCGCCTTGCCGCCCCGCAAAATGACGTGGCAATCCCGGTTGCCCTTGGTCTGCACGATCGCCACCTGGCCATTCTTGTGCACCGACAGAAAGTGGTGGGCGCCAGCGGCCGCCTGAATGGCGTCGGTGGCGATCTTGATGTTGCCGTCGGTGCCGTTCTTGAAGCCAATGGGGGCGGACAGGCCCGAAGCCAGTTCCCGGTGCACCTGGCTCTCGGTGGTGCGCGCGCCAATGGCGCCCCAGGCGATCAGGTCGCCCAGGTACTGCGGGGAGATCACATCCAGGAATTCGCTGCCGGCAGGCAGGCCCAGGCGGTTGATCTCGATCAGCAACTGGCGTGCGATGCGCAGGCCCTCGTCGATGCGGAAGCTCTCGTCCAGGTAGGGGTCGTTGATCAGGCCTTTCCAGCCGACGGTGGTGCGCGGCTTCTCGAAATACACACGCATCACGATCTCCAGCGTATCGGCGTATTTCTCGCGCTGCACCTTGAGTTGACGCGCATAGTCCAGCGCGGCGACCGGGTCGTGGATGGAGCAGGGGCCAATCACGACCAGCAGGCGGTCGTCATGGCCGGCCATGATGTCGCGAACACGGTGGCGGGTGGCGCTGATCAGCGACTCCACCGCCGTGCCGCGAATCGGAAAGAATCGAATTAAGTGCTCGGGAGGGGGTAACACGGTGATGTCCTTGATGCGTTCGTCGTCGGTCTGGCTGGTGCGGTCGGTGGGGAGGGCGACGGGGTTCGCATACCAGGCATCGGTACTGGCGACAGTGGCTTTCGCATTCATGGTGAGGCTCCTAAGTCAGAGTAATAAAGTCAGAAAGGCATAAAAAAACCGCCGGGGGTGCCGGCGGTTTTTGGAAGATCAGGACGTTTTTTTCAGGTACGTTCAGAACTCTCTACCGCCGCAGGCGCTTGAGAACCAAAAATAGCTAAAGTAAAAACAGACCGATTGCATAAATCGAAATGTAGCACAGTCCTGCCTGGCGCACGCTTACGCCGTACCGCCCACGGTCAGCCCGTCGATGCGCAGGGTGGGTTGCCCCACGCCTACCGGCACGCTCTGGCCTTCCTTGCCGCAGGTACCGACGCCGCTGTCAAGCTTCATGTCGGTGCCGATCATGCTCACACGCTTGAGACACTCCGGCCCGCTGCCGACAATGGTGGCGCCCTTCACGGGGTACAGGATCTTGCCGTTTTCGACCCAGAACGCCTGGCTGGCCGAGAACACGAACTTGCCCGAGGTGATGTCCACCTGGCCACCACCGAAGTTGGTGGCGTACAGGCCCTTCTTGATGCTGGCCACGATTTCTTCCGGCGATTTCTCACCCGCCAGCATGTAGGTGTTGGTCATGCGCGGCATCGGCACATGGGCATAGCTCTCGCGCCGTCCATTGCCCGTGGGCGGTACGCCCATCAGGCGTGCATTCATGGCGTCCTGGATGTAGCCTTTCAGAATGCCGTCCTCGATCAGCACATTGCGCTGGCTGGTATTGCCTTCGTCGTCCACATTGAGCGAGCCACGGCGGTCAGCCAGGGTGCCATCATCCAGCACCGTGACCCCTTTGGCCGCCACGCGTTGGCCGATGCGTCCGCTGAAGGCGCTGGAGCCCTTGCGGTTGAAATCGCCCTCCAGCCCGTGGCCGATGGCCTCGTGCAGCAAAATGCCGGGCCAGCC
>JAUSNJ010000058.1 GCA_030645355.1 Rhodoferax sp. | reverse complement strand
AGTGCGGCGGGTATACGGCGACGGCAGTATTTGATGCCGTTGATGCCGCGTTCATAAAGATTTTCTGAGATTGCTTTCACGTTCCTGCTCCACGATGTTGTTGTGTGACAGGTCGTGTAACAACCAGAATTTATATCTGGCGGTAAGTGCTTGATTCATAAGGAAATCAAGCACTTACATGAACGCTAAGTATGAATGGGGTGGCTGATGGGGCTCGAACCCACGACAACAGGAATCACAATCCTGGACTCTACCAACTGAGCTACAGCCACCGAAGCTCCATATTATAGCGACAAAGCCGCCATAAATTTACTGCGTCCCACCTACTTCTATATTTGCATTGCCAGAAACAGGCTTGGGAACCAGAATTTTTGCCTTGAAACGTTCCTTCAGCCCGTTGTAATAAGCCAGGCTCTCGGCAGACGTCCAGCGCTGCGTGTATTGCATGCGCTCTTGCTCGGCTACGGTCTCGGGTGGTGGCACGCGCGGTACCACTTTGCCGACCTTCACGATGGCATAGCCCTGGCCGCCCAGATCTACCCCTGCAAACGCGGGCAAGGCAGACGCATCCGTACGCATTGCTGCATCTATCACTGGAAGCGGCAACTCTTGCGCTTGCTCCCTAGACACCTGCAATGGAGCGGGAAGCGCGGCAGAGGCGGGCGCAGCCCTCCATGCAGCCAATTTGGTCATGCCGTCCTTGCGCGCCTCTTCTGCGCCGCGCTGGGCCAGCAAGCGCTGGCGCACGACACTTTTCACCTCGGCAAAAGGCTGAGTCTGCACCGGGAAATACTGGACGATGCGGCCTGACACCAATTGACTGGGGGCAACCTCAATGGCTTCCGTGTTGCGTTTTTTCTCAATCGCATCGGGCGCGAACAGTACATTGAGGAATTTGGCGTTGGCGAGAACACCCGTAGCACCCGCCACAGGCTGACGAGTCACATTGGTCGCTGTCTTGACATCGAGTTTCAGGCGCTCGGCAACCGGCTTGAGACTGTCCGACTGCTCATAGACGCCGTTCGTGAAAGCTTCAACAGATTCAGAATATTTTTTCTGGGCTTGCTGCTTTGCCAAGTCGGCCTCCAACTCAGGCCTCATCTCTTCAAAGCTGCGCTGCTTGGGCGCCTTGATGTCGGTCAACTTGATAATGTGATAACCAAAGTCGGACTCCACGACACCATTGATGTCACCGATCTTCATGGCGAAGGCAGCATCTTCAAAAGTCTTGACCATGGCGCCACGCGCAAAAAAGTCAAGGTCTCCGCCCTTGGATGCGGAGCCGGGGTCTTGTGAATTTTTGGTGGCTACTTCGGCAAATGTCGCGGGGGATTTTTTAACCATTGCGAGCAGCTCCTCCGCTTTGGCTTTTGCCTTTTCGCGGTCAGCAGCGGATGCGGTCTTGGGCGATGTGATCAGGATATGGCTGGCGCGTCGCTCTTCGGCACCGCTCAGTCGCTGGGCATTCTGCTCGTAATAGGTTTTCAGATCCGCCTCGTTGACGGTCACACTTTTCTTGATGCTGTCCACGTCCAGCAACACATATTCAATGGTTGCCCGCTCCGGCGCCTGAAAGAGCTTTTCATTGGCCCTGTAAAACTGTTCAAGGTCGGCATCCGTCGGGTTCAGCTTCGCTGCGAAATCGACGGTATTGAAACGAGCCACCTGGATTTCCCGCTTTTCGAAGTAGGCATTGAGCGCAAGGTCCGCAGCCGCCTTTGGTGCAAATCCGCTGGCACCGATACCGAGCAGCACTTGTCGGTTAGACAGATCGGAACGCACGTTGGCCTCAAACATCTCGGGGCTCAGGCCCTGGCTGCCCAGCAGCTGGCGATAGCGCTCCATGTCGAGTGTGCCATCCGGGCGACGCAAGGATGCAATTTCAGGGCTTTCCTGCAGTTCGCGCGCAAGGCGCTGGTCACTGGTGGCGAGCTTGAACTTGTTCGCTGCGGCGGCAACCACGCGGTCACGCACCAGTCGCTCCAGCGTGGCGTAACGCGCCTGGGGCGAATCCAGCAGCTTGACGTCCAGCGAAGGCATGGAGGTACGCAAACGGTCCACTTCGATCTGATGCGCCCGATCCCACTCCGACTGACCGATTTCCTTGCCATCGACCTTGGCAACTGGAGCGCCATTTCCACCGGAGCGGTTGTAGCCATCCAGGCCAAACAATATGAAGGAAGGAACGATCAGCAAAAACAGCAGCCCCATGGTGACTTTGGTGTGCTTGCGAATGAAATCAAACATCTCGAATTTCCTGTGTGAC
>JAUSNJ010000054.1 GCA_030645355.1 Rhodoferax sp. | reverse complement strand
CGGACTGGGTGAGGATGGGCGGCTCGTGGAGGCGCTGCTGCCAGATCGGGCGGATGGAGATGGCCCGGGAGCTGGGCGCCTTCCAGCGAGCCCGTGGCATCGGCGATGCGCGGGCACTGCTGCAAGTCATGCTGATCCACTCGAGTGAGGGCTGCGGGCTTCGCGAGACGGCCGCACGGGCGTCGGTGGTGGGCATTGCCTCGGTCAGCGACGTTGCCCTGCTCAAGAGGCTGCTCTCCTGCGGCCCGTGGTTCGAGTGGCTGGCCCAGGCGCTGCGCGCGGCACCCGAACTACGCGATGCGCAGCCCGACGCTGGCGCGCCAGGGCTGCTGGGTGGGTGCCAGCTGCGCGTCGTCGATGGCAGCATCGTGCGCGAGCCTAGCGTGACCGGCTCGCAGTGGCGGCTGCACTACGCCATTGGACTGCCGGGCCTGCAATGCCAGGAAGTCCACCTCGGCCCTTCCGATGAAGGCGAGACCCTCAAGCGTTTTGCTGTGCACGCGAGCGACATCTTCGTGGCCGACCGCGGTTGTGCGCACCCGGGCGGAATCGCCCACGTCAGGCGCCATGGCGGCGATGTGATCGTGCACATGAACCTGGTGACCTTGCCGCTGGCGCACCCAGCCACGGGCCAGCCGCTGGACGTGCTGCCGCTGGTGCGAGGGCTGCAGGTGGGGCAGGCGGGCAGCTGACCGGCCATCCTGAAGGTCAAGGCCGAGCGCGGCGGTCAGCGCGCACAGGAGATCGCAGGACGGCTGTGCGAGGTGCGCAAGAGCGTCGCGAGAGCATGCGCGGGCGCACGCAAGTGCAGCCCCAGACGCTGGAGGCGCCCGGCTACGTGCTGGTCTTCACCACGCTGGCGCCCAGCGTGCAGGCCGCGCAGGTGATGACGCTGTATCGGCTGCGATGGCAGATCGAGCTGGAGGTCAAGCGACTGAAGTTGCTGATCCAGCTGGAACACCTGAAAAAGCACGACGCGCGGGCGGCGCGAAGTTGGCTGCAGGGAAAGCTGCTGGTGGCCCTGTTGATTGCCCGCCTGATCGCTCACGCCGAGCGCGTTTCCCCTTGGGGGTACGAGATTGGGCTGCTCGCCGCGCCCCCCCCAGAGAGCGCTGTCCGTGGCGTGAGACCTCTCTCATGCTCGGGTTGCCGTGGCGCTGCGTCGCGCCCAATCTGCAGCTTGCCGACGCGATTGGCCAGTGGCAGGCTGTGCGCTAGCGGGTGGCCGAACCTCCTCGCAGGAGGGTGCTG
>JAUSNJ010000110.1 GCA_030645355.1 Rhodoferax sp. | reverse complement strand
ACCATGCGCGAGGGCGTGCTGGCCGGCATTGGCGGTTTTGGCGCGCTGTTTGAAGTGCCCAAACGCTACAAGGAACCCGTGCTCGTGAGCGGCACCGACGGCGTGGGTACCAAGCTCAAGCTGGCGTTTGAGTGGAACATGCACGACACCGTGGGCATTGATCTGGTGGCCATGAGCGTCAATGACGTGCTGGTGCAAGGTGCCGAGCCCCTGTTCTTCCTGGACTACTTTGCTTGCGGCAAGCTGGATGTGGATACGGCCGCAGCCGTCATCGGCGGCATTGCCAAGGGCTGCGAACTGTCCGGTTGCGCGCTGATTGGCGGCGAAACGGCGGAAATGCCGGGCATGTACCCCGCCGGTGAATACGATCTGGCCGGTTTTGCCGTTGGCGCGGTCGAAAAGTCCAAGATTCTCACGGGGGCCGATGTGAAGCCTGGCGACGTGGTGCTGGGCCTGGCCAGCCACGGCGTGCATTCCAATGGCTTTAGCCTGGTGCGCAAGTGCATCGAGCGCGCTGAGGCCGCTGGCACGGTTCCCGCCACGCTGGACGGCAAGCCTTTCAAACAGGCCATCATGGAACCCACCCGCCTGTATGTGAAAAACGTGCTGGCCGCACTGGCCGCCCACCCCATCAAGGCCTTGGCCCACATCACGGGCGGCGGCCTTCTGGAAAATATTCCGCGCGTTCTGCCCGAAGGTACCGCCGCCCACCTGAAAAAAGGCAGCTGGCCACAGACCGAACTGTTTGCCTGGCTGCAAAAGACCGCCGGCATTGACGACATTGAAATGAACCGCACCTTCAACAACGGCATCGGCATGGTCGTGGTCGTGGATGCCGCCAACGCAGAAGCCACCGCCGCCACGCTGCGCGCCAGCGGCGAGACGGTGTACACCATCGGAGTGATCGCCCCCCTGGGCAGCACGGCGGCCGTGGTCGTTGCCTGAACGGCCGCCCGCGCCCGCGTAGGCCCCGGCCGACCGGCAGCCAATGATGTCCTAAATTGATCGGCTCTGGTCTGTATTTGAGTCGACAGCGAAGTTGACACAGTGAAAAATCAGGACTCCCAAGCATTAACATGGAGTCCTAAAATGAACACTGCCCTGATCGTCATCGATGTCCAGGAATCTTTCCGCCACCGCCCGTTCTTCACCGAGCAGGACCTGCCCGCCTACCTGGCCGCCCAAAACGCATTGATTGAAGGCTGCGTGCAGCGCGGTGTGCCGGTGGTACGCATCTTTCACACCAGCGGCCCCGGCACTCCCGACAACCCGTTTGCCCCCGAATCCGGCCATGTCCGCCCCCTGCAGGGACTGCTGGACTTTGATGCCGCCGCCACCTTCACCAAGCACCGCCACAGCGCGCTGGTGGGCACCGGGCTGGATGTCTGGCTGACCAGCCACGGTATCCAGCGCCTCATCATCAGCGGCATCCGCACCGAACAGTGCTGTGAGACCACCACCCGGCACGCCTCCGACCTGGGCTGGAGCGTGGATTTTGTGACCGACGCGACCCTGACCTTCGACATGGTGCAGCCCGACGGCCACACCCTGGCCGCGGCCGACATCGTGACCCGCACCGCCACCGTGCTGCAGGGCCGCTTCGCCACGCTATGCAGCGTCCCGCAGGCGCTGGACCGCGCCATGGACGGCGCACCCGCATGAACACCATCGCACCCAGCCTGCAGGTGGCTATCCTGGCATTTGACGATGTGGAGGCGCTGGACTTTGCCGGCCCCTTTGAGGTCTTCACCACGGCCAGCCGCGTGCTGGCACGCTCCCAGCCCACAGGTGCGCCGCTGTTCCGCGTGCGCTGCGTGGCGCGCCGGCGCACAGCCGTACGGGCCCGGGCCGGGCTGCAGATACTGCCAGATCAGGACTTCGCCAGTTGCACTGCCGCCGATGTGCTGATCGTGCCCGGTGGCGTGGTGGATGCGGCCCTGGCCTGCCCCGACACACTCGCCTGGATTCACCAGGTCAACGCCACGGCCCGGATCACCGCCTCCGTGTGCACCGGGGCCTTCTTGCTGGCATCCAGTGGCGTACTGACGCACGGGCGCGCCACCACCCACTGGGAAGACGTGGCCGACCTGCGCCAGCGCTACCCGGCGCTGGAGGTGGTGGACGGCGTGCGCTGGGTCGATGACGGCGGTCCGGTGACCTCGGCCGGCATTAGCGCTGGCATCGACATGTGCCTGCACCTGGTTGGGCGGCTGGCAGGCACCGAGCTGGCCGAACGTACGGCCCGCCAAATGGACTTCATATGGACCCGCAATTGATTCGCGTTGCCTTTGTCCTTCTCCCCAACGGCCTGGCGTTGGACTGGGCGGGCCCGGCCGAGGCCCTGCGCATCGCCAACCAGGTGCTGCGCAGCCAGGGCCAGCCCGAGCGCTTTGCCCTCGAATTTGTCGGGCCCGCCCCCCAGGTCGTAAGCTCGGTCGGACTGCAGCTGGCCGGTCTGCTGCCGTTGCCCACGCCACCCAACCAGCAACAGGCCCCCGATCCGCGGTCGCTGTGGGTGGTGCTGATCGGCATGCCGGGCCAACGGATTCCCATTGACGACGCCCCCACCCAGACCCTGCTGCACTGGCTGCGCGGCCTGCGCCTGGCGGCAGGGCAGGTGGAACTGGTCACCATCTGCGCCGGATCGGTACTGGCTGCGCACGCTGGCCAACTGGCCGGGCGGCGCGCCACCACCCACCACCAGCATCTGGAGGAGTTGCAGCAGGTGGAGCCGCGTTGCGACGTGGTGGCCAACCGCGTGTTTGTGGAGGATGCGCCGGTGTACAGCAGTGCGGGTGTGACGACCGGCATTGATCTGGTCTTGCACCGCATCAGCGCCGTGTGTGGCCCGGCACTGGCGGCGCAGGTGGCGCAAACCATGGTGGTGGCGCTGCGCCGTGGCCCCAACGACCCGGAGTTATCACCGTTTCTGGCCTACCGCGCCCACCTGCACCCGGCCCTGCACCGGGTACAGGACGCCGTCAGCCATGCACCGGATACCGCCTGGACGGTTCCCGCCATGGCCGAGGTCGCCCACACCTCGCCACGCCACCTGACACGGCTGTTTCTGGAGCACGCCGGCCTTGCCCCCCTGCAATACCTGCGGCGCATCCGGCTGGCGGTGGCCCAGACCGCGCTGCAATCCGGCCGCAATGTGACCCAGGCCGCCGAGATGGCCGGATTCAGTTCGGACACCCAGCTGCGCCGGGCCTGGCACCAGTTCGCGCAGCGGGGTACGCCGTCCGATCCGCACGCTGTGCTGTAGGGCCGCCACACCGCCCATCCCACACCAGGCGCCGTATTTCCCACCGAAATGCCATTCGTCGCAATGGAGATGAAATTTGCGCGGGCAATGTCTACATTTCAGTCATCGGGCCGCTGTGGACCGTAACCGGAGAAGACCATGCTGCACAACTACCATACCCAGTTCAAGCTTGCTGCCCTCGCCTTTGCGGTCCTGATGACCCTGGCCGTCAATGGTTCCGTGTTGCTGCGTTTTGACGCCATGGCCCAAGGGTCGGTCATGCAAATCACATTGCCCACCGTCACCGTCTACGGACGCTAGAACCGATGCAAAAGAAGGAGCCGGGCGCGCATTCCAGCCCGCGGATTGCCGGCTTTTTTGCGGCTCTGCTGGCAAGCTGCCTGCTGTTTCTGGCCGGGGTCCCGGCCCATGCGTGGGACCTTCTGGGCTACAAGAACGTCGTCGGCTCCGGCCACGCCAGCAGCGAGAAACGCGAGTTGACGCCGTTCCACCAGATCGCAGTCGACTTGCCCTGCAAAGTCGAATTGATCCAGGGCGCAAGCGAAGCGGTGCTGATAGCGGCCGACGACAACCTCTTGCCGCTCATTGAAACCGTCGTCAAGAATGGCCAACTCACGATCAAGCCCGCCAAAGGCGTGAACCTGTCCAGCCGCAGCAGCATCCAGCTCACGGTGCATGCCCGCACCGTCGATGGTTTGTCGCTGGCAGGCTCCGCCGACCTGTTGGCGGCACGCCTGCAGTCGCCCAAACTCTCTACCAGCATTGCCGGTTCGGGCAGTATGACCATCAAGGAATTGCAGAGCGATGCCCTGTCAGTGTCGATCGCCGGAAGTGGCCGCTTTGAAGCCCAGGGAACGGCGGCCGTCATGGATGTCAGCATCGCCGGGTCTGGCGATGTCAAGGCCCCCCGCCTGTCCGTCCAGGACGTCGGCGTCAACATTGCCGGATCGGGGGACGCGACCGTCTGGGCACGCAAGGCCCTGTCGGTCAGCATCGTCGGTTCGGGCGACGTTCGCTACTACGGAGACGCCACGCGCAGTGACACCTCTACCCTGGGTTCGGGCCGTGTCAAACAGCTGGGCATCAGCCCACCGGTCTAGACTTCACCTCGCACCATCCCCAGCAAACGGCCCAAAACGGCTGCGCCGTCGGCACGCAGTCCATTGTGCTCGTACTCATTGGTGACCCAGAGTTTCATGTTGGGGACCAGGGCCGCGGTCTCTTCCGAGAACTCGCGGTGCACGTACATGTCGTCGGAGTAGACGGCCGCCGCCACCGGCACGGTGTTGTGCTGCAGTCGGGCCACGTCGTAGAGGGCAGGCCATGCATCCGTCGCAGCCAGAAGCTCGGCAGCCGCCTTGAGCGGCTGCAACTGCGCGTAGGTGTCGAACATCCACGGGTAGATCATCTCACCGGTGAACAGCACCGGGTCGCTGCCCTCCAAGGCAAACTCCGCAAATTCCGCCAGCAAACGCTGGGCTGACCACTGACTGGCGGTCCCCTGGGTGTAGCAGGCCTCGTGCAGCAGCGAGTAGATCGGGTTCGTGTCGAAGGTTTGCATGTGCTCCAGGTGGAACAGGAAGTTCCATTGCAGCGCACCGCGCCCGTCGCCTCCTGCAACAAAGGCCTCTTCCAGCAAATAGTGAACGGCCTCAAAACCGTCACTCATGCCAAATTGCAACCCCAGTTGCAGAAACCGTTGCGCGGTCAGTTGGGCACCACCGGGCAATCGCACGTCGTGCTGGAGCAGGTGGTCCACGATCTGGCGAACCCGCGCAACATCACCAGGATAGCGCTGGTAGTACAGGCGATTCTTGGCCACCACGCGCCGGTAGGTGGCGCGGTACACATCGTCCGCCGGGCGAAACAGTGACGGAATGCCGCCGGTGATCAGCACCTCCTTGAGCCCCTCAGGTGCCGCGCTCAGGTAGTGCATGGCGCAAAACCCACCATAGCTTTGCCCCAGAATGCTCCATGGGTTCTGGCCGATGATCTGCTGGCGAATGGCCTCCGCATCGCGCACGATGTTGTCGGCGCGAAAGTGCATCAGGTAGTCGGCCTGGGCTCGGGGCTCGCCAAGCTCAGCCAGCGCTTGCGTGGTCACGGGCGTGGAACGCCCGGTGCCACGCTGGTCCAGCAACAGCACCCGGTAGTCTTGCAAGGCGCGACCCAACCAGCCGCTGTTGCTGGTGGGCCGCGGCGCGCCCGATCCGGGTCCGCCCTGAAAGTAGACCAAATAGGGTTGGCTTGCGTCTTCCTTGCCCGGCGCGATCACTTCGCGGGCGTAGACGCTGAGGGTCCGCCCTGGCTGGGAGTAGTCCAGCGGCAGTTCAAAGCTATGGTCGCGCAGGACCAGTCCGGGGATGCGGTGGGTGGTGTGCAGCATCTCTAGCGGCCGGTGATTTCCCGGAAGAAGGCTTCAGGCGACGGTTTGCGTTGCAAGAACGCCTCCACCAGTTCAGACGGAGCGCGCTCACCACCGCGCTCCAGAATCACGGTGCGGTAGCGTGCGCCTACCTGCGGGTCCATCACGTTGGCGCCAAAGGCAGAACGCATGTCCAGCGCGAGCACTTCTGACCACATATAGCCGTAATACCCGGCCTGGTAGCCACCCATCACATGGCCAAAGGCAGCAGGCACCAAGGTTCCGGCCTCATAGCCCAGCGGAGTCTTGCCTTCGAGTTCAATCCAGGTCTGCATGGGGTCCACCGCGGCTGGCGTGTGCAGGGCCATATCCCACGCGGCATACAGGCGCTGACGCCCGTACTGAATACCCTTTCCAAATGCACGCGACGCATTCATCCGCTCAATTAGCTTGGCGTCAATTGGCTTGCAGCTCGGGCACACCTGGGCAAACAGAGCCAGTGATTCAGGCCGGCGCGACCACTCCTCATACATTTGCGAAGGCGCTTCAACAAAGTCGCGCTTGACGCCAGTGCCGGCGTTCAGCACATAACGGGTGCGCGACAGCACGCCATGCATGATGTGCCCGAACTCGTGGAACAGGGTTTCGAGTTCGTTCTGGTCAAACCCGTCGCGGCTGAAGTTCGTCACCAGAACTGACACCGGCGTGCGTCCGCCCGCCAGAGACACGCCCCGAACCGGAAACGCAGCGGCGTGTTTGTATTTGCCATCGCGCGGAAACAGGTCCAGATAGAAGCTCGACAGGTACTTGCCACTGGCACTGTCAAACACATCGTAGCCTCGCACATCGGCCTGCCACACCGGCAAAGCCTTGTTCGGCTTGAACTGCACCCCGTACAGGGTGCTGGTGACTTGCATCATCCAGTCAATCGTGGGATCGGTGGGAAACTGCATGCGCACCGCATTCTGGTCCACGCTATAGCGCTGCTTTTTCAGGCGCTGCTGATAAAACAACACGTCCCAGCGCTTGAGGACTGCATCCTTATCGGCGGTGAAGGCCACTTTCTCGGCGCGCAACGCATCGAGCTCCTTGCGTTCCAACGCCTCCACCTTGCCCTGCACCTCGTCGAGGAATCGCGTCACTGCGGCGGCCGAGCCCGCCATCTTGCGTTTGATTGCCCAGTCGGCAAAGCTGGTTTCCCCCATCAGCTGCGCCAGCTCCAACCGCAACCCTACAGCTTCCTGCAGCAGTGCCAAGTTGGCCTGACCGCCACGACTCTGGAAGGCGCTCCAGTAGGCCTTGCGGGTGCTCTCCACCTGCACGTTGCCCATGATGGCTTCGTATTCCGGGTAGTCCAGTCCAAACAGGTAGTTACCTTCTCCGTCGCGCGCCCGATTGCTGAGCGCACCCGGCAGCACGCCTTGCAAGGAGGCCTCTGAAAATGCCAGCTTGGTTGTGACGTCACGCACATTGCGGGAAAAGTCCTGGGACAGTTTGTCCAGGCGTTCAAAGATGGCCTTGGCCCGCTCGCGTTTGGCTGCCGGCAGGCTTACGCCGCGCTCTTCAAAATCATCCAAAATGCTTTGCCGCGCCATGGTGTCGATCGGATCGGTCGTGCGCAGCGCCTTGACCCGTTGGAACAGCGCCTCGCTTTGCAGGTATTCGTTGGGCAGGGCCGACAGCAACAGGTCGCAGGCCTCCGCCGCCTTGCGCACCTCGGGGTCGGGACTGGTTTCGGACAGCAGTCCGATGGGCCCACCAATGTCCTGCAATCCCATATCGAGTTCATTCCATGCATGCAACACCGTCTTCACGTTGACGCGCCGCAGCGGCAGGGCTTTGATCTTGTCCACGCGCTGACGTGCCTGGGCAATGCTCTTGTCGCATAGTTGGGGAATCTCTGCTGCGGAGGGCTGCGCGATCACGCCGCGCGGGGCGGCCAGGGCATGGGGAAGGAAACATGCGGCGAAGGCCGCGAGCACCGTGGTGTGAAGCTTCATTGGCAATCCTGAAATCGGGTTGAGTGTGGATTGGCCGGATTGATCCGGCACAACCGCGACAGCCTTTTGGGTGCGCGGGCTGCGAAATTATAGGCAGCAGCCTGCCAGCGTCATGATCGCCGCAGCGCGTCCACCCAGTCGGCAATGGCATCCAGATTGACACGGTCATCGGCGTGCACCAGATAGCACTCCAGATCTGCCAGCGCCTGCTCGATATGACCCAACTCGGCGTGTGCGAGTCCGCGGTCACGGTACTCCGGCCAAGACTTGGGCAACAGCACGACGAGCCGCTCCTGCACCGCCAGCAGACGCTCCCAGTCGTTCTGGGATTTGTGGATTTCTTTCAGGTTGCGCAGCATGCGTGCAATGATGTCGCGCGACGGTGCTGTTTGCAGGTACAGCCCCAATGGCGTCTCCAACTCGTCCACCAGACCGCTGCGCTTGCGGTAGGGCTCCAGCCGCTCAGACAGCTCTTCACGACTCAGCGACTTGCCACTCAACGGGTCAATCACCACCTGCCCCATCGGCAGGTTCACTTTGACCAGGAAATGCCCGGGGAAACCCACACCCCGCACCGCCAGACCCAGCCCCTGGGCCAGTTCCATCCACAGCACTGCCAGTGCGATGGGTATGCCACGGCGGCTCTGCAGCAACCGGTGGATGAAACTGTTGTCAGGGTCGTAGAAGTCGTTGACGTTGCCGGCAAAGGCCAGATCCTGGAAGAAGAACTGGTTCAGAATGCGCAACTTCTGCACCGGCCCGCTATCGGCCGCCAGGCGCCGGCGCACGCGCTCCAGCAGTTGGTCCACCTCGCCCAAAACCGTCTGCACATCCATTTCGGGGTACTCGTCCTGGCCCAGGCTGACGGCGGCTTCAAACAGCGCAAATTCACCGTCGCTCTCCACCAGGGACGCAAAGTACTCCAGGGGTGTGGGCTGGTCAAAGGACAGTTTCATGGTGCCAGGTCTTCCAAATCTAACGCCGGACCAACTGTCTCAAATTCACGCCGGCAGCCCAGATCGCTCCAAAATAGATAGCAATACCACTAGATACGAAGAGGGCTAGAAGCCCAATGCGCTTAAGCTTCTCAGCCTTGAGGGCGAGCCAGGGAAACGCACCATTGGCCCACATCAGAAACACCGCCAACAAGGCACTGGCCGCAACCACCTGCAACGCAAAGCGCGCCCACCCGGGAAGGGGTACATAGGTGCCACTGCGCACCAGCCCGACCAGCAGCCACAACGCGTTGACCATGGCACCCACTCCGATTGCCAAAGCCAGGCCGGCATGGGCCAACATCGGCACGAACAGCAGGTTCAAAGCCTGGGTGATGACCAGCACCGCAATCCCGATCAATGCCGGCGTGCGGATATTCTGGCTGGCGAAGTAGCCTGGAGTCAATACCTTGATGGCCACCAGACCCAAAAGGCCCGCCCCGTAACCCATCAGGGCGGCGCTGGTCTGGACAACATCCGCATCGACATATTTGCCATTGTGGAAGATTACCGCCACCAGAGGCTGCGCAAAGGTGATCAGTGCCACGGCGCTGGGCACCGCCATCAGCACCACCAGACGCAGGCCCCAGTCAATCATGCTGGAAAACCTTTCGGAATCGCCGCTGGCCTTGGCAGCGGCGAGCTGCGGCATCAGCACCACGCCCAGCGCGACACCCAGCATGGCCGTAGGAAACTCCATCAATAAGCCCGCATTGTTGAGCCAGGTCACCGAACCAGTCGTCAGATGGGAGGCAATCTGTGTGTTGATCAGCAGCGAGATCTGTGCCACGCTGACCCCCAACAGTGCAGGCCCCATCAAATGCACTATTCTTTTGGTAGCAGGTTGTGACCACGATGCGCGGGCAGCCGCCAAACCAAGGCGGATTGAGGGGGCCAAACCCAAACGGTGGAGTGCCCACCAAATGGCTCCCAGCTGCAGTAGCCCCCCCGCCATCACGCCAGCAGCCATGGCATAGATCGGCTCGATGCCCAGTTGCTTGAACCATGGCGCGCCCAGCCAGGCGCCAGAAATCATGGCCACGTTGAGCAAAACCGGCGTGGCCGCCGGAATGGCAAACTTCTTCCAGGTATTGAGAACGCCAGCCCCCAGGGCAACCAGTGACATGCATGCGATATAGGGAAACATCCAGCGCGTCATCACCGTCGCTGCCTCAAAACCCTCAGGCGGCAGCCCGCTGGCCAGCATATAGACCAGGATCGGAGCACCAACAATGCCCGCCACACAGGTCACCACCAGAACCAAGGTCAGCAAAGTGGCGACGGCACTGATGAGCGCATGGGTGGCCGCATCGCCGTCCTGCTCCTTGCTTGCCGCCAGCACCGGCACAAAGGCCTGGCTGAAGGCGCCCTCGGCAAACATGCGGCGCAGCATATTGGGAATGCGAAACGCCACCCAAAAGGCGTCCGTCATGGCACTCACACCAAAAATGGAGGCCATCAGCAGGTCGCGCACCAGCCCAGTGATGCGCGACGCCAGGGTCAGAATCGATACGATGGAAGCAGATTTGATGAGGCTCACAAGTCAAGTGTAGCCCGCGGTGCCCTGCATCTCCCCCTTCCCCGGAAGTCACCCCCACTCCCCCCAGCCGCCTCGCCCGACGGGGGCGACGGGGCTGGGGGGAGTCAGAAGCAAGTCAAAGAACGCTGAAGTGCTACAATTGCGGGCTTTGCTGGCATCATCCTCAGACACAAGGAACTATTACTATGGCATCTGGAAAACCCAAGAAAAAGAACCCGCGCCTGGCGTCGGGCCGTAAGCGCGTCCGTCAGGACGTCAAAATCAATGCAGCAAACACGTCTTTGCGTTCCAAGTACCGCACCGCGGTCAAGAACGTAGAGAAAGCAGTTCTGGCCGGTGACAAGACCAAAGCCACCGAACTGTTTGCGAAGATGCAAGCCGTGGTGGACACCGTGGCTGACAAGGGCATCTTCCACAAGA
>JAUSNJ010000032.1 GCA_030645355.1 Rhodoferax sp. | reverse complement strand
AATTACATCGCGAAGGGTTTCGCGATGGGCCGTGTTTGAGAGGAGCGCACGATGTTTGATTGGATGGCTTGGACCACGCCGGTGGCCGTATTCTTTTGCTGCATCGTGTTGATGCTGGTGGGCATGACCGTGTGGGAGATCAAATCGCCCACCCTGTCACGCAAGGGTTTTCTGCCCATGGAGACCACCCGGGGTGACCGCCTGTTTGTCGGGCTGATGAGTGCGGCGTATGTGAATCTGGCATTTGTTGGCATCAGCGGGCGCCTGACCGAGTGGATGGGGCTGGAATCCGAGCCTTCGATCTGGATCAGTTTTGTGCTTTCCATGGCCCTGCTGGGGCTGGTGTTGCGCAAGGGCTGACCCCTACAAGTTTCAAGGTTCGGCTTATATCCCCTGGGGCCGCGCCATTCTTCCAAAACAGGGGCTCATCAGACCGAGGAGATTGACGATGAAATTGAAGTATTCCGTATTGGCCGTCGCCATGGCTTGCGCCGTGGGCAGCCAGGCCTGGGCCGACGAAGCGGCGGCCAAGAAGTGGATTGATAGCGAGTTCCAGCCATCCACCTTGAGCAAGGCACAACAAGCCGCTGAGATGAAGTGGTTTATTGACGCCGCCAAAAAGCTGCAAGACAAGGGCGTGAAGGAAATTTCTGTGGTGTCGGAGACCATTACGACCCACGAGTACGAATCCAAGACATTGGCCAAGGCATTTGAAGAAATCACCGGTATCAAGGTCAAGCACGACCTGATCGGTGAAGGTGATGTGGTCGAAAAACTGCAAACCTCGATGCAATCCGGCAAGTCCATTTATGACGGCTGGATCACGGATTCCGACCTGATTGGTACCCACTACCGCTACGGCAAGATCATGAACCTGACCGATTACATGGCAGGTTCCGGCAAAGAGTGGACCAACCCCGGTCTGGACCTCAAGGATTTCATCGGCACCAGCTTCACCACCGGCCCGGACAAAAAGCTGTACCAACTGCCTGACCAACAATTTGCCAACCTGTACTGGTTCCGTGCGGATTTGTTCGACAAGCCCGAACTGAAAGCCAAGTTCAAGGCCAAGTACGGCTACGACCTAGGCGTGCCCCTGAACTGGAGCGCCTATGAAGACATCGCCGCCTTCTTCAGCGAAGACGTGAAAACCATCGATGGCAAGCCGATTTATGGCCACATGGACTACGGCAAGAAAGATCCCTCGCTGGGCTGGCGCTTCACCGACGCCTGGTTGTCCATGGCCGGTACGGCTGACGTGGGCATTCCCAACGGCAAGCCTGTGGACGAGTGGGGCATCCGCGCCTCGGCCGATGGCTGCACACCGCAAGGTGCCTCCGTGTCCCGTGGTGGGGCGACCAATTCACCCGCCGCCGTGTACGCGCTGACCAAGTACATCGACTGGATGAAGAAGTACTCGCCCAAGGAAGCCATCGGCATGACCTTCGGCGAAGCCGGCCCTGTGCCTGCGCAAGGTCAGATCGCCCAGCAGATCTTCTGGTACACCGCTTTCACTGCCGACATGATCAAACCCGGCCTGCCCGTGGTAAACGCCGATGGCACGCCCAAGTGGCGCATGGCCCCTGGTCCTAACGGCCCGTACTGGAAGCAAGGCATGCAGAACGGCTACCAGGACGTGGGTTCGTGGACGTTCTTCAAGGACCATGACGCCAACAAGGTTGCGGCTGCCTGGTTGTACGCCCAGTTCGTGACTGCCAAGACCACGTCGCTGAAAAAGACCACTGTAGGCCTGACACCTATCCGCGAGTCCGACATCCAGTCCAAGGCCATGACTGACATGGCGCCCAAGTTGGGTGGCCTGGTGGAGTTCTACCGCAGTCCTGCGCGCGTGGCATGGACCCCCACCGGAACCAACGTGCCCGATTACCCCAAGCTGGCCCAACTGTGGTGGAAGAACGTGGCCGTGGCAGTGACAGGTGAGAAGACCCCGCAAGCCGCCATGGACAACTTGGCCGAAGAGATGGACGCCGTGATGGGCCGCTTGGAGCGCTCCGGCATGGCCGTGTGCCCACCTAAGCTCAATGCCAAGAGCAGCCCTGACAAGTGGCTGAGCGACAAGGGTGCACCATGGAAAAAGCTGGCCAACGAAAAGCCAAAGGGCGAAACCATTGCCTATGACACGCTGCTCAACGCGTGGAAGAACGGCAAAGTGCGCTAATTGCCTTTTGGGCTAGCGCAATGCTCCAAAGATCGGCCGTGTGAGCGCATCTGCCGCACGGCCCTTTTTTCTAACCTCACTTCCATGGCCACCACGATGCAGCCCCAATTCACACGGCGCGATAAACTGATCTTCCGACTGGCGCAAGATCAGGTGTACGACATCGCCATTGTGGGCGGCGGTGCGACGGGACTGGGGCTGGCGTTGGACGCCGCTGCACGCGGATTCTCGGTTGTACTGGTCGAATCACACGACTTCGCCAAAGGCACATCCTCGCGGGCTACCAAGCTGGTGCATGGAGGCGTGCGCTATTTGGCGCAGGGCAATATTTCTTTGGTGCGCGAGGCGCTATACGAACGCACCACCCTGTTGAACAATGCGCCCCATCTGGCGCAGCCCTTGCCATTCGTCATGCCGTCCTACCAATGGTGGGAAACCCCGTTTTACGGCATCGGGCTCAAGATGTATGACGCGCTCGCGGGCAGTGCAGGCCTGGGGAAGACCGAATTCCTGAACAGAGACGAGACCTTGGCCCTGTTGCCAGAGGTCCAGGTGCAGGGCCTCAAGGGTGGCGTCAAATATTGGGACGGGCAATTCAATGATGCCCGCCTGGCCTTGGCCTTGGCGCGCACGGCGATGTCGCGCGGTGCGTTGCTGGTCAACTATTGCCGCGCTGACGAACTCCTGTATGAGGAGGGAAAGATCTCAGGATTGGTTTGCGAAGACACGCAGACCGGAAAACGCTACCCCATCCGGTCCCGTTGTGTTGTCAATGCCGCGGGTGTATGGGTGGACGAGCTGCGCCAGAAGGATGGAATGGCCAGCGGCGCCAACGCGACACGGCCCACCAGGCCCATGGTCGCACCCAGCCAGGGCGTGCACATTGTGGTGGACCGGGAATTTTTGGGGGGTGATGTCGCGCTGATGGTGCCAAAGACCGCCGATGGGCGTGTCCTCTTCGCGGTACCGTGGCTTGGCAAGGTGATTCTGGGTACTACCGACACGCCGCGCCATGATCTGGCACGTGAGCCTCTGCCTTTCAAAGAAGAGGTCGATTTCATACTGAATGAATCGGCGCGGTATTTGCGGCGTGCGCCGACCCGCGCTGACGTCAAGAGCGTCTGGGTGGGACTGCGTCCATTGGTCAAGCCACAAGACGATGATGGGGACAACACCAAAGGCATCAGCCGGGAGCACACCGTGCTGGTGAGTCGCAGTGGTCTGGTCACGGTGACGGGTGGAAAGTGGACCACCTACCGCGCGATGGCCGAGGATGTCCTGGACGCCTGCGCGGCGAAGTCCCTTCTGGAGCATCGCCAAAAGGGGGTGACCACCCATTTGAAGCTGGTGGGCGCTGGTATGGCCGAGACGCACCCACGTTCCATCTGTTCGCCTCCCGGTATGCACTCTTACGGAGATGAGCAGGCCGCAGTGTCAAGTATGCCGGGCGCCCACACTCTGTTGTGCGACGGGTTGACCGAAGGCATGGTGCGATTTGCCGCCCGGTATGAGTTCGCCCTCAAGGTGGAAGACGTCCTGGCGCGTCGTTCCAGGCTGCTGTTTTTGGACGCACGGTTGGCCGGTTCACTGGCAGAGCAGGTCGGCGAAATCCTTTTGCAGGAAACCGGGCTTGACCCTGAGGTCCACGCATTCGTGGAGTTGTCCCGGCACTACTTGTTCCTGCCGACGTAGCCGGTCTTTGCTGTCAAATCCGCCCCCGGCCTTTTTTGTTGACTTGCATCAAGTAATGGGCTATTTTGGAGGCGCTGCTCAGGCGTTTGGCGCAAGATACAGCCTTTGCCTTCGGTGCCTTTAGGTCACCAGTGTTAAGGGCTTCTACGGATTCGCACACATGAATAACCTCAAAATCTCCACCCGACTGCTCCTGCTGCTGAGCGTCTTCTCGGTGCTTCTGGTGTGCATCGGGGGGCTGGGCCTGATGGGCATCGTGAAGACCAATGCGGCGATGCACAGTGTGTATGAGGACCGCACCTTGCCCATGGGCAATTTGTCCGACATCCAGCGGATGTTCATGCTCAACCGGCAACTCATTTCTGACTCGCTGCTCGATCCGACCGTGGAAACCTACGACCGCAACAGCGCCAGTATTGAGGCCAATATTGCAGAGATTGGCAAGCAGTGGGATGCCTACATGGCGGCTGACCTGTCTGCCGAGGAGAGGGGTCTGGCCAAGGTGTTTCTCGAGACCCGCACTGCCTATGTGCAACAGGGGCTTCGGCCCGCCATTGCAGCGCTCAAGGCCAATGACTGGGCCGAAACTTCACGCATCAGTGTCGAAGTGGTGGGCCCTCTGTACAACAAGCTGCGCACCGACATGGCACCGCTGATGAAGCTGCAGGTTGCCGAGGCCAAGAAAGAGTACGACGGCGCCGTCGCCCGCTACGAAACCATTAGCCTGGTGTCGATTTTCTCCATCGTCGTCGGCCTGGTCGTGGCGTGGCTGTTCGGACTGGCGCTGATTCGCAACCTGTCCAAATCACTGGGCAGCGCAGTGGACGTGGCACATGGCGTGGCGCAGGGCGACCTGACGCAAAACATCCAGAGCGAAGGCAAGGACGAAGTGGCCCAGTTGATGACGGCGTTGGCGGCCATGACCCAGTCTCTGGTCAAGGTAGTCTCCAGCGTGCGCCAGGGCTCCGAGGGCGTGGCCACGGCCAGCGCCGAGATCGCCCAGGGCAACAACGACCTGTCGGCGCGCACCGAACAGCAAGCCAGCGCTTTGGAGCAAACGGCAGCGTCCATGGAAGAGCTCAGCTCCACGGTCAAACAGAACGCGGACAGCGCCCGCACGGCGAACCAGCTTGCCGTGAACGCTTCCAGCGTTGCGGTCCAAGGCGGCGACGTGGTGGGCCAGGTGGTCGAGACCATGCGCGATATCAATACCTCGTCACGCAAGATATCCGACATCATCCAGGTGATCGACGGCATCGCCTTCCAGACCAATATCCTCGCCTTGAATGCGGCAGTTGAAGCGGCCCGTGCGGGCGAACAGGGCCGCGGCTTTGCAGTGGTGGCCAGCGAAGTCCGTTCTTTGGCCGGCCGCTCTGCAGAGGCCGCCAAGGAAATCAAGACGCTGATCAATGCCAGCGTCGAAAAGGTCGAACACGGAACCACGCTGGTCGACCAGGCAGGTGCCACCATGACCGAGGTGGTGACCAGCATCCAGCGGGTGACCGACATCATGGGCGAGATCAGCGCCGCCAGCAATGAGCAGGCTCTGGGTGTGGCCCAGGTCGGTGAGGCGGTCACACAAATGGACCAGACCACCCAGCAGAATGCAGCCCTGGTCGAAGAGATGGCCGCGGCTGCCAGCAGTCTCAAGAGTCAGGCCCAGGAACTGGTGCAGACCGTGGCGGTGTTCAAACTGTCCGGCCACGCGACGCAGAATCGCGTGGCCCCGCGCGCAGCGCCGCGGACAGCAGCACCAACCCTGAGAGCGGCGCCAAGAGTGGCCCTGGCAGCAGTGCAGCCTCCCAAGGCATTGAAGCCAAACGCGGCGCCTACACCAGCCAAGCGCCTTGCGCCGCCGGCCAAACCCGCAGGCAGTGCGGCCGCCACATCCGACGACGACTGGGAAACCTTCTGACCGTCAGTTGCGTGCGTGGCTGATCTGCAGGCTGTCCACGCCTTCGACCTCACGCAATTTGCGCGACAGTTCAAACAGGGAATTCGGCTCGGGGCGGCTCTTCAGCGCCACCATCACAAAGTTCCACTGCGTGGCGTGCTGGCTGGCGGAAATGCTGAGCGAGCCCTCTGCCACCATATAGCCCCATTCAAGGATGGTGCGTTTCAGCTCAACTTCCTTGGGCTCAACGCCCGGCAGGAAACCCATGACGACACCCATGGCGCGTCGCGATGGCAGGCGCACCTCCAGCTTCGGAACCCACATCATCAATACCAGCAGCAACAGGGTCAGCAGGATCGCGGCGCCGAAAAAGCCGACACCCACCAGCACGCCAATGGCGCTGGATGCCCAGATGGACGCCGCCGTGGTCAGACCACTGATGTTGAGGCCCTCCTTCATGATGACCCCGGCGCCCAGGAAGCCGACGCCCGTCACAATGCCCTGAATCACCCGTGATGGGTCGATCGGTAGCGCCGAGGGGCTGCTGCCACCCCACCAAAACCCGGGGTAGCCGCAGAACACCGTCAGGGCGGCAGATGCCATGCAGACAATGCCATAGGTGCGCATGCCGGCTGCACGGCCATGGTAGGTGCGCTCATAGCCCAGCAGCAGGCCCAGCGCCAACGCGCCGGCCAGGTTGAAGAACACCAGCAGGTTGACTTCGACCATGGGCTGGGACCAAAAAGACGCCAGGTAAGACGGGTTCAGCGAAATCATCGCATTGCTCCAGGTAGGTAGCTATCAATACTAGAGCAAAACCGTGGACTTGCGGAACTTCATGTAGACGCCGGCGCGCACTACACTTGCTGTTGAATCTTTGCCCGAACGCTTGCCTGATCAGGACTCCAGACATGATGCAGCCTTCCCGGCCCGTGGTACTCGTCGTGGATGACGGACCCAAGAACATCAAACTGATGGAGGGCATTTTGGTGCCCGCCGGCTATACCGTTATTTCGGCTGACAACGGCGCGATGGCCCTGCAAATGGCGCAGTCCGCGTTGCCGGACCTGATATTGCTCGATGTCATGATGCCCGGAATGGATGGTTTTCAGGTGTGCCAGCAACTCAAAGACAACGAAAAGACCCGCCATCTTCCGGTCATCTTTGTCACCGCCCGCGACGATATGGAAGCCGAAACGCGGTGCTTTGCGCTTGGCGCGGTGGATTTCATCGCCAAGCCGGTGAACATGCCGGTGGTGCTGGCCCGCGTCAAAATGCACCTGGCGATGGAGCGTCAGCGCCGCGGTCTGGAGGGAATGTTTGAAGACGTGATTGAGTTCGCACCGGATGCTTTCGTACTGTGCGACAACCAAGGTATTGTTCGTCGCATCAATCGCCGGGCCGAGCAGTTGTTTGGCTACTGCCGCGAAGACCTGGTTGGGCGCTCGGTTGCCGTCCTGATGCCGCTGCGTTTGACCACAGGTTCCAGCCTGGTCTGTCTGCGCCGCGACGGCAGCGAATTCCCGGCCGACATCAATGTAAGCCCCCTGGAGACGCACCAAGGCAGCCTGGTGATGGCCGTCGTGCGCGATGTGACTGAACGCCAGAGGGCGGAGCGGTCACTGGCTGAGTCTCGCGGGCAGCTGCGCCAGCTGGTGACACAAAACGAGGCGGTGCGCGAAGTGGAACGCAAACACCTCGCCCGCGAAGTTCACGATGAGCTCGGGCAGTTGCTCACCGGGCTGCGTATGGAAATGTCCCTTCTGGAGATGCGCTTTGGCGCAGAAAATCCTGGGCTGGCTGACAAGGTTCAGGGCATGAAATCTCTGCTGGACCGCGCGATTCAGGGGGTGCGCCATGTGGTCACCAACTTGCGACCCACTGCGCTGGACATGGGCCTGATTGCAGCGCTGGGAAGCGTTTGCACGGAATTTACCCAGCACACCGGCATTGCCTGTGTGTTCCACACCGTTGAACAGGCGGTTGATCTGGACGAGGCCCGTGCCGTGGTGGTGTTTCGCATCGTGCAGGAGTCGCTCACCAACGTCGCGCGCCATGCTTGCGCGCGCCATGTCAGCGTGACACTGGGGCGCGTCGGCAACGCGCTTGGCGTGGAAGTTCGAGACGACGGCCGGGGATTTGATCCAGATGTAGCCGCCGCAGTCACATCCTTTGGGTTGCTGGGCATGCGTGAACGCGCGCACGGCTTGGGGGGGCGTCTCGACATCATCAGTTCCCCTGGAAACGGCGTGGTGGTGGGCCTGACCATTCCGTTTGACACGACGACCGGACGGAGCGAACCATGATCAAGCTGCTGATTGCCGAAGACCATGCCATCGTGCGCAACGGCCTGAAGAAAATCTTTATGCACATGCCGGAAATCGTCGTCGCAGGCGAGGCGGTCAACGGCGCTGAGGTCCTGGAGCGCTTGCAGCAGGACAGCTTTGACGTTCTGCTGACCGACCTCAACATGCCCGGTATCAGTGGGGCTGAGTTGATTGTGCGCGTGAAGGCCCGGCATCCCGACTTGCCCATACTGGTGCTGAGCATGCACAACGAGCCGCACGTGGTGGCCGGTGTGCTCAAGGCCGGCGCAGACGGCTACATCACCAAGGACTGCGAGCCCGATGTCTTGCTGACGGCTATTCGCAAGGTGGCGGCCCACGAGCGGTATGTGGCCCCCGATTTGGCCGAGAGAATGGTTTTTTCCGCACACCTTGGCGCCGAGACACCAGCCCATGGCCGGCTCTCACAGCGCGAGCTGGAGGTGCTGCGCCTGCTGACCGCCGGGCACACCATCAATGCGATTGCCACGCAGCTGTTCATCAGCAACAAGACCGTCAGCACCCACAAGATGCGCTTGATGGAAAAGCTCAACCTCTCCAGCATGGCGGCGTTGATGCAGTACGCCATGCAGCACGGCCTGTTCAATTCGGATGCTACTGAATAGATAGCTGGGTATTGAATATTCGCGAGGGCTAGAGGCCAATTTACCTACGAGCCGCCAGCGCTGAAGCGCTGCGTCCCAGCCTTGCGGGCTGACACTTTGTCAGGATTTCCTGACAGCACGAATCAGCAACGCCCTATGGCGCTGCGCGCGTCAACTGTGCACCATCTTCCCAGGCACACGAACCGACCGGTTTGCGTGGGCCGTAACCGAGGAAGCCTATGAACCATCTGTTATCAAGCGACAGCCCTGCGGCCATACCGCCGGCCTCCACCATTGACCCAGGCTTGACCAGCATCCGCGAATTCCTGGCCTTCAAACTCGCGGACGAGGAATACGGCATCGACATCCTGCGCGTGCAGGAAATCCGCTCGTTTGAACGCCCCACGCGCATGGCCAACGCCCCGGCGTACATCCTGGGTGTGGTCAACCTTCGCGGCGTCATCGTGCCGATTGTGGACATGCGCATCAAGTTCAACCTGAGTCAGATCAGCTATGACACGTTCACGGTGGTGATCGTGCTCAACATTGGAAAACAGGTGGTGGGCATGGTGGTTGATGGCGTATCGGATGTGATCAGCTTGACGCCCGACCAATTGCGCCCGGTGCCCGATTTCTCCTCGGCCATCGCAAGCGACCACGTCATGGCCATCGGCTCGCTGGAAAACCGCATGCTGATCCTGCTGGATATCGAAAAGCTCATGTCCAGCGCCGACATGGGGCTGATTTCTGCAACTGTTCAATAAACCATTCAAGGAGAAAACGAGATGAATAGTATGACGGTGCGCGCCAAACTGGCATGGGCATTTGGTGGTCTTTCGTTCATGGTTTTGCTGATTGCAGGACTTGCGGTGAAAACCCTTGGGGATGCGAATGAACGGTTCGAGGGCTATGTCAAGGGCATCAACGCGCGAGCCAACACGGCCCACCTCGTGCGAGAGGCCATTGATTTGCGTGCCATCGCGGCGCGCAATCTGGTGCTGGTCACCAAGCCCGAAGATGTTGCCGTCGAGAAAGACGTTGTAACCAGAGCCCATGCAGACGTTGGAGCCAACCTGACCAAGCTGAAGAGCCTGACTGAGGACAAGAGCACGACAGAGGAGGCTCGGCGCATGATTGGAGAAATCGACAAAATCGAGCAAGCCTATGCACCAGTGGCCCTTGGGATTGTGGATCTCGCGCTGAACAAGAAGAGCGAAGAAGCCATTGCCAAGATGAACAACGAATGCCGCCCGTTGCTGGCATCCCTGGTCAAGGTATCGATTGAGTTCTCAAACTACACCAGCGGGCGCGCCGCCAAATTGGTGGAGACTGCTGCCGCAGACTACGCTGCGCAACGGAACTACCTGATCGCCGGATGCCTGCTTGCGCTTGTTGCGGCAGTGGTAGCAGGTGTATTCATCACCCGCAGCCTGACGCAGGCACTCGGTGCGGAACCTTCCGAATTGAGCGATGCGGCCAGCCGCGTGGCAGATGGCGATTTGACGACACGGCTTCAAGTGCGCAGCGGTGACACCACCAGCGTGATGGCCGCCATGGACCGCATGCAAACCTCGCTCACGCGAGTCGTTGCGACCGTGCGTCAAGGCTCAGAGGGTGTTTCGACCGCTTCCGCAGAAATCGCCCAAGGTAACCAGGACCTCAGCGCCCGCACCGAGAGCCAAGCCAGTGCACTGGAAGAAACCGCAGCCTCCATGGAGGAACTGAGTTCCACAGTCAAGCAAAACGCCGACAACGCCAAGCAGGCCAATCAACTGGCCCAAAGCGCCAGCACCGTTGCAGTCAAAGGTGGTGAAGTGGTGGCCCAAGTCGTTGAGACCATGAAAGGCATCAACGATTCCTCGAAGAAGATCAGCGACATCATCAGCGTGATCGACGGCATTGCCTTCCAGACCAACATTCTGGCCCTGAACGCCGCAGTGGAAGCCGCGCGGGCCGGTGAGCAGGGCCGGGGCTTTGCCGTGGTGGCATCCGAAGTGCGCAGTTTGGCGGGTCGCTCGGCTGACGCCGCCAAGGAAATCAAGAGCCTGATTAACGCCAGCGTGGAGCGTGTCGAACAAGGCACGGTTTTGGTTGATCAGGCTGGAGCAACCATGACCGAGGTGGTGGGCTCGATCCGTCGTGTGACGGACCTCATGGGCGAGATCAGCGCAGCAAGTTCCGAGCAGAGTGCGGGAGTTGCGCAAGTGGGCGAGGCTGTGACGCAGATGGACCAAGCCACGCAGCAAAATGCCGCGCTGGTGGAGGAGATGGCCGCAGCTGCCAGCAGCCTGAAGTCACAGGCACAGGATTTGGTCGGCACGGTGGCCGTGTTCAAGCTGGGCGGCCACCCTGCAACCCATGTAGGCACGCCAGCCACGGCGCCCGTTTCCGTGCGTGCACCACAGAGCGCATCCAAAGCATACAAGAGTGCAGAGCGGCGTGCAGTGCCTCCCCCTGCGAAACCCGCCGCACGCAGTGCGGCCCCCAAAGCCATCGCCCACGCCGCCCCCTCAACTGCTGGAAACAGCGATTGGGAGTCTTTCTAAGCTCAAGCATCAATTTGCATGTGTAGTTTGCTATCAAAAAAGATAGCGTATTCCCACTTGCTGTCTAGCGAAAACCACCATGCGAACCAATCTACCAGTCTCCCAGCGCGAATACCAGTTCCCCGGCAATGAAACGCTGCTGTCCACCACCGACACGTCCAGCCACATAGCCTACGCCAATGCGGCGTTTGTCCGCACCAGCGGCTACACCGTGGAGGAGTTGATGGGGCAGCCGCACAACATGGTGCGCCACCCCGACATGCCCGTTGAGGCCTTCGCCGACATGTGGCGCAGCCTCAAGGAAGGCCAGTCTTGGCGTGCCCTGGTGAAGAACCGTCGCAAAGACGGTGACCACTACTGGGTGTGCGCCAACGCAGCGCCCATGCGCCGCAATGGCCAGATCACCGGTTACCTGTCGGTGCGAACCAAACCGGCTCGCGCCGAGGTGGAGTCCACAGAAAAGCTCTATGCCCGCTTCAAAGAAGGACGCGCCAACAGCACTGCCTTCCACCGCGGGCTGGTGGTCCGCACCGGCCTGATGGCCTGGACCAGCGCATTGCAGGTGCTGCCGGCGGCCTGGCGCGTGCGCCTGCCGCTGCTGGGTGTGGGCGTGGCGCTGCAGGCGGCCCTGTTGCTGTCGGGCCTTGGCGGCCCCGCATTGATCGCCATGGGTGCCGGGACGGCAACTCTCTTGCTGCTGGCAGACTGGTTTATCGAGGCCCAACTCAGTTCACCATTGCGCAAAATCATGGGCGTGGCGCAGCAGGTTGCGAGCGGGGAGGCGGGCGGGGACCTGGGGCTTGACCGTTGTGACGAGATCGGCCTGATTGCCCGCGCCATCAACCAGTCCGGTCTGAACCTGCAGTCTCTGGTGGCCGACGTGCACGAGCAGGCCTCAGGGGTGCAAACGGCCAGCATGGAGATTGCCAGTGCCACCAATGACCTGGCCAGCCGCACCGAGCAGACGGCGTCCAATCTGGAGCAGACCGCTGCGGCCATGGAACAGCAGACCGCCTCCGTGCGCCAGAACTCCGACACTGCCCAGCAAGCCAGTCAGGTGGCCCAGGCGGCTACCCAAGTGGCGACCCAGGGCAGCACCGCCATGGGCGATGTGGAGTCCACCATGGCGCTGATTTCGGCGTCCAGCAAGAAAATCGCCGACATCATTGGAGTGATCGACGGCATTGCTTTTCAGACCAATATCCTGGCACTCAACGCAGCGGTCGAGGCCGCCCGCGCTGGTGAACAGGGGCGTGGCTTTGCGGTGGTGGCCAGTGAGGTGCGCAGCCTGGCCGGACGTTCGGCTGCGGCAGCCAAAGAGATCAAGGGGCTGATCGACACCTCGGTTGCCAACGTGGAGAGCGGCTCACGCCTGGTCGCCCAAGCCGGTCACACCATGGCCGACGTGGTCCAGCAGGTCAGCCGGGTCAACGACCTGATGACCGAGATCACTACGGCCTCCAAGGAGCAGTCGTTGGGTATCTCGCAGGTGGGCCAGGCCGTCGCGCAGCTGGACGAAATGACGCAGCAAAACGCCGCCATGGTGGAACAGAGCAGCGCCTCGGCCATCAGCATGGGGGAGCAGACACAGCGTCTGGTGGCTGCAGTCCAGGTGTTCTCGGTTTAGGCTGGCACTGCCATATCTGCGCACCCATGATGCCATGAGCCCTACCTCCAAATACCGGGTGTTGGTCGTTGATGACCTGGCAGAAAACATCCGCTTGATGCGGGCCGTCCTGAAGCCGGCGGGCTATGACGTGCTGTCCGCCATGGACGGCGAATCGGCTCTGCGGATGGCGCAGGAGTCTGCTCCTGACCTGATCCTGCTCGATGTGATGATGCCCGGGCTCGATGGGTATGCGGTGTGCAGCCGCCTCAAGGAGAGTGAGGCCACCCGCAGCATCCCGGTGATCTTCGTGACGGCGGTGGACGACACGGAGGCCGAGACCCGAGGCTTCGCGCTCGGTGCGGCCGACTTCATCACCAAACCCATCAAATTGCCGGTGGTGTTGGCACGCGTCAAGACCCATCTGGCCTTGTATGAACAGCACCGTAACCTGGAAGTCATGTTTCGCGATGTGACGGAATTTGCGCCCGACGCGCTGTTCCTGTCGGACGCCACAGGCCGTATCGTGCGGATCAACGCACAGGCTGAGGACCTATCGGGCTACCGGCGTGAAGAGCTGATCGGGCAAATGATTGAAGTGTTGCTGCCCGAGCGGTTTCGCGGCGGGCACCCGGCGATGCGCAAGCGCTTCGCTACCTCGCCCGTGCCCCGGCGCATGGGGGCCGGACCGGCGGTCTGGTTGTTGCGAAAGGATGGCAGTGAATGTGAAGTGGAGGTGTCGCTGAGCCGCATGCAAACCAGCCACGGCCTGTTGTTTGTCAGTGCCATGCGCGACATCTCGGACCGCCGCCGCCATGAGCAGCAGTTGGTCAGCCAGAACAACCTCCTGCAAGCCATCATCCAGAGCTTTCCTGGTGGCGTCTCGGTGGTCGATGCAGACCTTCGTCTGGTGGCCCACAACGCGCTGTTCCCGCAGCTGATGGACTTCCCACCCGACCTCATGGCCAAGCCGGACCTGCGTTACGAAGACTTTCTGCGCTTCAACGCGCAGCGCGGCGAGTATGGCCCGGGTGACCCCGAGCAGCAGGTGGCGGCGGCGGTGGCGCGTGCCCGTACCTTCCAGCCGCACATGTTTGAGCGGGTGCGGCCCAACGGGCTGGCGCTGGAGGTCCGTGGCATGCCACTGCCCGACGGGGGCTTCGTCTCGGTCTACATGGATACTACGCAGCGCCGCCACGCCGACGAGCAACTGCGCATCGCCGCAGCTGCCTTTGAATCGCTGGAGGGCACCGTGGTGACCGACGCCAGCAGCGTGATCCTGCGCGTCAATCGGGCGTTTTGCCAGATCACCGGGTACACCGCCGAAGAACTGGTGGGCCAGAAACCCAGCATTCTCAAGTCCGACCGTCACCCGCCGGAGTTCTTTCGCGACATGTGGGACACCATTCAGCGCACGGGAGGCTGGCAGGGTGAAATCTGGGACCGCCGAAAGAGTGGCGAAATCTATCCGACCTGGCACACGATTTCCGCTGTGCGGGGTGAAGACGGTGGCGTGACCCACTACGTTGGCTCGCAATACGATATTACCGAGCGCAAGAGGGCAGAGGAAAAGATCAACGAGCTGGCTTTTTTTGACCCGCTCACAGGCTTGCCGAACCGCACCCTGCTGCTGGACCGGCTCAAGCAGGCTATGACCACCACGGCGCGCAACGACCACTACAGCGCGCTGCTTTTCATTGACCTCGACAATTTCAAGAACCTGAACGATACGCAGGGCCACGACGTGGGCGATTTGCTGCTCAAGCAAGTGGCCCAGCGTCTGACCCAGTGCGTGCGCGAAGGCGACACGGTGTCCCGCGTCGGGGGAGACGAGTTCGTGGTGGTGCTGGCCAGTCTGAGCACCAGCGAGGTGGAGGCCGCCAGCGACACCGAAGCGGTTGCCATCAAGATCATTGCCACTCTGAACCAGGTCTATCGTTTTGGTGGGGCAGCCCACCACAGTACGGCCAGCCTCGGTGCGACCCTGTTCAAAGGCACCCAGACGTCGATCGATGACCTGGTCAAGCAGACCGATCTGACCATGTACAAGGCCAAGGCGAGCGGGCGCAACACGTTTCGCTTTTTTGACCCGGCCATGGAGACTGCGCTCAAGGACCGTGCCGACCTGGAGGCGGACCTGCGCCGCGCACTGGACGCCAGCCAGTTTGTTTTGCACTACCAAGCGCAAGTGAACGACAGTGGCCGGGTGACGGGCGCTGAAGTGCTGGTCCGTTGGCAGCATCCACAGCGCGGCACGGTATCCCCTGCCGACTTCATTCCGCTGGCCGAAGAGACCGGGCTGATTCTGCCCCTGGGGCATTGGGTGCTGGAAACCGCATGCACGCAGCTGGCCCTATGGGCGAACCTCCCAGAAATGGCTCACTTGACGGTGGCCGTCAACGTCAGCGCGCACCAGTTCACGCAAAGCGACTTTGTGGGCCAGGTCCAGGCCGTATTGCGCCGCACCGGTGCCAACCCACTGCGCCTGAAGCTGGAGCTGACGGAGAGCCTGCTGGTGGACAACATCGCACAGATCATCGACACCATGACCGCCCTCAAAGCCAGTGGTGTGGGCTTTGCGCTGGACGACTTTGGCACCGGCTACTCGTCCCTGTCGTACCTCAAGCGCCTGCCGCTGGACCAGTTGAAGATCGACCAGTCGTTTGTGCGCGATGTGCTGATAGACCCCAACGATGCGGCCATTGCCCGGACCATTGTGGCGTTGGCGCAGAGCCTGGGTCTGGGCGTTATCGCAGAGGGTGTTGAAACCACAGAGCAGCGCGACTTCTTGGCAGGCTCCGGATGCCACGCCTACCAGGGCTACCTCTTCAGTCGGCCACTGGCGTTGACCGGTTTTGAGGCGTTGGTGTTGCAGCTGGGCGGCGACGGTAAATGAAAACACCAGGTAGCCCTCGTCGGATATAGACTCAGTGCTATGAATTTTGCATTGATCAAGCCTAGGTCACTCAAGACCCGTGTGACCGGTATTGCATTGCTGGTCTTTCTGGCTGGATTTTTGTCGCTGTCGCTGTATGTGACGTGGGAGTTGCGCCGCGACTTGCAGGTGCAGATGGGTGCGCAGCAGTTGTCGACCGTCACGCTGCTGGCCGACCAGATCAATGACGAACTGGAGCAGCGCATGGCAACGCTTGAACGGTTGGCGCGCGATATCACCCCGTCCCACCTCGCCAGGCCGGCCGATTTGCAGGCCCTGCTGGAACAGCGCCCGCTGTTGGACAGCTTGTTCAACGGCGGGATCGTTGTATGCCAGACAAATGGTGTTGCGGTAGCCGAGGTGCCGTTGTCGGCGGGTCGTGTCGGGGTCAACTACATGAATATTGACAACGTTGCAGCCGCCCTCAAGGAAGGCCGGTCGACGGTTGGGCGACCGGTCATTGGCACTAAGCTGCGCGCGCCTGTGTTTGGCCTGGCCGTGCCCATACGCGATGGCCAGGGCGCGGTGATCGGCGCGTTGGGTGGTATTGTCAATCTGGCGCAGCCCAATTTCCTGGACCATATTTTCGAACATCCGTACGGCACGACCGGTGGCTACATGCTCGTCGCACCAGCGCACCGGCTGGTGGTCACCGCCACCGACAAGCGGCTGGCGCTGCGGGAGCTGCCTGCCAACGCCGTCGACGCCTTGCACAACCGGTTCATGGACGGCTTTGAGGGCTCGGACATCGCCACCAACTTGTCAGGCGTTGAAGTGCTGGCCTCGGCGAAGCGGATTCCGGTAGCCGGCTGGTACATCGCCAGCGCGCTGCCCACTGCAGACGCCTTTGGGCCTATCCGCATGGTGCAGCAGCGCATGGCAGTCGTCACAGGCGTCTTTGCGCTGCTGGTGGCCGCTCTGGCCTGGTTGTCGATTCGGCGCGCGCTTAGCCCGGTTTTGTCGGCTTCGAAAGCACTGGCGCAGGTGGTTGCTGCGTCTGAATATGCGCAACCTGCAGCGCTCAAACGTGGCGATGAGTTGAGTGAGATCTTGCAGACGTCTACCCGACTGCTCAGAACCCTGGAACAACGGGATGCGGCGCTGCGTGCCAGTGAAGCCGTTTTCCGGGGAATTTTCGAGAACGCCAACACCGGCATTGCGCATGCGGATTGCCAGGGGAAGCTCATCCGTTTCAACGAAGCGTTCCGCGCAATGCTGGGATTCGAGGCGGATGCGCTGTTGTCGATGAACTATGCGGACTTCACGCATGCGGATGACTTGCAACGCGAAGCCGCCTTGTTCAATGAAATCCTGTCGGGGCAGCGTACGCAGTACCGGCTGACCAAACGCTACCTGCCCCGCGACGGGCGCCTGCTGTGGGTCGACATCTCGGTGGCCGCGGTGTGCGATGCGCGTGGCATGGTCGACAGTCTGATTGCCGTTGTCGCAGATGTCACGAATAGCCAGCAGATACAGGCTCTGCGGACCAGCGAAGCGTTTCAACTGGCCATTCTGAATGCCTTGCCGGCTGAGGTAGCCGTATTGGACCCGCAAGGGGTGATCCGGGCGGTCAACGGGCCGTGGGAACGGTTCGCCGCCGATAACGCGCAAGCCAACGAGCCATCGCCCAATGGCGTGAGTGTGGGTGCCAATTACCTGGCCGCCAGTCTTGCTGGCGCAGCACAAGGGGCGCCGGAGGCTCAGGAAGCCGTCGATGGCATTCGCGCGGTGATCGAGCGCCGCCAGGCCGGCTTCAGTCTGGCCTATGCCTGTCACGCGCCGCACCGGCCGCGCTGGTTCACCATGCACGTTCTGCCCTTGGTGGCGGGCGGGGACGAAGGGGTGGTCATCACCCACACCGACATCACCGAACTCAAACTGACCGAGCTGGCGCTGATGGCCGCGCGCGATGACGCCGAGCGCGCCAACCGCGCCAAGTCCAATTTCCTGGCCAGCATGAGCCACGAGCTGCGCACCCCCTTGAACTCGATACTGGGCTTTGCGCAGCTGATGGACTATGACGCGACACTGCCGCAGCCGCACAAAGACAATGTGCAGGAGATTCTGGGTGCCGGGCGTCACCTGCTGCAACTGATCAACGAAATACTGGACCTGGCCAAGGTGGAGTCGGGTCGTACCGCGCTGGACATGGAGCCCGTGGAAGTGGACACGGTGGTGCAGGAGTGCCTGCATCTGGTGTCGGGCGCTGCTGACCTGCGCCATATTGCTTTGGCCTATGAGCCGTTGCCTGGTGCCGCCGTACGGGCCGACCGGATGCGACTGCGCCAGGTGCTACTCAACCTGCTGTCCAACGCCATCAAATACAACGCAATCGGAGGAAGCGTCAAAGTGCAGTTGCAGGAAGTAACCCCCGGTTGCCTGCGTGTGGTTGTCCAAGATACCGGAGCGGGCATTGCCGCCGAACGGTTGGGCGAGCTGTTTCTGCCATTCAGCCGGCTGGGCGCAGAAGGCAGCGGCATTGAGGGAACGGGCATTGGTCTGAGTATCGCGCGGCGCATTGCCGGAATGATGGGCGGCACCGTGGGCGTAGAGAGCAAAGTCGGAGTGGGCAGCCGCTTCTGGATTGAACTGGTGCGCGAAACGCTGCCCGATCCGGTAACAGGTCCTGGGCCCGACCCCAATACGGCGTGGCCGGCAGTCGGGGACCCTGACGTGGGCGACGCGCTTGTGCCGGGCGCTGAGGCCGCGCCATGCCGCATACTGTGCATTGAGGACAATTTGGTCAACTTGCGACTGGTCGTGAAGATCCTGGCACGCAGGCCCCACATTGAAGTGCTTGCCGCCGAGACGCCGGCGCAGGGCATTGCCTTGGCGCTGGCCCATCGCCCGGCGTTGATCCTGTTGGACATCAATATGCCGGGCATGGACGGTTTTGCAGTCCTCGAAGTTCTCAAAGCGGATCCTCGCCTGGCCGGCATCCCGGTGGTCGCGGTCAGCGCCAACGCAATGACCAGTGACATTGAGCGGGGCCGGGTAGCAGGCTTTAGCGATTACCTGACCAAGCCGCTGGATGTGCGGCGTTTCCATGCGGTGGTAGACCACTGGCTCTCGGCTGGTGTGGCCATGCCGATGCCACGATGACGGTGCCAAGAACATTGCAGCGCCATCGTCGGAAACGCCAGGAATGGGCGTTTTTGATGGGCGTTTTGCTACTGTTTGGCACATACCTTGGCTATTCCCAGTACCTGGAGTACCGGGCCGTCGACGCCATGCAGCGCCTGCGCCTGTTGCAGCAGACAGTGGTCATCGAGAGCAATCTGGTACCCCAGATGGCTGCGGCCAACAAGGCTATGGAAAGCGTGCGTGAAGATTTTCCCCGCTTCCAGCAGGAACGCAACAGCGTTGGCTTCCTGAACCGCAGGCTGCAGGTTTTCAGCGAGACGCTGCCGGGTGTTCGGGTGATGCTGGTGGTCAATTCCCAGGGCGTCATCATGGCGTCCAACAGCCCTTCGGTCATTGGCTCCAGCGTAGCGCACCGTGCGTGGTTTCAGGCCGCAGCCGCCGGCAACAACCCGGGTCGCCTCTATATGGTTGAGCCCATCAGGACGCTGATCAATACGTTTGCAATGGCTATGGTGCGCAGTATGGCAAGCCCCAGCGGTGAGTTTGCCGGCGCGGTGTACGCCTCGCTGGAACCTGCCTTCGCCAGAACGGTATTGGCCTCGGCGCTCTACACGCCTGACGCGCAGTCCGGTCTTGCCCATGGCGGAGGCACGCTGTTCGTGCATGAGCCCGAGCGCAAGGACCTGAGTGGCAAGAATCTGGCTGTGCCGGGAAGTCTGTTTACCCGTCACCGTGACAGCGGGCAAAGCGCCACCGTGGCGGTGGATACCGTGTATGCCACAGGCGACCAGCGGATGCTGGCACAGCGCACCATCTGGCCGTCCGAACTGAACATGGACCAGCCCCTGGTGGTGGCCGTTTCGCGTGATCTGCATACCATGTTCGAGCCCTGGCGCCGCGCCGCAATGCAGGAGGCCGGGCTGTTTGCTTTCGTCAGCGTCGTGGGCTGTGCAACGCTCTGGGTCTACCAGCGACGCCGGCGCCAGTATGAGCGCTCCGCGGAACAACAGGAGGCCGAACTTCTGCTGGGGCACTCTCGCCTGGCCGAAGCGCAGCACATTGCCGGAGTCGGCAGCTGGGAGCTGGATCTGGTGCGCAACACGCTGGTCTGGTCGGACGAGATCTTTCGCCTGTTTGAAATCGACCAGAGCGCGTTTGCCGCGACCTACGAAGCCTTTCTCGATGCCATCCACCCCGACGATCGCGCAGCGGTGAACCAGGCCTACACCGACTCGCTGATCCATCGCGAACCCTACGAGATCAAGCACCGGCTGCTGATGCCCGACGGGCGGATCAAGTGGGTGCTGGAATGCTGTACCTCCGACTTCGATGACCAGGGCAAGCCCCTGCGTTCACGGGGTACGGTGCAGAACATTAGCGAGATCCATGCGGCGCAAACCGCGTTGCAGCAGCTCAATGCGGAACTGGAGCAGCGCGTTGCCCTGCGTACGCAGGATCTGGCCCTGGCCACGCAGGAGGCGCAGCGCCTGAGCGCCGCCAAGTCTGACTTTCTGGCACACATGAGCCACGAGTTACGAACACCCCTCAATGCGGTGATCGGGTTTGCACAACTGTTGGAGACCGATACGGATCCCCCGCTGGCGTCGGGCCAACTGGACAATGTGCATGATATTTTGCTGGCCGGCCAACACTTGATGGAGCTGATCAACGAACTGCTGGACCTCAGCCGCATAGAGAGGGGGAGCCTGGAACTTCACATCGAGACAGTGGACATTGCGCCACTGGTGGTGCAGTGTGTGGCGCAGGTTCGCACGTTGGCGGCACAGCGCGGCGTTGTGTTGCAGGTGGACCCGCCGGGGGGCCAGGCGGTGCAAGTGGACCCCCTGAGACTCAGGCAAGCGTTGCTCAACCTGTTGTCCAATGCCATCAAGTACAACCGGCCGGGTGGCAGCGTGCGGGTGCAGGTGGACCTGGTCGATGGCGCGCAGGTGCGCCTGGTCGTGACCGATACGGGTCGCGGCATTGCGGCGCAGCGCCAAGGGGAACTGTTCCAGCCTTTCAGCCGCCTCGGCGCCGAGCGCGGGCCTATAGAGGGTGTTGGAATAGGCCTGGTTATCACACGCTACGTGGTCGAGCAAATGGGCGGGCGCATTGGTTTTGAGAGCACGGAGGGCGTTGGCAGCCGGTTCTGGATCGAGTTGCCCTGTGCTGGCGGCCTATGACGGTCGCAGGCTTTGCCATCTATCCGCCCGATGCGCCGGCGCAGCGCATTCGCCTGCGGCGGTTCTTCGTCGGCGTTGCAGCCCATGTGATGAATCTGGCGTTTGTGCTGCTGTGCTGGGCTCTGGGCTTTCTCAGCACACCGCATGTCACGGTCTATGCGGCGGTTGCGCTGGCCTTCAACATGGTGGTCTACGTGACGATTCGCAGTGGCATCAACCAGCGCTTCAAAGACCCCAGCCTGACCTTTCTGCAAATCGCCGTTCCGGCCATGCTGGGCCTGTACATCATGTTTTTCGCCGGGCTGGCGCGCGGCGCGTTCTTGCTGCTGGGGCTGGCCATGTTTTCCTTTGGCATGTTTCGCTTCAAGGCGCGGGGCTTCATGCAGCTGGCAGTACTGATTCTGTCGGTGTATGCCGTGTTGGTCGCCACGCTGCTGTACTTCCGCGCAGACAGCGTGAATCTGCGGCTCGAATTGTTGCTGTGGGTCGCCTTTGCAATGGCTTTGGGGCAATTCAGTTTTTTAGCTGGTATGGTGGGCGGTCTACGGCGCAATGTGAGTGAGAAAAATCTGGCGTTGGCCCGGCAGAACAGCGAGCTGGAGGTTGCCTTGCAGCGCATCAGCGACATGGCCATACGCGACGAGTTGACCGGCGTCTACAACCGCCGCTACTTGATGGAGCGCATCACGGAAGAGACACACCGGTGCCAGCGAAACGGAAGCGCCTTTTGCATTTGCATGGTCGATATCGACTGGTTCAAGAGAATTAACGATACCTATGGTCACCAGCTTGGCGACGAGGTCATACGCAGCGTCGCCCGAAGCGCGTCCGGTTCGTTGCGGCAACTCGATTTCTTTGGGCGGTATGGCGGTGAAGAATTTGTCATGGTGCTGACCGACACACCGCTGGAGGGTGCGATGGTGACGGCCGAGCGCGTCAGGGCGTGCATTGAGCGGCTCGACTTTTCGGGCATTTCCCCGGACGTGCGCGTCACGGTCTCGATTGGCGTGGCCGAGCACATACGCCGCACCGACTCGGGCACTACCCTCAAACGCGCGGACGAGGCCTTGTACCGCGCAAAGGAAGCCGGCAGGAACCGCTGCGAAGCGGCGCCACTGGTGACCTCACTGCATAAAGCCGATTGAGCCCTTTTTGCCACCCGCCTTGGGCAGGTCGACGACGCTGACGTCACCGCGGGCGTCCAGCCGGGCATTGCCAAAGCCGGTCATCAGCGCGCGGCGCATGTCCCGCGGAGGCATCGCACTCAATGCATCGAGCAGGTCGTCCCCGGGCTCCGGGGCAAAACGCTTGCCCCAGCCGTGGGCGTCGCGGATGCTCTGGTACAACTCGCGGGCAATCTGGCGGGCCGCCTCCAGGGTGGGGGCTTCCACCGCAAAGACATTCATGCGGTTCAAAATGGGCGCCGGTATGTTGCGTTCGTCATTGGCGGTGGTGACCCAGATCACCTGGCTGGCATCGATGGCCACTTCGGCAAACTCGTCGGTAAAGCTTTGCGCGGTGTCGTGCTCCAGCAGGCTGTAGAGCGCGCCCAGCGGGTCGTATTGGGCATCGGCACTGGCCTTGTCGATCTCGTCCACCACGATCACCGGGTTGGCGTACTCGCCGTCCACCAGCGCCTCAAACACCTTGCCGGGTTTGGCGCCTTTCCATTGCGAGCTTGATCCCGACAGCAGCCAGCCCGCCGTCATGGAGCTCATGGGCACCAGGCTCATGCCGGTGCCCAGCAGGTCGGCCAGCTTTTTGGCGAAATGGGTTTTGCCAATGCCCGGGGGCCCCAGCAACAGAATGGGCGTTACCTCCAGTGCGTCCTGGCTGTCCTGGGCCAATGCGACGTGGCGTTTGACGTCGTCCAGCACCTCGGTGAAATTGGGCAGAGACTGGTACAGGCTGGCCATATTGGGCACGCCCCAGGGCTTGACCGAGAAGCGCTGCGGGCCGCGCTCCAGCATGCGCCGGTAGGTGGCGCGCAGGCTGTCGTGCTCGTTGTCCTGCAGCTTGGACAGTTTGCGCTCGACCTCGTCAGGCTGGAATACCCGGCGCATCTGCGCCACCGGGAGTTGAAATACGGAAGACTGCGGAACAAGACTGCGAGATTCCATGGTGGCCTCCGGTGTAATGACTTTGAACCAATACAACGGCTCCATTGAAGCACAGGTCAGGCCTTTGTGTAGTGCAATAAAAACCACGCTTTGTGGGGGCACTTTGGTCTTTGGCGTTTACGCCGCCCTGAAAACCTTAGCCTGTTTGAACCTTGGCGAACCCGTACAGCCGCTCCGGTGGAAGGCGTGCCAGCATGGCCGGGTGGCCGGCGGCTCCCACAATCGCAAATTCGGCCTGACTGGTGTCGTGCTTGAGCGTTCTGGCAACCGGGTGCCCGCTGGTGTCGGTGATGCTGGCGACGATGGGCGCGCGCGCATTGTCGGTGCGCTGCACCACGACGCCCAGCTCGCCCGAGGCCAGCTTCACAAAGTCTCCCGGTGGGTAAATGCCAAACTCCTTGATGATGGCCGTTGACAAGGGGCCACCGTGGTCTTCGCGGTAGAGCTGGCGCACGGCTTCTTGCGGCGCCACTGCGGGGCGTAGCACGCGGGGACTGATTTTGGCCATGAACACATCACACACCCGCAGCGCCAGCGCCATTTCGCCCATGTCGGTGCAGCCTTGCGGGTAGCCTGTTCCGTCCGGGTGCTCGTGGTGTTGGGCCACGGCTTGCAGCCAGTCAGAGTCATTAACGCCCCACTTTTCCAGCATGGCCACGGCATCTTCCGGATGGTTGTGAATCTCGGTGTGCTGGCGCTCGCGCATGGGCACGTCCTGTGCGGCCATCTGGCCCTGCAATTCCAGGATGCTCAGGTTCATGGTCAATGCCGCCTTGAGCAGGGTCTGCACCCGCGCAGGGGGCCAGTGCAGATGGCGCGCCATCAGCACGCACAGCACGCCCGTATGCAGCGCGTGCGAGTACCCGTAGTAGAAGCTCTGGGCGTTGTCCTGGCGCACGGTGCGGTAAATGGCGATGTCGGCACTACTGTCCACCAGCGTCAGGACTTGGGCAGCAAACAGGTCCAGCCGGGGCACAAAGTTCTCGTGCACGTCGGCGTCTGTCAGCAGGGTCCTGAGCGCCTGCGGGGTCTGCTCCCACTCTCCAAACAGGTTGGGAGCAATGGCCACGGTCGGGGGCTGGGCGGCTTGCTCATCACGTGCGCTGGCCCTGATCTCCTCAACATCCACAAAGGCTCCGCGCGAAAGGAGCAGCTCCAACTGGTGCTCGGTAGTCAGGATGTGGCCTTTGGAGAGCAGCAACAGGCCGGTTTCATCCCGCACGCCCCAGGGCAGGGGCTCACCCAGTTTGACTTTGGACCGTGGCAACCGCAAGACCTTCACTGGCATTCTCTCCTGTGTGATCCATGTCAGCGCGGGCAAACACCTGCCTATGCACTGAATGGTGCGCGCAGTGTAGTCCTGCTGCTATGGTTTGCATAGCTGTCTGCGCAATGCAGACGAGGGCTGGGGGCCGATTTGGCACCAGGTGTTCGAGCCCGGGCTATTGCTCCACAAATCCCTCCCCTCTGAACACACGCCCCGCGTTCCCCCGCTCCACGCCGTAGTGCTGTAGCCAGCGCTCGGCGCGAGCGGCGTTGGCGTCGGCCGCCGCCGCGCTGGCCAGCTTGTGGGCCAGCAGCGCGCGGGCCAGGCGCTTGTTGGCGTGCTGGCTGCGTTCGGTTTGCACCTTCACGCTCAGGCCGGTGGGCATGTGCGTGGCGCGCACGGCGGAGTCGGTCTTGTTGACGTGTTGGCCGCCGGGGCCGCTGGCACGCAGGGTTTCAAAGCGCAGGTCTTTGTCCTGCAGCGCCCCACTGGTGCTTGGCGCATTGGGCTCGAATACCTCGGCGCCGATGAACCAGTTCTTACGCTTGTGTCTGGGCCGGTAGGGGCTGGGGCAATACCATTGCACGCTGCCGCGCCAGCGCAGTGCTACCGCTTGGGCGGCATCGCCTTCCAGCGCGAGCAATACAGATCGGAAGTTGCCTAATCTGTCGCCCGGGACCTGTTCCAGTAGTTCGGCGTTCACACGCGCGTCTGCGCATTCGTGCAGCACAAGCTGCAACGCCTTGCGCACGGCCAGGCAGCATTCCTCGGGCCCGGTGTTGGCGGTGAGTTGTAGCAAGATCATTCGCAGCACTCCCCACGGGTTTTGTAGGTCAGCACCGGCTTGGTTCGCGCCAGCGGCTCCACCAGTCCGGCGCCCACCAGCGTCTGCACCACGCTGTCTATGCTCTTGTAGGCCTGCGGTGCTTCCTCGTAGATTAATTGCTTGTCGTTGCAAATCACACGGCTGCCCAGCGCGGTGCGGCCCATCTGCGTGGGCGTCATCAGCTTGAACAAGCGGTCCTTGCAGGCCGAGCGAATCCACTTGCGCCCCGCACCATGCGCCAGCGACAGCAGCGTGTCGTGGCACAGGTGCGTGGGGCGAACCAGGTAGCTGTAGTCCCCGCGCGAGCCGGGGATCAGCACCGCGCCGTGGTCCGACGGCGTGGCGCCCTTGCGGTGCAACCAGCCGGCCTGGCCGTGGATGCTGGCACTGGCCACAAAGTTGTGGTGCACGTCCAGCACACAACGACCATCGGCGCGAACATTCGCCAACAGCCGCTGTGCCACCAGTTGGCGGTTGCAGCGCGCAAAGCGCAGGGCTGCGTCGTGCTGCGCCAGATAGGCGGCGGCCTCTGCCATACCCGCCTGCAAGCCGCGGTGGCCAAATGCATCCACGTGCTGGCGCAAGATGCGTTCACCCAAGCCACGCGAGCCGCTGTGCACCAACAGCAGCAGGTGCTGCTTGTCAATGCCCAGTGTTGCCAGCGCTTCGGGTGCGAACACCGTGTCCACCTGTTGAAACTCCGCAAAGTGGTTGCCACCGCCAAGGGTGCCCAGGGATGCCTCGTGGCCACTGGGTTGCACATCACAGCCCGCCATGGCTTGCGCCACAGCCGCCAGGTCCTCCAGGGGGCCGTCGATATTGCCCACGCGCTTTTCCAGCTTGTCGAGCTTGGTGGCGCTGGCGCGCAAATCGGTTTGCCACAGCGCCATGCCGCAGCCAATATCGTTGCCCACCAAGGCGGGGTAGAACTGTTGTGTTGAGAAAAATGCGGCCCCTACCGGATAGCCGCGCCCAGGGTGCAAGTCGGGCATGCCCGCGACGCGCTGCATGCCCTCCAGTTGCGATGTGGTGATGAGCTGCGCAATGGCAGCATCTTCCATCCACGTAGCGTCAGACGCGACCACGCAGGCGCGGTCCGACACATGTTTGACAAAATTGCCCATAAGAAAAATCCAGATTCAAAAACGTTGAAACCGGACTGGGACAGACGCGCGCACGCCAACGCTGCGCCGCATACGCATCAAGCGTTGTGCAGCGCGCCGTGGGGCGCTAGAAAAGAAGGGAGAGGCTTTAAGCGAAAAGCCCCGCCACCGCTGACCCAGCCCACAGGGAGGTCGTGTTCTTTTGCATGGTGTTCTCCTGGGTGGTGGATGAAAGGGTGGGGAGTGCAGTGCTTGCGCGGTGGCGTGGTGCCACGGCGAAAACTGCAGGGCGCGACTTTAATGGCGCGTGTGGGGTTTGGCAAATCTTTGTGTGCGGTGTGATGCGTATTTGCGACACCTGCGCGCACCGCGTCAACCCCAAGTCTCTTTGAGAACTGCACGAAACAGATCGGACAACAGCGGTTCAACGTCCGTTCTGTCATTGCGAACGGGGTTGATGTGTTCAAGCCGCTCCAGCTCGGTTTCGACGAATCTCTGAATCGGAGCTATCTGCGGTGAAAGCCCCATTTCAGGAGACTCACGTTTTACAGCCAGCAGGTCATCGATCGCAGCGCCCAGGCCTTCTTCGCCTTTTGCGAATTCCAGCAATCGCTGAAACTCTATGGGTGCCGGCGTTTGATAGTGCTCCAGCCAGCGCACAGAGAGTAGTGGCCGCAGCACGTAAAAGTACTTCTTGATCGGCACCTGCTCTGCCTGCAAATAGCCCCGGTAGTTGGTCTTGGCCATGCTGCGGTAGTGGTAGATACCGCTCTCAACGGAGTAGACCAGCGGCAGCAGTTCCAGCGCCCGTTCGTGAAAAGTGCCAGCGCGCTCGTAGACGACAGGCGATTGAATCCACTCCACAAAACCGGGGTTGGACTTGGCGAACAGGCGCAACGCCTTGCGCAGATCCCAGCCATTGATGTCCATGTCATCTACTATGGGATATTCGATCACATCGCGCTTTTCTTCCAGGCCTACCGACAGGTACCACTCCGGCGGATGGATATAAATGAAGCGGGCGTCGTAGTCGCTATTGGGCGACGCAAAGCCCCATGCGCGGCTACCGGACTCGATTGCAAGCAAGACTTTAGCGTGATGCTCGGATTCGGCTGCGCGCAGGCGATTGAGAACCTCTTGGCGAACTGCTGTTGAAATCATTGGGCTATCGTAGTCCAGGATTCGCCCTTGCATCTCAGGTGCTGTCGGAGCAAACAGAAGCCCCGCCAGTCTCACAACTGCGGGGCTTTGTTTGTGCGCAATTCACTATGAATTCAGTAGCTGTATGCGCATATTCCACGAGGGCTAAAGGCTAATTTATCTCAAAACGCCCTCGCCATCACACCAGCAAGGCATTCACCCGCTTCACATACGCCGCCGGGTCCGCCGGCATGCCGCCCTCAGCCAGCAACGCCTGGTCAAACAGGATGTGCGCCAGGTCGTTGAAGTGCACGCTGCCGTCCAGCTTCTTCACCAGCGGGTGCTCGGCGTTCACCTCCAGCACCGGCTTCACTTCGGGTGCGGCCTGGCCGGCTTGCTTGAGCATGCGGGCCAGTTGGGTGCTCATGCCGTCGTCCTTGACCACCAGGCAGGCCGGGCTGTCCACCAGGCGGGTGGTGACGCGCACGTCCTCGGCCTTGTCCTTCAGTGCTTCCTTGAGCTTGGCGAGCATGGGCTTGAGGGTCTCGGCGGCTTCCTCGGCAGCCTTCTTTTCGGCTTCGTCCTGCAGCTTGCCCAGGTCCGCCGCACCCTTGGCCACGCTTTGCAGCGGGGTGCCGTCAAAGTCCTGCACAAAGTTCAGTGCCCATTCGTCGACGCGGTCTGTCATCAGCAGGACTTCGATGCCCTTCTTCTTGAACACTTCGAGCTGCGGGCTGTTCTTGGCAGCGGCCAGGGTGTCGGCGGTGATGTAGTAGATGGCCTCTTGGCCTTCTTTCATGCGCGCCTTGTAGTCGGCAAAGCCGACGCTGGCCGAGTCGCTGCTGGTGGACGCAAAGCGCAGTAGCTTGCACAGGCGCTCCTTGTTGGCGAAGTCTTCGCCCAGGCCTTCCTTCAGTACTGCGCCAAACTCGCTGTAGAACTTGGTGTATTTGCCGACGTTCTTTTCGGCTTCGGCCTTGTCTTCAGTGGACACAACATCGGTGACTCCTGCGGTAGACGCATCGGTCACACCGTCGGCCGATGTTTCGGGCAACTTGTCGTGGTTCGCCAGGTCTTCCAGCATGGACAGCACGCGCTTGGTGCAGCCGTCGCGGATGGCCTTGACGTCGCGGCTCTCCTGCAGCAGTTCGCGACTCACATTCAATGGCAGGTCGGCGGAATCGACCACGCCCTTCACGAAGCGCAGGTAGGTGGGCAGCAGGGCCTCGGCATCGTCCATGATGAAGACGCGCTTGACGTACAGCTTCAAGCCGCCCTTTTTCTCGCGGTTCCACAAATCCATGGGCGCCTTGCCGGGGATGTAGAGCAGCTGCGTGTATTCGGTGCTGCCTTCCACGCGGTTGTGCGTGTGGGCCAGGGGCGCTTCAAAGTCGTGGCTGATCTGTTTGTAGAACTCGTCGTACTGTTCGCTGGTAATGTCTTTCTTGGGGCGGGTCCAGATGGCGCTGGCTTTGTTGACGGTTTCCCATTCGCCGGTCTTGACCATGCCACCGGGCTGGCGGCCACCCTTTTCGTCGCTGGGGTTGATCAGCTCGCCATCTTTCCACTCTTCCTTTTCCATCTGGATGGGCAGGCTGATGTGGTCGGAGTACTTGTTGATGATGCCCTTGACTTTCCAGGCGCTGCAATAGTCCAAGGCGTCTTCGCGCAGGTGCAGGATGACGCTGGTGCCCCGTGCGGGGCGGTCAATTGCCTCCACCTCGAAGTCACCGGCGCCACCGCTGACCCAGCGCACGCCTTCGGTTTCCTTCATGCCGGCACGGCGGGATTCGACGGTGATTTTGTCGGCCACGATAAAGCCGGAGTAAAAGCCCACGCCAAACTGGCCGATGAGCTGGGAGTCGGCCTTCTGGTCACCGCTCAACTTGCTGACGAAGTCCTTGGTGCCGCTCTTGGCGATGGTGCCCAGGTGGTCAATGGCTTCCTGCGCGCTCATGCCGATGCCGTTGTCGGTGATGGTCAGCGTCTTGGCGTCCTTGTCGAACGTGACCTTGACCTTCAGCTCGGAGTCGCTTTCGTACAGGCCGCTGTCGTTGATGGCCTCAAAACGCAGCTTGTCGCAGGCGTCGGACGCGTTGGAGATCAGCTCTCGCAGGAAAATTTCCTTGTTGGAGTACAGCGAGTGGGTGACCAGATGCAGCAGTTGTGCAACTTCGGCCTGGAAGGAAAGGGTTTGCTTGGTCATGGGGTTTTTACTTTCTCGGTAAAGCTTCGACAAAAAGTGCTGCCGGACGCCCACTGCGTCGCGCGCGAAACCCTCAATTATGGGCGATGGGGTGTTATTCAAGAGCTTGGATGTCTGGCGGAAACCTCGGGGTTAGCGCCTTGGTGGCTTCGGTATCCATCGGGTAGCGGGTTTCGCTCCGTGTCCCCCGCCCGCTTGTGCGGGCTCCTCCTTTACCTGCGCAAAACCCACTGCCCGATGGATACTGCGCGGCTGGGTTGGTGTCGATTTTGGGGAAGAAGTCCGTCGACTAGCTTCGCCGTCCCTGCTGCGGACGCACAGAGAGAGCGACGGTGCGTGGCGGGCAAGGCTATTTCAGCCAGGCCAGCAGCTGGTCCCGTACCACGGGGCTGCAAAGCATTTCCATATGGTTCATGCGGTAAACCACGGTTTGCCGGTTCTTGTCAAAGTGCAGGTTCCGCTCTGCGGCATCGTGCAGACCCAGCGCGCTGTGCAGCGGCACCAGCCCATCGCCCACCAGGCGCTCGGCCAGCAGGCTGCGCGGTTTGGCCAGGGTCGCCGCCACGGTGTAGCAGGCCACGCCCTCGGGCAGTGGCAGGGGTTGGCGGCTGTCGGGTTTGCGCTTGAAACGGTCCTGACCGGCCCAGTCGGCGTCCAACACAAAACCATAGCGCAGATCGGTAATACCCGCGCTACGCAATTGGCCCAGCTTGGCAAATGGCTTGCTGAAAGGTGTGGCGCCCAGCACCACATCGATCCAGTTGCCGGCGCGCTCCAGCGGGGCGCCGTGGTGGGGTGTTCCCAGGAAAACAATGTTTTTGAGTTGTCGTGGCCAGTGCAACTGGGCTTGCTGCGCGGCGTGGATGGCGCTGCGGATGACGGGCCGCCCATGCTGTGGACGACGCAGGTGAGTTCCTTCACCGGCACTGGCCAGTGCGCCAGCAGTTGCTCCAGCATGGCGGCCAGTTCGCGCCCATTGTGCGAGGTATGCCGGCCGGTGTTGTAGCGCAGGTAAACGGGCGTGTAGCCCAGCTCCGATTCAAGTGTGGCGCCTATGTTGGCCACAGCCTTGCCGTTGGCAGCGGGTTCGCCCGGCGTCCATTGCAGCTCATTCATGCACAGGCCGTGGATCAGCAGCAAGACCTTGCCGGTCGCATCCGGCATGGCGGGTGGGAGGGCGTTCAGGTTCAGCACCCGGCCCCGATAGCGCAGCGTCATGGGCGTGGCCAGCGGGTTGTGGGTCTGCTCCAGCTGGTCACCCAGCACGCCATTCAGCGCGGCCAGCACCGCCTCGCGCTCCGGGGTGTCGGGTGGTGCATCCACCAACGATTCCAGCAGCGGCTCCAGCTTGGTGAAGGCCGCCTGCAGCCCCTGGCCGACCAGTTCGGTGACGCCGTGCACGGTGCGGTAGACAAAGCCGGGAATGCCGTTGGTCTGCTGACTGGCCTTGTCGCCAGCTAGGCCCATGGTGCCCAGCACGGCATGGTGCACGCCCTCGGCCATGGTGGCCACGCCGCGGGTCGCCTGGGTGGCCAGTTGCGCCACGGCGCGCAGGTCAGACGGACGCAGATGCCGCAGGGGCTTGGCCATCAGAAACTCTCATGCGGCGCCAGGTAGCGCCACTGCCCCACGGGCAGGTTGCCCAGCATGACCTTGCCGACACGCACGCGCTTGAGGCCCACGACCTTCAGGCCGACCAGCTCACACATGCGCCGGATCTGGCGCTTCTTGCCTTCCACCAGCACAAAGCGCAATTGCTCGGGGTTTTGCCACTCCACCTTGGCGGGCTTGAGCGCCTGGTTGTCCAGGCTCAGACCATGGCGCAACAGGCGCAGCTTGTCCGCGGGAAAGACCGATTGCACATCCGTGCTGACAGGGTCGTCATCGTCAATGCGGCTCAGCTGCGTGGGCGGTGCAGGGCGCACGGCTGCACGTGCGCCATACGTGGCGGCGGCCGAGGTGGCAGCCGCCGGGTTGGCCACGCCGGTGTAGACCACCCGCACCAGGTATTCCTTCTCCATGCCCGAGTCTTCGCCAATCAGCTGGCGCGCCACGCGGCCGTCCTGGGTCAGCACCAGCAAGCCGGTGGAGTCGATGTCCAGCCGGCCGGCGGGCACCAGGCTTCTGAGCTGGCTGGGGTTGAAGAAGAAGCGGGCGTTGTCGTCGGCCCACCGGTTTTGCGGCTGGATCAAGGTGATGGCGGGTTGGTGGCCGTCCTCGGCCTGGCCGCTGACGATGCCAATGGGCTTGTTCAGCAGAATCGTCACCTGGTTGGCTTGGGCTCCCTTGGCCTGCTGGGTGACCTCGATGCGGGCGTCGGGCGAGACCTGCATGCCCATCTCGGCGACCTTGCCGTTGACCTTGACCCAGCCCTTGGCAATCCAGTCGTCGGCCTCGCGGCGCGACGCCAGGCCCAGCTCCGCCATGCGCTTGTTCAGCCGCACGGTGCCGTTGGCGCCGTGGGCCGCGGTGTTGGTCTGCCCGGCGGGAATGGCGGCCCGGCTGGCCGTTGCTTTGCCGGGTGGTGGCGCGGCGCGACGGAAGACGGGGCCAGGTGGTTTGGAGTCTGTCATTTGCTATCTCTTTTGTAGCTGAGTGTGCTTATTTTACGAGGGCTGGAGGCCAATTGGCGAAGTGCCTTCGGCGTTGGGCCGCGCAGCGGCGCAAACGGCTGGCGCAGAGTGCCTGGCCGTTGTACAGTCAACTTTTTGGCTGGAGAGATTAATTATGGTGAAAACTTGGCAAGAATCTGCCGTGGTGTACGGGACCGAGGACATTCTGACAAGCCTGTGCAACTCGGTTACCCGGGTGCTGACCGCGGCGACCCAGTGCCCGATCCACTATTCCGGCATGGTTCAGCGCATCACCAAGACCTGCCTCAAACCCGACATTGGCTGCTTTGTGCTGTTTGACGGCGGCTTTTCGGGTCTGGTCGTGCTCAATTTTTCGGCCGCGACCGCCATGGAGCTGTACGAGAGCTACATGCTGCACATGGGTATGCCCAAGAGCGAATTGGCGCTGGCCCACACGTCCGACGAAGTGAGCAACATCATGGGCGAGCTGATGAACCAGATTGTGGGGGACTTCACCGGCAAGGTGCGGCGCGAGCTGCAGACCAATATCACCCAAAACCAGCCCAAGATGCTGGTGCTGAGCAAGCAGGTGGTGCTGAGCGTGGACACCCAACTGGACCAGCCTGAGTCACGCCGCGTGACGTTCTATACCGGGCGCAACAATATTTTTTACCTGGAGCTGGCGATTGACCGCACCGAGTTCATCAAGCTGCACGACTTTGAGGTTCACGAGGCGCTTTCCCCGGACGAAGTGATTGCGCAGGCTGAGGCCCAACGCGGCACCAGCCAGCAGACGCCCGGCGCCGCGCTAGCCGCGCAGGATTTGAGCGACCAGGACGCACTCCTGAAATCCCTGGGGATGTAGCCCCCCCGCAAGACGACCAGACCATGGCCGGTGCCATGTTGCGGGTGGGCCAGCGGGGCGCTCAGCGAAAACTCATCCGACTGCGCAAGGCCTGCAGATCCATCACCCTTAACCCCCCATATTCCACCTTGATCGCATCCTGGGCAGCCAGCGCCGTCAGCGCCTCGTTGACCCGCTGGCGCGACAGGCCCACCAGGTAGGCCAGCTCCTGCTGCGTGATGCGCAGCACCTCGCCGACGCCGGGGTAGAGCACCGGATTGAAGAGGGACGCCAGGCTGCGGGCGACACGTATGTCGGGGTTGGTCATGCGGTCGATCTCGCGTGCGGCGATGAACTGGCCCAGACGCTCGTTGAGCTGGTTCATGACAAAGCGGTTGAAGCCGATGGAGTGGTCCAGTAGCCAGTGGAAAGTGTCCACGTGCAGGCCGGCCACCATGCTCTTGCGCAGGGCCTGGATGTTGTAGCGGTAGGTTTCCCGCTTCATGGCCGTGCCCTCGCCAAACCAGCCGCCCGGTGGCACACCGGTGAAGGTCATGGTCTGGCCCTCGGCGTTGTCGCTGCTCATCTTCAGCAAGCCGTCCACTACGCCAAACCAGTAGGTCACGGGGCGGCCCATGCGGCAGATGTATTCACCGGGGGCGGCATCGGCGATTTTCAGGTCATCGACGGCGCGGTCACGCTCCAGGCTGGAGAGCAAATGGATCCAGGGAATGGCATCGAGTTCGCCTGCGGTCAATGCGCGGCGTCGCAGGTGGAGGGCGGAATCGGTTTGCATGCGCAGACTCTGTAAGTTGGCAGAAAGTGAAGGGAAAACACCTACCGAGAAAGAAAGGAATTGTCGTCCAAACGACAACCTGACGTCAAACGGCTGGCTAATAATCGCATCCATACAAAGCCTGTTTGCGCGGCAAAAAGGCTTGGGCACAGGCGACAAGGATACGGAATGCAAACGACTTTTCCACGGTTACTCCAGAAGCACGCGAGTCAGCGTCCCGACGCTCCCGCCATGCGTGAGAAGGAATACGGCATCTGGCAGTCGCTGTCCTGGGCCGACTTGCTGGCCATGGTGCAGCACATCGCCGCGGGCCTGCACCAGGCCGGTTTGCGCCGGGGTGAGCACATGGTGGTGGTGGGGGCCAATCGGCCGCGCCTGTACGCCACCATGCTGGCCGTGCAATCGCTGGGCGCCATTCCCGTGCCGCTGTACCAGGACGCCGCCGCCGCCGAATGCGTCTTCCCGATCAACAACGCCGAAGTGCGGTTTGCCTTTGCCGAAGACCAGGAGCAGGTCGACAAGCTGCTGGAGATTCGTGACCAGTGCCAGCAGTTGGAGCGCATCTACTTTGACGACCCGCGTGGCCTGCGCAAGTACGATGAGGCCTGCCTGGCGTCCCTGGACGAACTGCAGGCGGCTGGCAAGGCCTTTGTGGCGCTGCACCCGGAGTTCTATGCAGCCGAGGTCAACCGGGCCTTGCCCGATGACGTGGGCGCCATGTTCTTCACCTCCGGCACCACGGGCAACCCCAAGGGCGTGGTGCACACCCACAACTCGCTGCTCAATCGGGCCCGCGTGGGCGCCGACTTTGACAAACTCACCGACACGGAAGAGGTGCTGGCCTATCTGCCGCCGGCCTGGATTGGCCAGAACATCTTTTCGTATGCCCAGTGGCTGGCCTGCGGCTATGTCGTGAACTGCCCCGAGTCCGCCGCCACGGTCACCATCGACCTGAAGGAAATTGGACCGACCTATTACTTTGCGCCACCGCGCGTGTTTGAAGGCCTGCTGACCAGCGTCATGATCCGCATGGAAGACGCCGGTGCCATCAAACGCAACATGTTCCATTACTTCATGGGCATTGCCAAGCGCGTGGGCCCCACGCTGATGGATGGCAAGTCGGTGTCGACCATGGACCGCCTGCTGTATGCGCTGGGCACCCTGTTCGTTTACGGCCCCTTGCGCAACACGCTGGGCATGAGCCGCGTGCGCGTGGCCTACACGGCGGGTGAGGCCATTGGTCCAGACCTGTTCAGTTTCTTCCGCTCCATCGGTATCAACCTCAAGCAGCTCTACGGTTCCACCGAGACCGCCGTGTTCGTCTGCCTGCAGCCCGACCACGAAGCACGGGCCGACACGGTGGGTGTGCCCTGCGAAGGCGTGGAAATCAAGGTCGCCGACAACGGCGAGATCCTGGTCAAGTCGCCGGGCCTGCTCAAGGAATACTACAAAAACCCGGCCGCCACGGCCGAGGTGCTGACCGAGGGCGGCTGGTACCACACCAGTGACGCTGGCTTCATTGATGCCAATGGCCACCTCAAGATCATTGATCGCGTCAAAGACGTGGGTCGCATCAAGGGCGGTGCCAACGATGGCGCCATGTTCGCGCCCAAGTATGTGGAAAACAAGCTCAAGTTCTTCCAGCACATCAAGGAAGTGGTGGCCTATGGCGACGGCCGCGACAAGGTCTGTGTGTTCATCAATATCGATTTCGACGCGGTGGGCAACTGGGCCGAACGGCGCAACCTGCCGTATGCGGGCTACACCGATCTGGCGCAGAAGCCCGAGGTCTACCAGCTGATCAAGGAGTGCGTGGAAAAGGTCAACGCCGACCTCAGTGTCGACACCCTGCTGGCCGGCAGCCAGGTCAGCCGCTTCCTGGTGTTGCACAAGGAGTTGGACGCTGACGACGGCGAACTGACCCGCACCAACAAGGTCCGCCGTGGCTTCATCGCCGAGCGCTACGACGTGCTGATTGACGCCCTGTATGGCGGCAAGACATCGCAGTTTATTGAAACCCAGGTCAAGTTCGAGGACGGGCGCACCGGCAAGGTCAGTGCCACCCTGAAGATCGACGATACCAAGACCTTTGCACCGGTGAAGGCCGCAGCATGAGTACCGCAACACCCGCAGCAGTGGCCCCCATCGGGGCGAAAAAGAAGATTGGGGAAGTCATTCTTGAGGTCAAGAATATTTCCCTGGGTTTCGGTGGCGTCAAGGCGCTGACCGACATTTCGTTTGACGTGCGCGAGCACGAGGTGCGCGCCATCATCGGTCCCAACGGTGCGGGCAAGAGTTCCATGCTCAATTGCATCAACGGCGTGTACACGCCGCAGCAGGGGTCCATCAGCTTTCGCGGCCAGACCTTCAAGCACATGAACAGCCACCAGGTGGCGGTGATGGGCATTGGCCGCACCTTTCAGAACCTGGCTCTGTTCAAGGGCATGAGCGTGCTGGACAACATCATGTCCGGGCGCAACCTGAAAATCAAGAGCAACCTCCTGATGCAGGCGCTGCGCATTGGCCCCGCCGAGCGCGAGGAAATCATGCACCGCGAAGCGGTTGAGCGCATCATCGATTTCCTGGAGATACAGGCCTTTCGCAAGACGCCCGTGGGGCAATTGCCCTACGGTCTGCAAAAACGCGTCGACCTGGGACGTGCCCTGGCCATGGAGCCGAAAGTGCTGCTGTTGGACGAACCCATGGCCGGCATGAATGTGGAAGAGAAGCAGGACATGTGCCGCTTCGTGCTGGATGTGAATGACGAGTTTGGCACCACGATTGTTCTGATCGAGCACGACATGGGCGTGGTCATGGACATCTCCGACCGCGTCGTGGTGCTCGACTACGGCAAGAAGATAGGTGACGGCACACCCGAAGAGGTGCGCAACAACCCCGACGTGATCAGCGCCTACCTCGGCACCTCGCACTAAGGACAGACTCATGGCTTTCTTTTTAGAAACTTTGCTGGGCGGCCTGATGGCGGGCATGCTCTATTCACTGGTGGCGCTGGGCTTTGTGCTGATTTACAAGGCATCTGGCGTGTTCAACTTTGCGCAGGGCGCGATGGTGCTGTTCGCTGCGCTGGCGATGGCCCGGTTTGCCGAGTGGATTCCGGCCTGGACCGGCATCACCAGTCCGGTTGCAGCGAACCTGATCGCTTTCGGCATCGCAGGTTTTCTGATGTTCGTGGTCGCCTGGATCATTGAGCGCCTGGTTTTGCGCCATCTTGTCAATCAGGAGGGCACTACCCTGCTGATGGCCACGCTGGGGATCAGCTACTTTCTGGATGGCATGGGCCAGACGATCTTTGGCAGCGACATCTACAAGATTGATGTGGGCATGCCCAAGGAACCCATCATGGCATTCGAGCAAATGTTTGAGGGCGGCATCCTGATCAACAAGGAGGACCTGTACGCGGCCCTGATAGCTGCCGTACTGGTGGCGGCCCTGAGCCTGTTCTTCCAGAAGACCGCAACCGGCCGCGCCCTGCGTGCCGTGGCCGATGACCACCAGGCAGCACAAAGTATCGGCATTCCGCTGAACCGCATCTGGGTCATTGTCTGGTGTGTGGCCGGTGTGGTGGCCCTGGTGGCCGGCATGATCTGGGGCAGCAAACTGGGCGTGCAGTTTTCGCTGACGACGGTTGCGCTGCGGGCCCTGCCGGTGGTGATTTTGGGCGGTTTGACGTCGGTGCCGGGTGCCATCGTCGGCGGTCTGATCATTGGTGTGGGCGAGAAGCTGTCCGAGGTCTTTTTAGGCCCCTACGTGGGCGGCGGCATCGAGATCTGGTTTGCCTATGTGCTGGCGCTGCTGTTCCTGCTGGTCAGACCCCAGGGTCTGTTCGGCGAGAAGATCATTGACCGTGTCTGACCAGAAACTGATTGGGTAAAGAATATGTTTTATAGAGAAAACGGTCAGTACAAAACGACCTACCGGGCGGATCAGCAGATCTTCCCTATCGCGCAGGACCGCTGGGCGATCCTGTTGCTGATCGCCGCAGCATTCCTGGTGGTTCCCATGTTGGGCAGCGATTACATGTTTCGCGCCATCTTCATCCCCTTTTTGATCATGTCTCTGGCTGCCCTGGGCGTGAACATTCTGGTGGGCTATTGCGGCCAGATTTCCCTGGGATCGGGGGCCTTCATGGCCGTGGGTGCCTATGCGGCGTTCAACTTCTTTGTGCGTGTGCCGGGCATGCCCCTGTTGGCGGCACTCGTGCTGGGCGGACTGTGCTCCAGTGCATTCGGCATTCTGTTCGGGCTACCCAGCCTGCGTGTCAAGGGACTGTATCTGGCGGTGGCCACGCTGGCCGCGCAGTTCTTCAGCGACTGGATGTTTCTGCGCATCAAGTGGTTCACCAATGACGCGCCGTCCGGTTCGGTGTCGGTGTCGGGTCTGCAGGTCCTGGGACTGCCGATAGAAAGCCCGATCTCCAAATACATCCTGTGCCTGTCCATCCTGGTCGTCGTGGCTCTGCTGGCCAAGAACCTGGTGCGCGGTGCGGTGGGGCGCGAATGGATGGCCATCCGCGACATGGACGTGGCCGCTGCGGTGATCGGTATCCGCCCGATGTACGCCAAGCTCAGCGCCTTTGCAGTCAGTTCCTTTATCGTCGGCGTGGCCGGAGCCCTGTGGGGATTTGTCTACCTGGGTGCCTGGGAACCAGCGGCCTTTTCCGTGGACATGTCGTTCAAGATGCTGTTCATGGTGATCATCGGCGGTATGGGCTCCATCATGGGCAGTTTCTTTGGTGCTGGCTTCATTGTGTTGTTGCCCATTTTCCTGAACCAGTTTTTGCCCGTGTTGGGAAGCCTGTTTGGCGTGGAGATTTCCACGGCCGGTATTTCGCATGCGGAACTGATTATTTTCGGCGCCCTGATTGTGTGGTTCCTGATTGTGGAGCCCCATGGCCTGGCCAAGTTGTGGTCACTGTCCAAGCAGAAACTGCGTTTGTGGCCGTTCCCCCACTGATGGATTGATGGTTCTTCACCGTGTTGTTCGTTCGTTAACCACAGGCATCCCAATGCCGATCTTTAGGAGACTTTGATGAAAATTCGCAACGTTGTTCTGGCCAGTGTGCTGGCCGCTGCCGGTGCCGGCGCCTTCGCGCAGGCCAAGGAGCAATTCTTCCCGGGTCTGCCTTACAGAACCGGCCCCTACGCTCCCAATGGCGTGCCATGGGCGAACGGATATTCCGACTACCTCAAGCTGACCAACGCGCGTGGTGGCATTAACGGCGTCAAGATCATTTACGAAGAGTGCGAGACCGGCTATGACACCGCCCGGGGCGTGGAGTGCTACGAGCGCCTCAAAGGCAAGAACGGAGGGGCCACGGTGTTTCAGCCCCTGTCAACCGGCATCACCTTTGCACTGACTGAGAAAGCCCCTGGCGACAAGATTCCATTGATCACGGCTGGATATGGCCGCAGCGAGAGCCAGGACGGCACCGTGTTCAAGTGGAACTTCCCTCTGGCCGGCACCTACTGGCTGGCGGCTGATGCCCTGGTGCAGACCATCGGCAAAAAGGAAGGCGGCATGGACAAGCTCAAGGGCAAGAAGGTCACTCTGGTGTACCACGACTCCCCATATGGAAAAGAACCTATCCCCCTGTTGCAAGAGCGTGCCGCGCAGTTGGGTTTCAACCTGCAATTGCTGCCCGTCACCGCACCCGGCGTGGACCAGAAGGCCACCTGGCTGCAGGTCCGTCAGGCCAAGCCCGACTACGTGTTGCTGTGGGGCTGGGGTGTGATGAATTCCACCGCCCTCAAAGAGGCACAGGCAACCGGCTATCCCCGCGAGAAGATGTATGGAGTGTGGTGGTCCGGTGCTGAGCCGGATGTGAAGGATGTGGGCGAAGGCGCCAAGGGCTACAACGCGGTGACCATGCAGCACGGTGCGGAGCCAAACTCTGCTGTGGTGAAGGAAATCCTGGACAAAGTCCACGGCAAGGGCGAAGGCACCGGACCCAAGGAAGAAGTGGGCCAGGTGCTGTACATGCGTGGCGCCATGAGTGCCATGCTGGCAGTGGAAGGCGTGCGCCGCGCGCAGGAGCGTTTTGGCAAGGGCAAGTGGGTGACGGGCGAGCAGGCACGCTGGGGTTACGAGAACCTGGCGCTGGACCAGAAGAAGCTGGACGCCCTGGGCTTTGCCGGCGTGATGCGCCCCATTGCCACCACCTGCGCAGACCATATGGGCTCCAACTGGGCGCGTGTGCACACCTGGGATGGCAAGAAGTGGAACTTCTCGTCTGACTGGCTGCAGGCCGACGAGATGATTCTGAAGCCACTGGTCAAGACCACGGCGGCCAAGTATGCCGCCGACAAGAAGCTGACACCCCGTACCCCTGCGGATTGCCAGTCCTGATGACAACGGCGGCCCTGACGGGCCGCCAAATGAAAGGGTCGCGTTGCGGGGCTTTCATTTGGTTTGAACGGAACTAGCACCATGAGTGAAACGAAAAATATTGTTCTCAACGTGAATGGCATTGAGGTCATTTACAACCACGTGATCCTGGTGCTCAAGGGTGTGTCCCTGCAGGTGCCCGAAGGCGGCATTGTGGCCATCCTGGGTGGCAATGGAGCGGGCAAGACCACTACATTGCGGGCGGTGTCCAACCTGCTGGCGGGCGAGCGCGGAGAGGTCACCAAAGGCTCCATCGAGTTGCGTGGCGAACGTATTGAAAACCTGTCACCGGCCGACCTGGTGCAGCGCGGCGTGGTGCAGGTCATGGAAGGTCGACACTGTTTTGCCCACCTGACGATTGAGGAGAACCTGCTTACGGGCGGCTACACCCGCAAGAGCAAGGCCGAAGTCGCTGCCAATCTGGAGAAGGTTTACAACTACTTTCCGCGCCTCAAGACACGGCGTACCAGCCAGGCGGCCTACACATCTGGGGGCGAGCAACAGATGTGCGCCATTGGACGGGCCCTGATGGCCAACCCCAGCATGGTGCTGCTCGACGAGCCCTCCATGGGGCTGGCACCGCAGATTGTGGAAGAGGTGTTTGAGATCGTCAAAGACCTCAATGCCAAGGAAAAGGTCACCTTTCTGCTGGCGGAGCAGAACACCAACATGGCGCTGAAGTACGCCGACTATGGCTACATCATGGAGTCGGGTCGCGTGGTGATGGACGGCGCAGCCGATTACCTGCGCACCAACGAGGATGTCAAGGAGTTCTACCTCGGCATGGGTGGCGGCGAGCGCAAGAGCTTCAAGGACGTTAAGAGCTACAAGCGCCGCAAGCGCTGGCTTGCATGATGAACACCCCCCGGCTTGCCCACTGCGTGTGGCCGCTTTCCCCCTTGCAGGGGGCGACACCGGTGGCTCGGCGGAGCCGGTTCCACGGTATTTCTGGAAGGGCGGCTTGCTGCGCATGGCCGCCTCAACGAGGAGGATGCGTTTGTGAGTGATTCTTTCGACCTATTGGAGACCCGTTCACCCGCCCAGCGCGAGGCCGCGCTGATGGCGGCACTGCCGGCGCAGCTGGCCCATGCCAAACAGGCATCGGTGGCCTTTGCCGACTTGCTGCGGGACGTGGACACCGCCAGTGTGGTGGACCGCGCCGCGTTGGCACGGCTGCCGGTGATTCGCAAGCACGAGCTGCAGCAGCGTCAGCAGGCCGCACGCCAGGGCGAAGAGGGCGCCGTGGCGGCTGGCAATGTGTTTGGGGGCTTCAGCGCGCTGGGGTACGGCGCTGCCATGCCCCGTGTATTTGCCAGTCCCGGTCCGATCTACGAACCCGAGGGCACAGCCCGCGACTATTGGCGCATGGCCCGTGCCATCTTTGCTGCCGGTTTCCGGCCGGGCGAACTGATCCACAACAGCTTCAGCTACCACTTTGTACCCGCGGGTTCCATGATGGAGACGGGTGCCCACGCCATGGGCTGCACCGTCTTCCCAGGTGGCACCGGCCAGACCGAACAGCAGGTGCAGGCCATGCGCGAGTTGCAGCCCGCGGGCTACATCGGCACACCGAGTTTTCTGAAAATCATCGTGGAAAAGGCCACCGACATGGGCGTGAGCTTGCCCAGTGTTACCAAGGCCATGTTTGGTGGTGAGGCATTCCCGCCGAGTTTGCGCGACTGGTTTACCGCCCGTGGCATCGATGGCTACCAGTGCTACGCGACAGCCGATCTGGGCCTGATTGCCTACGAGACGTCTGCCCGCGAGGGCCTTGTGCTGGATGAAGGGGTGATTGTCGAAATTGTGCGTCCCGGAACCGGCGACCCGGTCGCCGAGGGCGAGGTGGGGGAACTCGTCGTCACCACGCTGAACCCCTCGTATCCCCTGATCCGGTTTGGCACCGGTGATCTGTCCGCCCTGCTGCCCGGCACCTGCCCTACCGGTCGCACCAATGCCCGCATCAAGGGCTGGATGGGGCGTGCCGACCAAACCACCAAGATCCGTGGCATGTTTGTTCATCCCAAGCAGGTAGACGAGATTGTGAAACGCTTTGCCGAGGTGGCCCGCGCCCGTCTGGTGGTCAGTGGAGAAATGGCAAACGACCAGATGACTCTGCGGGTCGAGGCCAACGACGGGTCTGGCAATCTGTCTGCGCGCATTGAGGAAGCCATCCGCGATGTCACCAAACTGCGCGGTCAGGTCGAAATACTGGCGCCCGGTTCGTTGCCCAACGACGGCAAAGTGATCGAGGATGCCCGCAGCTACAAGTAGCCCTGCGCGGTGTAAGGTGGTTGCGGGAACTAGGTAGTTTCCAGCATGGCAATCGGATAGGCTGGCGCTAGGCTGTAGGTATTCGTCCCAAGGAACTCTCAATATGAAAAAACTGCTCACTGCTATCGCTACGGCCTCGGCCCTGGTTGCCTTTGCTGATACGTATCCATCCAAGGCGATTTCCATCGTAGTGCCGTTTTCCGCGGGTGGACCGACCGACCGCGTTGCGCGTGATTTAGCTGAGGCGATGCGCAAGCCCATGGGGGGTGTCAGCATCCTGGTGGAAAACGCCGCAGGCGCCGGGGGCTCTATTGGTGCCAACAAGGTAGCCAAGGCTGCACCAGATGGTTACACCCTGCTGCTGCACCATATCGGCATGGCCACCATGCCGACCTTGGTGCGCAATATCCCGTTCAAGGTGGAGACCGATTTTGAGTATGTGGGCATGGTCAACGATGTGCCCATGACCCTGATTGGTCGCCCCAGCCTGCCAGCGAAGAACTACAAGGAGTTGACTGTCTGGATTGGGCAGAACAAGGGCAAGATCAACTTGGGCAATGCGGGTGTAGGTTCGGCCTCGCACTTGTGTGGCCTGATGTTCCAGAACGCGCTGGGGGTGGACATGACGACTGTGCCCTACAAGGGCACTGCGCCGGCCATGACGGACCTCATTGGTGGACAAATCGACTTCATGTGTGACCAGACCACCAATACCACCACGCAGATTGAAGCCAAGAAGGTGCAGGCCTATGCCGTAACCAGCTCCAAGCCCTTGACGACACCCGCGTTGAAAGATCTGCCAACCTTGCAGGACATGGGGCTGAAGGGTTTTGAGGTCACCATCTGGCACGGGCTGTACGCACCCAAAGGCACACCTGCAGACGTGGTCGCCAAAATCAACGCCGCCTTGAAGGTGGCCCTGAAGGATGCCGATTTCATCAAGAAGCAGGAGGGCCTGGGGGCGGTCGTGGTGAGCGACAAACGCATGGAGCCAGCAGAGCACAAGAAGTTTGTTGCGGCCGAAATCGCCAAGTGGAGCCCCGTCATCAAGGCCGCTGGCGTTTACGCGGATTGATCTGCGGCCGCTGGCGGCACGGCAGCGACTAAACCCCCCAAACGATTTCCTTGCCGGCGGCCTGGCAGCGCTTGAGCATGTCGATGAAGGGCACGGCCCGCTGGCGCAGGGACACCACGTCGGAGCGGGCCAGTTTTTCTCCGGCCGCGAGTGCCTCGCGCAGTCGTTGCTGCTGTACTTCCTCGTCCTCGGCAATCGCGCGCTCCAGCGCGGAGATGGCCGCCGGTATATCTTGCAGCTCCAGAATTCCTTTGGACAGCGATCCGGATTTGCCGATCAGCGTCAGCATCTGGCGCCCGTTGGGCTCCAGCATGATGAGATCTGCCGTGACTTTGGATTTGAATTTGTATAGCATGGTGCGCTCGAGTATGAACCAATCCCGCACCACCATCCTACTTTAGGAGTACAGCCTTGGCAGATCTTCACATCCGGCGCGAGCATTCCCTGACTCTGGCGGCAGCACGAAAAATTGCCATGACCTGGGCCGAACATGTAGAAGCCGAGTTCGACATGGAATGCACCTACGAGAAGGGTGCAAAAGAAGACCGCGTCCTGTTCAAGCGCTCCGGGGTGCATGGCGTCCTGCATGTCACGTCGGACCATTTTGATCTAGACGCCAAATTGGGTTTTTTGCTGGGCGCCTTCAAAGGGCGCATCGAAGCCGAAATCGTCAAGAATCTGGACGACCTGCTGGCCCCCAAGGCGGCCGCCAAGAAGGCCCACACCAAAAAACAATAGCGCCATTGGTGCTATTGTTTTTGTAGCTGCATATGCGGCATGGACGAGGGCTGGGGATGGTTTAGCTCAATGACTCTATCAGGTCCACGTATTGCTGCATTGCGTCTTTGGTGGTCATGCCTTTCAGGTTGTTCCAGGCATCCCACTTGGCGCGGCCCACCATGTCGACAAACCCTGGTTTCTTCTCGCTGTTGTCGCCAGAGCTGGCCTGCTTGTACAGGGCATAAATTTTCAGCAGGGTTGCATTGTCGGGACGCTCGCTCAGGTTTTTGGAATTGGCGACGGCGGCTTCGAATTGTTTTTTCAGATCGGCCATGAGGTACTCCGGTTGGTTGGGGGTAGATATTTGTCCCGTATCTTACGGCGGGATGGACCGGAAGAATAGTACAGTAGCCGCCAAGCCCACGCGCTGGGCCTGGCAAGGGGGCAAGATGCAGGTTTGCCCCCGTTTCACTGTGTTCTGGAGAACCTATGGTTACCCGAGTCAAAGCCAAGGACGCCGCCCCGCCGCCCAAGCGGCAGACTGGCCCTACCCATGTGCTGCAGGACGATGTAACCCATGCATTGGCGGGCGCCCTGGGTTTGTATGGCGAACGCATGAGCAAGGTCGATACGGCATGGCTGCGCATGGACTCCCCGTCCAACCTGATGATGATTGTGGGTGTTTGGGTTCTCAAGCCCAGCATCCGGTTAGCGGATTTGCGCCAGCGCATCGAGGAACGGTTGCTCAAATACCCACGCTTCATGCAGTGTGCGGTCGAAGATGCCGCCGGCGCGACTTGGGTCGATGACCCGGCGTTCGATTTGGATCACCATCTGGTGATCGAAAAGCTACCCAGAAAACCTGCGGGTCGCGAGCAGGAGGCCTTGCAGGATCGGCTCGCGGAGCTGACCATGCAGCCGCTGGACCGGCAGCACCCCTTGTGGCAGTTTCATCTGGTCAAGAACTACAAGGGCGGTTCCGCCTTGATGGTGCGGATTCACCATTGCATCGCGGACGGCATTGCCTTGATATCTGTCACCCAGTCGCTCGTCGATAGCGGCCTCCCGCCGCCAGAGCATCCCCACCATGTCCACCACGAAGGGCTGGAAGGTGCCGAGGATTGGATCGCAGACTCTTTGCTCAAGCCGTTTACCAATATGACGGTCAAGGCGCTCGGCGCCGCAGGAGAAGGAGCGGTACGGTCCATGGGATTGTTGATGGAGCCGCAAAAAGGTGTGGAGCGAGGCATGCACGGCACAGCGGACCTTGCCAAGCTGGCCTTTCACGCCGTCGCTGACCTCGCGGCGTTGGCGCTGATGGCGGACGACTCGGCCACGCGGCTGAAGGGTACGCCGGGGCACGCCAAGCGGGTTGCCTGGTGTGCGCCGCTTCCGCTGGCCGATGTCAAGGCTGTTGGCAAGGCCTTGAATTGCTCAATCAACGATGTACTGCTCAGTTGCGTGGCAGGGGCCATTGGGGAGTATCTCAGGGCGCATGGTGATGCCATCGATGGCAAGGAGATCCGTGCCATGGTGCCTGTCAACCTGCGGGCCCTGGACAAGGCCTACCAGCTAGGCAACCAGTTTGGCCTGGCGCCACTGGTGTTGCCGATCGGCCTGGACAATCCGATCGAACGCGTCTACGAAGTGCGCCGACGCATGCAGGGGCTCAAGGGCAGCATGCAGCCCTTGTTGGCGTTTGGCCTGCTGGCAGTGGCGGGGACTTTGGTCAAGCCGATGCAGGATGCCATGCTGGGACTGTTTTCACGGAAGACGACCGCCGTGATGACCAATGTGCCCGGCCCGCGTGAAAAGCTGAAGTTTTGTGGCTCGACCATAGAGGAAAACCTGGTCTGGGTACCACAGAGCGGAACCGTCGGTCTGGGTGTCTCCATCCTCAGCTACGGCGGAGGTGTGCAGTTCGGCGTGGTGTCGGACGCGACGCTATGCCCCGATCCCCAGAATATCATCGACCAGTTTGAGCCGGAGTTCAACAAGCTGGCTATGGTGACCCTGATGCTGCCCTGGGGTGAGGCCAGCTAGTCTCACCGCCGGGCTGCCCACTGTGCGGGGTGCTCTATCAGCCAGCCAGTTCCGTCAGGGCCATCTCCACGTCGAGCCGCTGCGTCGCATCGAGTGCCGCCATTGCGGCGGCCTGTTCATAGTACTGGGTGGCCTCCGCCATACGTTTGTCACCATCCAGTATGACGAGCGCGTTGGCGTACTCAATCTTGGCGATGGCCGATTGCGGATGGAGACTGAGGGCCCGTTCGAACAGGTTCAGGCTGGTTTCTTTTTTGGCTCCGTAGGTCATGTTGCCAATTAGCGTACCGACCTTGTCGATGACTTCGGCATGGAATGCACCCAATGCAACGAGGGCGTCGGCGTGGCCAGGCTGCAGACGGATGGCAGACTCCAGCGCGGACTTGACCTTGCCTCCCACACCCTGCGCCAGCGCTTTGGCAACACTGATTCCCTGGCTGTAACGTCCCAGGGCATATGCCTGCCAATAGTACGCATTGGCATTGCCGGGCTCTGCTGCGGCCTGCTCGGCCGCACGGTCTGCAACCTGCAGAAACAAGCGCTGGCGATGTTTTTCCCGGGGTTCGAGATAGTGGGCGTAGACACAGGTGGCCTTGTTGGCCACCGTCCTGCCAGCAGCACCTGCCTGCAAACCGACCTCGGCCGCCTTTTCAAACTCGCCACCATGAAATAGCGCCCATGCTGTGAGGACCTGCTTATCCTGCGGAAGCGGCTCCAGGTCGCCGGCGTGTAGCTGGTTCCAGTGTTCCTTGACGCGGCAAGCGTCAAATCGGTAGTCGCCGCTGTGTGGGAATGCGGTCCATGGCGCCATGGTGTGTCTCCTCTTTTCTGGTATTTGCCTGCTGTGCATGGCGCGCAGCGGAAATTTTGTTCTTGTAGTGGTGGTGTTCGCTAGGCCGTGTTAGGGGTGGTGTAGGCTCCCACCAGTTTGAGCAAATGGTTGCGCTGATCCGCTTCAAGGTAGGGTACCAGCAGGTTCAGTACATGGTGTGCGCCGCGTAGCAAGGCTGCCTGCGCGCTTTCGGGTTCCAGCGCATTGCGCGGATCTTTCACGTATTCGAAGCTAAGCCAGTAGGTCAACACGACCACCATGCTGGTAGCCGTCGGCTCCATTTCCCGCGAGTCAATGCGGATGGCGCCCGAGCGGTTCATGCTGTCGAGCATGGCCTTGACGGAGCGGGTCTTGTTCTTGAGCACCCACTGGAAATGGGTTTCCAGGCGGCGATTCTTGCTCAGCAGGTCATTCAGGTCACGGTACAGGAACCGGTACTGCCAGATCAGCTCGAACAGTGTGTGCATGAAAAACCAGGCATCCTCCACGTCACGCACGCTGTCGCTGGCATTGAGCAATTCGTTGAGTGCTTTTTCGTAGCGGTCAAACAGGGAGTTGATCAACTCGTCCTTGGCGGGGTAGTGGTAGTACAGGTTGCCCGGGCTGATGCCCAGCTCGGCTGAAATCAGGGTGGTCGAGACATTGGGCTCGCCAAAGCGGTTGAACAG